>JAWPNA010000209.1:0-12727 GCA_045402695.1 Acidobacteriota bacterium
GTTTCCCGAGGCCGACCGGACCCTCGTGCTTCCGTTGGAGTCCGCCCTGGCTCACCTGCCCGTCGATCGGAACTCGTACATCGTGGCCGTCACGCGTGGACATCAGCACGATGAGCCGGTGATCGAGCAGGCGATCAGGACCCCGGCGGCGTACATCGGCATGATCGGCTCCCGCAGGAAGGTGGCCCTGATGCGGCGCCGCCTTCTGGAGCGGGGGGCCACCATGGATCAGCTCGATCAGGTGCACGCTCCCATCGGGCTTTCGATCGGAGCCGACTCCCCCGGTGAGATCGCCGTCAGCATCGTGGCGCAGATGATCGAGGTCCGCCGCCGGTCAGGGCGGCGGACCAGCTAGGTTCCGCGCCTCGAGCTGCCGGCCCCGGCTCGCCGCCTCCTCGGCGGCTGCTGTATCGCCCTGCCGGCTGTAGATGTCCGCCAGGACGTACTGGCCCAGGGGCGCGTAGTAGTGATCGGGGGCCGAGTCGAGCGCCTTGCGCGCCTCGGTTTCGGCCCGCTTCAGGTCGCCGGCGTCGAAAAGAGCCTTGGCCAGGAAGAAGCGTCCCAGTGTGAAGTCGGGGTTCTCCTCGACGGCCGCCGTCAGCTCCTGGATCTGCCCCTGCCTGTCGCCGGATGCTTCCAGCATGCGCGCCAGATTGAACCGCGCCTTGAAAGCATGAGCGTGGAGATGGATCTCCCGCCGGTACGCCTCCATCGCTGCGCGCGGGTCGCCGGAGGCCTCCAGCGTCAGCGCCAAGTTGTAGTGTGCGTTCCGGGCCAGGGGGTCGATGGCGAGGGCGCGATCGACCTCCCGCCGCGCACCGACGGTGTCGCCCCGGCGCAAAGCCACGGCGGCGAGCCCCACCGCCGGAGCCGCGCGGTCGGGCTTGATCTCGAGCACCCTGCGGAACATCGCCTCAGCCTCGGCGAGTTTGCCTGAGTCCAGCAGGGTCTCGGCCAGCCGGTAGGCGATCTGGTCATTGCCTGGATCGCGATCGAGGAACCGGCGATATCCCACCAAGGCATCCTCGACGCGCCCCATCTCCAGGAAGGTGTCGGCCATGGCCACCATGGCCCAGTCATGGTCGGGCTTGAGCGAGAGCGTCTTGCGGTACATCTCCAGCGCGGCGGCGTGATTCCCCTCTTTCATGTAGGCATTGCCGAGCCTGAAGTAAGCGTCGATCACCTCGGGGGAGTCGGCGATCACCTCCTTCAGCTTCACGATCGCGGCGGCGGTGTCCCCGCCAAGAAAGTCCTCCTTCGCCTCGTGCATCCGGTTGACGATGCCGATCTTGTCCTTCGGATCGGGAAGGTCCGAGCTGCTCTTTCCCGAAGTGTCCACGGTCGATCCGACGTATCCCAGCGCCGCCAGCTTCCTCTGCGTCTCCTCGTCCATCTCGGCCGGCGTTTCCAGAGCCTTCGCCTCGCCCATCTCCGATTCGGCCCGGGCCAGCGCCTCTCGCATCTGCTCAACCACCAAGGGAAGGCTGCTCGACAGGTCGGTGATCTCGCCCGGGTCGGCCGTGACGTCGAACAACTCCGCCCGCGGCGCCTCGATGAACCTGTAGGCGCCCGTCCGCAGCGTCCTTAGATCGCTCCAGCCGAAGTGGTGGCGCGGGTAGAACGATTCGGAGTAGGCCGTGAGCGGTTCGGACAGCCCGGCGCCGTCGAGGAGAGGGACCAGGCTGCGCCCCTGGCCTCTCGTTGGGTGCCTGACCCCCAGCAGCTCCAGCACCGTGGGCATGATGTCGATTGTCCGGACAACGTCCGGGATGCGCTTGCCGGCGAGGCCCGGGTAGGCGCCGCTGATGATGAGGGGGACGTGCGTCGTGGTGTTGTAAACAAAAAAGGCGTGTCCGGACTCATTATGTTCACCAAGGCTCTCCCCATGGTCTCCCGCGATGACGACCAGGGTCCGGTCGAGCAGCCCCAGGCGAGACATCTCGTCCGTGAGCCGGCCGACGAGCGAGTCCGCGTACGCGATCTCCCCGACGTAGGGGCGGTCGGGATACGCCGCGGCGTAAGGCTCGGGCGGTTCGTAGGGCGAATGGGGGTCGTAGAGATGGACCCAGGCGAAGAACCTCCTGCCCTTCTGCTCTTCCAGCCAGGCTACGCTCCGCTCTGTGGTCTCGTCGCCCCGGCGCTGGATGTCTCCCATGCTGACCGTCTTGTACTTCGCCAGGTCGAAGTCGTCGAAGTAGCGGTCGAATCCCTGCGCGATTCCCCACCGGTGATCCAGCACGTAGGCCGAAACGAAACCACCGGTGACGAACCCGTCTTCTTTGAGAACCTCGGCGAGGGTTTCCTCGGACTCGGGGAGGAAATAGCCGCCATTGTCCCGCACCCCATGCGCCGGGGGGTATTTCGCGGTGAAGATGGAGCAGTGGGAGGGGAGCGTGAGCGGCACGGACGCGTGGGCCTGCGTAAACAAGGCTCCGTCCCTGGCGAGAGCGTCGAGGCGCGGCGTGGAAATCTCGCGATAGCCGTAGCAGCCGAGGCGGTCGGCGCGCGTCGTGTCGAGCGTCACGACCAGCAGGTTGAGATCCCGGGGAGTCAGCCCGCCGGCCGGCCGTCCCAGAGCACCTGTCCGCCTGAGGACCAGAAGCGACCCGGCCGCTCCGAGGGCCAGCAGAACGACGGTGGCCGCGAGGCCGATGAGGAATCTCCTTCTGCGAGTGGCTCGGGGCATGCGCCGTCATCCTACGTGGGAGTTTTCTCTTTCTTAGACCGCCGCGACATGTTACAACTAGGCCGCCGGTCGCGCGGGTCTTATCCGCGGATCCCGCCGCCCGCCATGTGGAGGCCGTCATGAGACATCGCTTCGCCGTTGTCGCAGCCGCTGTCGTGATGCTCCTCGCAGCCCCGAGCTGGCTTACCGCGCAGAGCAGGAACACGGGAGCCCTCAGGGGAGCCGTGATGGACGAGACAGGGGGACGCATCCCTGGAGTGCTCGTCGAGATCGAGAGCCCGGACATGATCGGAGGCCGCCGTGCCGTCACTACCGACGCGAACGGGACGTACAGGTTCCCCGAGCTGCCGCCGGGGACCTACACCATGACCTTCACGATCAATGGATATCAGACGGTGAGGCGTGAGGGAATCGTCGTGCAGGCCGCGAGGTCGTTCGATGTGGACATCCACCTCACGCCGCGCGCAGGCGAGGAGACGGTGGTGGTCTCGGGCGAGACCCCTCTGGTGGACGTCACCAGCTCCGGGACCACCACCAACTTCAACGAGGCTTACCTGCAGAACCTCCCCACCGGCAGGTTCCAGCCCGACACGTTGAACCTGGCGCCGGGCATCGAGAACAGCGCCGCCTACGGAGGGGGCGGAAGCTCCGCGAACTCGTACCAGATAGACGGCGTGGACGTCGGCGATCCGGAGGGGGGCACTCCATGGTCGTTCCTGAACTACAACATCATGAAGGAGGTCCAGCTCATCGGCCTGGGGGGGGGCGCCGAGTACGGCGGGTTCACCGGAGTGCTGTTCAACAGCGTCACCAAGTCGGGCAGCAACGACTTCGAAGGGATGGTCGAGGGATACTACTTCCCATCCAGCCTGGTCCCCAGGAACACGAAGAACCCCGACCTTCAGCCGCCCACGATCGAGAGGTCGTTCGATACGACCGTCCAGGTGGGCGGCCCCTTCGTCAAGGACAAGGTCTGGTACTTCGTCTCGGCGCAGTATTACAACGACGAGAGCAGCACGGGCGGTCCGATCAGGACGGAGGAGGATCCGCGGCTGTTCGCGAAGTTCTCCTGGCAGATCAACCCGGACAACCTGCTGGAGATATGGGGGGAGTGGGACCGGTACGACATCACGGGCCGGGGCGGTGACGCCTTCACGCCGCTGGAGGCGACGGTCACCGAGGACGCTCCGGAGTATGTCTGGAATTTCTCCTGGCGGCGGGTGATCAGTCCCAACACCAGCCTCACCGTGGCGTATTCCGGCTACAACGGCTACTACTACCTCGACCCGCAGAGCGGCTACAACAAATCGGGCCACTTGGATGCTCTCACGGGCCTGGCCTCCGAGAACTCGACCTATTACTACCTCGCGGACCGCTACAAACACATCGCGAACGCGTCGGTCTCGCACTTCTCCGACAAGTTCCTGACCGGGAAGCACGACTTCAAGTTCGGTGTCGAGCTGGAGCGCTCCCGGACCCGCAGCCGCGCCGGGATACCCGGCACCGCGTACTACTACGACAACTACCCTGTTGATCTCGATTATGATGGGAATCCCGACAAGTTTTACGACTACGCCTACGTCGGTTACTACACGTACGATCAGAAGGGGATCAACGAACGAGCCACCGCCTTCGTCCAGGACTCGTGGCAGATCAACGACCGGTTGACCGTGAACCCGGGCCTCAGGCTCGATTTCAACCGCGGCTCCGTTCCCGGCCAGGGCAACGTCTTCAGAACCAACCCGCTGGCGCTTCGGCTGGGCTTTGCGTTCGACCTGACCGGCAAGAAGAAGACTGTCCTCAAGGCCCACTACGGCCGTTACTACGAGGCGCTATTCTCCAATTTCTACCAACTGCTGGGCCCGAACGCGGCTTCGGAACAGTTCGTTTATACGCTCGATGACACTGTCCCTGGGTTCACGTTCGATCCAGACACCGTGGATCCCAACAACCCTCCTCCCGGTGTCTTCGTGTCGATGCAGCCAAAGCAACGGTACAAGATTGATCGCGATCTCAAGCACCCGTACGTCGATCAGTACCTGATCGCCCTGGAGCACGACCTCGGCCATGACTTTGCTGTGAAGGCGGAGCTGATCTACAGGAGGAACAAGGACTTCATCGAGTCGGTCAGCCTGGACGGCGATTTCGACAAGGTCGTCGCGGTGGGGGAGGACGACAGGCTGGTGAAGCTGTACAACCAGAACAACCTCGACGACACCCTGCTGATCACCAACGAGGATGACCTGAAGCGCGAGTACGCGGCGGTCATCCTGACGGCCACGAAGCGCTTCAGCAAACGGTGGCAGATGCTGGTGTCGTACGCGCGGACGCACGCCACGGGCAACATCGACAACGTGGACTTCAGCTTCAGCGACCTGCAGGGCTCCAACTACGGTCCCTCCCCCTTCCTGGACACCCCCAACTCGAGGGTCAACTGGCAGGGGTCGCTCACGAACGACTTCAAGGACGAGATCACCATCCAGGGGCAGTACATCATCCCCAAGGTGGATGTGACCGTCTCGGCCGACTACCGCTATGTCTCCGGACAGACGTTTGCCCCCGTCGCGCGGGCGACCGAATTCCTCACCGACCCCAACGATCCGAACAGCGCAACGCCGTTCAACCAGGGGCGGGTGCGTTACTTCAACAAGCCCCGGGGCAGCGACAGGCTGGATGCCACCAACAACCTCAACTTCCGCGCGGAGAAGTTCTTCGCCTTCAACGGGGGGACACGGCTCGGCGTCTTCGGCGACGTGTTCAACGTGTTCAACAAGGGAGAGGACACTGAGGTCCAGACTGCCTTCGGCGACACATTCGGCGACGCGCGCAGCTTCTCCCTGCCGCGCGTGGTGAGGTTGGGCGTCAGGTACAACTGGTAGGCGCGGGCGGCGCGGTCTCTCTCAGCGGGCGTTCGGCGCGGGGACGCGCTTGTGCGAGAGGATGTCGAGGGTCAGTTGCGCCTGGTCGAGCACCCAGGCCGCCTCGGCGATGGCGCGGTCGGCGTCCGCCACCAGCAGCTTCACCACCGGTATGGGGACCTCGTCCACCGGCGCCGCCTGCCGCTCCCGTCTCAGGTCCCGGTAGATCTCGATGAAGCGGTCCCGGTGCGCGGCCACTTCGGAGGGAAGCCTTCCGATGTTCTCGTTGAGCACGTCACCGACGTCGAGCCACCGTGGCACCTCGATCCCGATGATGCGCAGCATCCCACGGTAGCAAAGCTCCAGGATGTCGCGTGCTTCCCGAAAGACATCGGAGAAGTCCGCCTCGTCCCTGAGACCACCCAGGGCGCTCAGGCGCGTCCGGGCGCGCTGAAGGAAAGCCTCGGCCAGCCTCACGTTGGTCATTGACAATCCTTCCATGATCGCGTTTGCCACGAATCCTCCCGATCCGCCCAGGTACCGCCTGATCCGCCCGTATTTTAGCAAATGCCATACCATTCGCAACAGAGTAATCTTACAAGCCTTTTATTATCAGTCATTAACGTCACGTTTTTGCCCTGGTGGATCCCCTCCTATTAATAGCGGGGCAGTCAGACCGCACGCCGGGCCGCCCCTATCCGCCGCGGCAGCCGCCAAGATCAGCGCGGGCCGGAGTGTTAGAATCCGCGCCCTATGGACGTGACCCGGCAGGCCCGGCCCGCCTCCGAGGGGCCGGGACAGCAGGAGCGCGGACCGAAACGCCTCCTGCGGGCGCTGGTCGGGGCCCCCCGGGATCCTCTCGATCCGGGCATCTTCCACAAAGTCAGCCTGGTGGCCTTCTTCGCCTGGATCGGGCTGGGGGTGGACGGACTCTCGTCATCCGCCTACGGCCCCGAGGAGGCATTCGTCGCGCTGGGCGAATACCGGCACCTCGCACTGCTGCTGGCACTGGTGATGGCGGCCACCATCGCCATCATCTCGGCCTCGTACGCGCAGATCATCGAGAACTTCCCCACGGGAGGAGGCGGCTACCTGGTCGCCACGAAGCTGCTGGGACCAATCGCGGGCGTGGTGTCCGGCTGCGCCTTGGTGATCGATTACGTCCTGACGATCGCCGTGTCGATCGCGAGCGGCTCAGACGCGGTCTTCAGCCTCGCGGGGCCGGGTCACGACAAGACGAGGATCTGGTTCTGCTTCCTCGTGCTGCTGGTGCTGATGGTCATGAACATGCGCGGGGTGAAGGAGTCGGTGAAGGTCCTGATGCCGATCTTCCTGGTCTTCCTCATCACGCACCTCATCGTCATTCTCTGCGGCATTCTCGGCAACCTCGGCAACTTCGCCTCGACGGCGGCCATGGCGGTTCAGGAGACACGACACGGACTCGGCGTGATCGGGTTCACGGGACTGTTGTTCGTCTTCATGAGGGCGTACGCCTTGGGCGGCGGCACATACACGGGTATCGAGGCGGTCAGCAACGGACTCGGGATCCTGAAGGAGCCGCGCGTGGCGACAGGCAAGCGAACGATGCTGTACATGGCTCTGTCGCTCGCCGTGGTTGCAGGCGGGATCCTGGTCTGCTACCTGCTGACCGGCGTGGAGAAGCAGGAGGGAAAGACGCTCAACGCCGTCATGCTCGAGGCGGTGGCCGGGCACTGGACGCTCGGCGGCTTGCCGGTGGGGCAGTGGTTCCTCTCGATCGCGCTTCTGTCCACCATGGCCCTCCTGTTCACCGCCGCGCAGACGGGATTCCTCGGGGGGCCGGGCGTGCTGTCGAACATGGCGCTCGACGGATGGGTGCCGAAGCGGTTCGCCCATATCAGCGAGCGGCTGGTGGTGAAGAACGGCATTGTTCTGATGGGCGTGGGAGCGGCCCTGATGCTGCTCTACGCGAAGGCCTCGGTGCACCTTCTGGTCGTGATGTACAGCATCAACGTCTTTCTCACCTTCACGCTGTCGCAGCTCGGCATGTGCACCCACTGGATCCGCCAGCGGCGCGCGGGCCGGGAGTGGAGGCAGGGCCTCGCGATCAACGGAATCGGCCTGCTGCTCACCGGCTGCATCCTGGTGTTCACCGCCGCGCTCAAGTTCAAGGACGGGGCGTGGGTCACCCTCGCAATCACCGCCACGTTCGTCGTGATGTGCGTCAGGATCCGGGGGCACTACCGGCACATCCGGCGCCTACTGCAGCGCCTGGATGAGGACCTGATGGACGTCCCCATGCCGGAGGAGGCGGAAGGCGCCGCGCGGAACGCGCCTCCCTTGGACAAGAGCGCGCCGACGGCCGTGATGCTCGTGAGCGGCTTCTCGGGGCTGGGCCTGCACTCGTTTCTCGCGCTGCACGCTCTGTTCCCCAACCACTTCAAGAACATCCTGTTCATCTCGGTGGGCGTGATCGATTCAGGGAACTTCAAGGGCGTGCAGGAGATCCACAACCTGGAGGAGAGCACGCAAGAGAATTTGGGGAGGTACGTGCGCTACGCGCGGTCACTGGGGTTTCAAGCTGACTCCCGCTACGCGCTCGGGACACTGATGGTGCCCGAGATGAGGAAGTTGTGCGAGCAAATCCGGGAGGAGTTCCCGCGGGCCGTCTTCTTCGCGGGGCGTCTGATCTTCCGCGAGGAAAAGTTCTACCATCGCTGGCTGCACAACCAGTCCTCCGCGACCCTGCAGCGTAGGCTGCAGTTCGACGGCGTGCCTCTCGTGATCCTCCCGATCCGCGTGCTGGAGCCTGTCTCGCGGACTGCGTGACCCGCGGCATATTGGATCATGAAGGAGGTCTGAGGATCCCGAGCTCTTTGCCGGCCTTGGTCATGGCGGCGATGCCGAAATCGAGGTCGTCGCGGGAGTGCGCCGCGGAAATCTGGCACCGGATGCGGGCATGCCCCTGGGGGACGACCGGGTAGCCGAAGCCCGTCACGAAGACCTTCTCTTGCAGGAGGCGTTCGCTCATCCGGATCGCGAGGGCCGTCTCGCCCACGATGATCGGCACGATCGGCGTGGGCCCGGCCAGCGGCTTGAAGCCGGCGTGGCTGATCCGCTCGCGGAAGTAGTTGGTGTTGTCCCTCAACTTCGCCACGCGCTCGGGATGGGTCTCGAGATACTCCACCGCCGCCAGCGCCGACCCGGCCACCGTCGGAGGCAGCGCGTTGGAGAAGAGCTGCGGCCGCGACCGCTGAGTCAGGTAGTCGCACAGCGCCGTCGGCCCCGCCGTGAACCCGCCGGCCGCTCCTCCGAGCGCCTTGCCCAGCGTGGACGTGATGACGTCCACTTTTCCCGTCAGACCGAAATGCTCGGCCGTGCCTCGGCCCGTGGGCCCCATCACCCCCGTGCCGTGCGAGTCGTCCACGGCCACCACCGCATCGTGCTTTTCCGCCAGCTCGACGATGTCGGGAAGCCTCGCCAGATCCCCTTCCATGGAAAAGACGCCGTCGGTGAAGATGAAACGGAGGCGCGCCCCCGACGAAGACTTCAAGTGCTCCTCGAGTTGCGCCATGTCGGAGTGTCTGTACACCTTGCGACCCGACTTGGTGGCGCGCACGCCGTCGATGACGCTCGCGTGGTTCAGCTCGTCGGAGATGATCACGTCCTCCTCGGAGAGAAACGTGGGCGTGAGGCCGGTGTTGGCGGTCCAGCATGAGACGTAGGTGAGCGCGGCCTCGGCGCCCAGGAACGATGCCAGCTTTGCCTCGAGTTTCTGATGAACGTCGAAGGTGCCGCAGATGAAGCGCACCGATGCGGTGCCGGCCCCGAGGCGGTCGAGAGTCTCCTTGCCCGCCTTGACCACATCGGGCTCGGCGCACAGCCCCAGGTAGTTGTTCGACGACAGCACCAGGACGCGGCCCCGCCCGGCCATCTCCACCCACGGACCTTGCGGGCTAAGCAAGGTGTTGAGCCGCTTGTAGACCCCCTGTTTCCTGAACTCGTCGAGCTCCTTGTTCAGCCTGCCGGCGAATGCCTTGTTCATGCAGTCACCTCTTGTCGATCCCGTCGCCGTCAAGCGAGAGAATCACCTTGCCGGCCCCCGAGTGGATTGCCTGCAAGGCGCTCTCGAACTCGCCGATGCCGAACCGGTGCGTGATGACGGGACTTGGATCGAACAGCCCGGAGCGCAGGTACGAACGCATCGAGTACCAGGTGCTGAACATCCTGCGACCGATGATACCGCGGACCGTGATCCCTTTGAAGATGACGTCCCGTGACAGGTTGACCGGCACTTCGTCCTCGGGAAGCCCCAGCAGGCACACCTCGCCGCCGTCGCGCACCAGCTTAAGCCCGGAGCGGATTGCGGCCGGATGGCCCGACATCTCCAGCACTACGTCCACGCCCAGGCCGTCGGTCTGCTCGCGCACGACCGACTCGATGTCGTCCGCGGCCGGGTTGATCGCTCGATCCGCTCCCATCATGCGGGCCAGCTCGAGGCGGCCCGGCTGCACTTCGGAGGCGAAGATGCGGCTGGCGCCCGAGGCCTTCGCGATGCCGATGCAGAACAGTCCGATGGGGCCGCAGCCGGTCACCAGCACGCTGCGGCCGCGCACGTCGGCCGACATCACCGTGTGGAAAGCGTTGCCGAGCGGGTCATGGATGGCCGCCACGTCCAGCGGAATCTCGGGGTCGATGGCCCAGACGTTGGTGGCGGGCATCACGATATAGTCGGCGAACGCGCCGTCAATGTCCACGCCGATGATGCGCACGCTGCGGCAGATGTGCGCGTGTCCGGTGCGGCACTGCACGCAGGTGCCGCAGGCCAGATGCCCCTCCGCGGTCACGGTCTCACCATTGCGGAATCCCCTGACCCCAGAGCCGATCTCCTCGATGACACCCGCGAACTCGTGTCCGATGGTGACCGGGGGCTTGACGCGTCCGGCCGCCCAGGCGTTCCAGGCGTAGATGTGAGCGTCGGTGCCGCACAGTCCCACACGCTTGACCCTGATCAGGACATCGGTGGAGCCGGGGCGGGGCTCGGGGACCTCCTTCAGGACGAGGCCTCTGCCGGGACGTTCCTTGACCAGGGCTCTCATGGGACCTCTGCCGGATGATTGAAGGAGTGTGCCTTGCGGGCGGAATGCAGTCTATCCCGCTGAGTCAGAGAGGGTCAAGGAATGCCTGGACCGCCGCGCGGGCGGGAGCTGTTGGTCGATGCCAGACCACTGTGCTACCTTGCCGGGCCATGTACACCGTGACCGAGACCCTCCATTTCTGCTACGGGCACCGCCTGCTGGAGTACCAGGGCAAGTGCATCCACCCGCACGGCCACAACGGAAAGGTGGAAATCGAGTTGGCAGCCGAACGACTCGACCGCCTCGGCATGGTCGTGGACTTCTCCGACATCGCCGACACAATGCAGAGCTGGATCGATGCTAACCTCGATCATCGGATGCTCCTGCGCAAGGACGATCCGCTCTGCGAGGTGCTTTCACGGCTCGGCGAGCCGTTCTACGCGATGGACGTGAACCCCACGGCCGAAGCGGTTGCGAGGGCGATCTACGATCAAGCGGTCGGCAGGAACTTCCCTGTACGCGAAGTGAGGCTCTGGGAGACCGAGTCTTCGGTGGCGTCATATTCGGGCGCGGCCGCCAGGTAGTTTGCGCCACCGTGCTAAGGCTGGGCTGCCACGGTGGTGGTCGCGCCCTTCCTTCCAAGCGCCGACATCGGGTCGATGGGCAATCCCTTCACGTGCACTTCGAAGTGAACGTGATCGCATGATGCGTTGCCCGAGTGGCCCGCCAGCGCGACGGGCTCTCCCGCCTCCACGCGCTGCCCCGCCACCACCAGATTCTTCATGTTGTGGCCGTAGTACGAGGTCACTCCGTCTTCGTGCTGGAGCATGACGAGACGGCCATACGACCCGTAGCTCTCCGCAGCCATCGTCACGACTCCGCCTGCCACCGCCCGCAGCGGAGTGCCTTCGCGCACCTTGATGTCGATCCCCCGATGCTGGTGGCCGCGCCGCGGGCTCGCGAAGGGCGAGACCACGAGCCCCTCGGCCGGCCAGGGGAGCCCCCTGTCCAGCGACGCCGGGAGCGGGGGGGCGGGGCTCCGCTTCAGGACCGATGGCGTCTTGATGGGATGGGTGACATCGGGGATCACGAGGCGCGCGCCCGCCATGATCCGCGATGGGTTCTTGATCCCGTTGGCCTGCACGATCCGCTGCAGCGGGACGCCGTAGGCGCGGGCGATGGAGTAGAGCGTCTGGCCCCGGCGCACGGTGTGATGCAGATCCGCCGTCTTCTCCTGCGCGGCCGGCCGCGCGCCGCCCGCGAGGGCCGCGGCCAGGAGGATGAGGGCCCGTCGTGCCGCCGGTCGGTTTGACCTCATGGCCGGGTCAATATAGAAGAAATCACGGCCGGTGCGCCAGGCTATTCGTGCGACTGGATCACGCGACCCCGCGTCTCGGGCAGGGTCCATATCCAGCATGCCGCGGCAAAAGAGAATGCTGCCGCCAGCGCGATCCCTCCCGACAGTCGGTACGTCTCCGACATCGACTGCACCACGATCGGGGCGGCGAACTGGACGCCGCGCGCCGCGTTGTACACCGTGCCCATTGCCGTGCCGCGCAGGCTCGTGGGGAACAGCTCCGAGAAATAGGGGCCGAAGTTGGACCAGGTCCCAGTACCGATCCCCACGATGGCCATCGAGGCAAGCAAAGCGCCGGTGCTGGCCGACACGATGTCCCACCCCAGCGTGATGGCGATGAGGCCCGCGCCCATCAGCAACGCGAAAAGAGAGAAGGTCCGCTTGCGTCCCCACCGGTCCGAGAGCAGCCCGAACGACCCATACCCGATCAGCTCCCCGGTGACGATCACGAGGATCCAGAGCCCCGATTTCGCCACACTCATTCCGCGCTCCTCGCGCAGGTAGGTCGGCAGCCACGAGAATGTGAGCCAGTATGCCGACATGTTGCACAGCGTCAGGACGAAGGCTCGCGTGGTGAGGGATGCCATGCCGGGCGCGAAGAGAGCTCGCAGCGTGGTGAGAGGGTGGTAGGGACGCATGGCCCCATCGTGCCGGCGCGCCGCGGCCGACTCGGCCCAGACATCCGACTCGGGGACCCATCGCCTGATGACGGTCACCAGGATCGCCGGCAACGCCGACAGGATGAACGTGGCGCGCCACCCGATGACGG
>JAWPNA010000004.1:0-24019 GCA_045402695.1 Acidobacteriota bacterium
ACTACGCGAGCGAGCGGGACCGGGAGCGCCGCGAGGTCCGGGAGAAGCCCGGCGTCGAGACGACGGAGGTCGCGGAGATCTTCCGCGGCTATGGCCTCTCGAAGGAGGAGGTCGAGCCCATCCTGCGGTCCTTTCAGAAGCGCCCGCAGCAGTGGATCGACTTCATGATGCGCTTCGAGCTGGGCCTGGAGAAGCCCGATCCTGGGCGCGCGCGCGCAAGCGCCCTCACGATCGGGGGCGCCTACGTCGCCGGCGGGCTGATCCCGTTGTGGCCCTACGTCGCCTTCACGGCTCCGCGGGCGGCTCTGTGGGCCTCGGTGATGGTGACTCTCAGCGCCTTGGTCGTCTTCGGCTACATCAAGGGACACTATACCGGAACCGGGCCCGCCCGCGGCGCGGTGCAGACGACGCTCATCGGCGGACTGGCCGCGGCAGCGGCCTTCGGGCTTGCGAAGGCTATCGGATAGGCGTCGCGGCCGTCTTCGCCTTCCGCCGGCCCCCGGTTACTTCCGCGTGTACGTTCCCTCCATGAACGGCTTCCACGCCTTGCCATCCTGCGAATTCTCGATCAGAAAGCGGTACCGTCCTTCCCCCTCCATCGTGTAGGTGTAGCGGCTGTGTCCCATCGGGTTGCGCTGCTCGAAGGCGAGCCTGTTGCCCTCCCATCGGCCGCGCGCCGGGGTGGGGCAGGGAGAGCCCATCGAGTCGAACCAGTGCATCGTGTAGCACTTCTCCTGGGCGTCGTATCCGAAGATGCCGTGGCCCCGGTACGACACCTGCCCCCCGCGCTCCTCGGTGTAGTCGCTGACGAGGAAGAAGCCGTCCAGCTCGATGCGCGAGCTGATTGAGCCTGTGGCCTTGCCCCCCTTCGGGTCCCACGGGGAGGGGTGGATTGTCTCGTCGCCGGTCCAGTTTCCGGCCAGCGCTTGAAGTTTTCGGTGATGATCAAGAACTTGCGGCATTTCCGGGTGCATGGCGTTTCCTCCCTTGTGTTTTCGGACTATTACGGATCAGGCTCCGGTGGCGGAATGCGGCGGCCGGCCGAAGCGCTGTGTGGCGAAACCGACGATGGCCCCCAGGACACTTCCGGGCAACATGATCTCCATGTAGTAGTAATTGCCTTGCGGGTCGGGGCTCGTGGCCGCCGCCAGATAGCTGAGGGCCAGGCCGACCGCCAGGCCCAGCGCGATGCCGAGCGGAAGTGAGTTGAGGCGCGTGGCGAAGTACCCCGCCGCCGCACCGGTCACCAGCCCTTTCAGCGTGGAGCCGATGATGATCCCTGTCATCATGGTAGCAACTTCAGGATAGCGAAACGCCATCAGGCCATCCAGAAAGCCGAGCACCCCTCCCAGGATCAGCCCGAGCACGGTCTTTGTCATCGTCTCTCCTCCTTCGAGCTTCCATTAACCGCGACGGCGTTTTCCTTTACCGGCCGGTGAAGAAGATCAGCGCCACCCGCATCACCAGGTACACGAGCACCAATGCCACGATGGCCTTGTTGTGGCTCAGCACCCGCGCCGCCCTCTCGTGAGGCCTCTCCCTGTAGGCGGCCACGGGCATTCCGTCCAGGAACCGCTCCACGTCGTCCGCCATCTGCTGCGCGGTCCGATAGCGGGCCTCGTGCTTCTTGGCCATGGCCTTCACGCCGATGGCCGCGAGAGGCTTGGGGATGGACGGGTCGATCTGACGCAGGGGCGTGGGAGGGGCTTCGATCACGCGGCGCAGGATCTCCTCGTGCGACCCGGCATCGAAGGGTGCGCGCCCGGACAGCAGGTAATACAGGAGGCCGCCCAGAGCATGGATATCGGTCCGCTCGTCCAGACGGTCGATTTCGCCGCGAGCCTGCTCGGGCGCCATGTAGGCCGGGGTCCCGATCAGCGCGCCGTGCTCGGTGTGGCTCCCTCCGCCCCGGCCCGCCTGCGTGGCGGACTCCTCATCGGGCACAAGGCTCCGGCCCACGGGAGCCCCGCTGGCCAGGGTCGCTCCTGCCCGGTCGAGCACCTTGGCCACCCCCCAGTCCATCACGAGCGCCTCGCCGAACGATCCGACCATGATGTTCTCAGGTTTGAGATCCCGGTGGATCACTCCGTGCGTGTGGGCGAAGGCCACCGCCTCGCATACCTTCTGGAACAGCCGCAGCAGGACCGGCCGCGAGTGACCTTGCCTGATCCACGCGTCGAGTCTCCTGCCGCGCACGAGCTTCATCGTGTAAAAGACCCTCCCGTCAGGCAGGCGCCCCACGTCGTGCACCGGCACGATGTTGGGGTGCTCGAGCCGCGCCAGCATCTGCGCTTCACTCAGGAGGCGTGCTGACAGCTCGCCGGTGGGGTCGGGAATCGAGAGGACCTTCAGGGCCAACTCCCGGTCGAGCTGGGTGTCTTCCACGAGATAGACCGTGCCCATGCCGCCGCGCGCCACCTTCCGGATGAGCCGGTACTTCGTAGAGGTGAGGTCGGGAAAATCCGCCACGTCCCTCAGGTGGCTCAGCGCACCGTCGGAGAGGCCGCTCACGGGGCGTCGGTCCCCAGAAGAAAGCGGGCCTCAGAGCGGAACTCCTCATCGGTGACCGTGATCTCGCGCAGCTTCTCCAGGAGCAGGCGCCGGAACGTCCTTCGCGCGTACGCGAGGTAGTTGGTCACGTTGCTCACCGAGAGACCGTGCTGCAAGGCGAGCTGCTCGTACGTGAGGCGGACAGGTTGGGAGCTCTCCAGGTCGTACCTCTCGAAGAGGCTGAAGTACGTCGCCTTGCCGTCGTTCTCGCACTCGGTTCGCAGCGCCTCCACCGCGAGCTCGAACAGCACGCGCACCCACTCCGCGTCGAAGTATCGTTCGATCGAATCGGGCGATGGAATGTCGGCGGCGGCCAGCTCTCCGTCGGCGCGCGGCAACTCCAGCGACAGCGCGGGCACACCGCCTCCCCGCTTGAGCCGGCGCGCGGCCTTCTCTTCGTTGGCCAGATACCCATCCAGGCAGGCGCGCAGGAACGTCCGGAAGCGTCCCTTGCGGGGATCGTACGCAACGAGGAAGTCCTTCTCCATCACGCGCAGGAAGAATCCCTGCGTCAGATCCTGGGCGTCCTCGTTGGAGCGGTTCCACCGCACGCGGATGTAATTGTAGACGGGCTTCCAGTACGCCGCGATCAGCGTCTCGAAGGACCGGCTCCGCTCGGCAGGCTCCTGGCTGCGCGCCCCGACGACGGCCGACCAGCGGGTCGTTGGGAATCCCTCGCGCGAGGGGCCGATGCCCGTGTCCTCGGACACGGTCAGGACCGCCACGCTTCGACGAGGTCGGAAAGGCAGGGAATCATTGCGACGGACTTTGCCCATTTGGCGATGTGTGGCGCGAGTGTATCACGGGGAGCACCCGCTCACCTCGTCGGGCCGGTGCCCATGGGTGTGGATTGGCGATCGCCGGCCGAGCCGGACCAGATCACAAGCCTGCCCTTGCCGCTGGTCTTGGCCTCGTACATCGCCTGGTCCGCGCGCTGCAGGATCTCCTCGGCGCTGTCGGGCGGCTGTTCGAAATAGGCGATGCCGACGCTCGCTCCCACGAAAGATTCGGGGTAGTCCCGGCCCAGATCGGCGATGCGCTCGATGACGCGCCGCGCGATCCCTTCGATAGCGCCGCGGTCCACGTCCCAGAAGAGGATCGCGAACTCGTCGCCGCCGAGCCGCGCCGGCACGTCACCTGCCCGGACCGTGTCGCGGATCGCCTGCGCGATGCGCGTGAGGAGGCTGTCCCCGGCCGAGTGCCCGTGCCGATCGTTGACGCGCTTGAAGTTGTCTATGTCGAGGTAGGCCACGCACAGCGGCTTCCCGGTGCGCCGGCACCGGGAGGTTTCCGTCAGCAGCCGCTCGACGAACCCTCGTGAGTTGGGCAGGTGCGTGATGGCATCGGTGCGGGCCAGGCCTGTCTCCCGTTCGAGGAGGTCCTGAAGGCGTGCGTTGAGGCCGACCAGGCGGTTCCGGTCGGCGCGCACGCGCGCCGTCAGCAGGGCCAGCGCGAGGAAGATCCCCATTCTCGTGATTCCGTTCCAGGCTGACGCGAGAAGGTTGCTGTCCGCACGAGGGGCGAGGTCGGCGAGAAACCAGGAAAGGCCGGCTACCACCGCCGCCAGGGCGGCCGGCCAGCTTCCCAGCCACCATCCGGCACCGAGGATCGGCAACAGGTAGAAGATCAACATGCCGAACGTCGGACCGGTGGAGTAGTCGACCCAGCCGATCCCCGCGATGGCCAGCAAGGTGGCGGCCGTACCCAGGCCGGGGGAGGGAGGCCTCATCATGCTCATCGGACACAGGATACACCGGCGCGTCGGCTCCTGCGCGCTCTCCTCGCATGGCTACCATGCGCCTCCGCAGCCCGTCCACGGGTTCCCCGATGGGCCGCCGGCATTGGCATCACAGCGGGAGCCGCAGCCGTCCCTCGCATCCTCGTCCCGCCTTCCGGTTCTCCACGGTCAGGAATCCGCCGTGCGCCTCCGCGATCTGGCGGGACAGCACCAGTCCGATGCCGGAGCCGCTGGGCTTCGTGGTGAAGAACGGCACAAAGAGGTTCGAGGTGTTGGTAAGACCCGGCCCCTCGTCCTGGACGAAGACGTCGAGGTGCGCCGGGCCCTTCGTCCATCCCACGCGCACGCCGCCCGAGGTCTCCAGCGCCGCGTCCACGGCGTTGCGCACCAGGTTGATGAGAAGCTGCTCGATCTGATCTCCATCGGCCTGGATGGTGACCTCTGGGCCGGACACGAGCGTGACGGCGAGGCGTGTCTCCAGTCCCGCGACCCTGCGCACCAGGGCCGCCACATCGAGAGGCCGCAGCTTCGGAGGCGGGAGCCGGGCCAGCCGCGCATAGGCGTCCATGAACCGATTCAGGGCGTCGGAGCGCGCGGCGATGACGGCCAGCCCCCGGCGCGCGTCCTCCTCCCAGTCGGCGGGCCGCGGTTCCACGGACAGGAGATTCTCGAGGCTCCCCGCGATCGATCGGATGGGCGCCAGCGAGTTGTTCATCTCGTGGCCCATCACGCGGATCAGACGCTGCCATGCCTGGCGCTCCTCCTCGCGCAGCGCGCGGCTCAGGTCGGCCAGCACGAGCATGTGCATGGGAAGACCGCCCTGCCGGAAGGCGCTGCGGCGCACCTCCCACCGTCCGGATCGTCCCGGAAACGACATATCCAGGATGCGTGGGCCGTCCTCGCGCAGGCAGTCGGCGAGCCCCAGCTCGGAGGCGGCGCGTCCGGTGAGCCGCTCCGCGGGCCGGGCCAGAAGCTGCTCTCCCGCGCGGTTCACCAGCCTGAGCTTCCGATCGGCGTCGAAGGCGAAGATGGCCACGTCGATCTCCGCCATGACCTTCTGGAGCAGCGCGGTGGCCTCCATCGCCCCGAGCCGTTGCTCTCGCAGCGTCTCCGACAGTGTGTTGACCTCGAGCATCGCCTCGCCGAGGGCGTCGGATCCCCGGGCGCCGCGGGCGCGGATGGAGAAGTCGCCTTCCCTCAGGGCGGACAACAGGTTCGAGATCGTCTGCAGCGGGAGCACGACGCGTTGGCGCAGCGAGAGGGCCGCGCCCCACCAGAACCCCACGATGAATGCCGCCAGCGTCCACTGCACCTTCGGAGTGAAGTCGCCGGTCCACAGCAGGATGAGCGCCACCAGCCCGCCGGGCAGCCCGGCGAACAGGGCCAACAGCAGGAGGCGACGCTCGAAGCTCATCCGCCTCCTCACGCGGCCCTTGCCGGCCATCATAGTCCATACCGCTGGAGCCGGCGGTACAGGGCGCTGCGGCTCAATCCGAGCGCCTGCGCCGCCTGGCTCACGTTGCCCCCGAACTTCGACAGCGCTTTCTTGATGAGGTAGTACTCGACCTCCTCGAGGCTCATCTCCTCGAGTCTGGGCGATCCCTCGCGTCCCGCGCGCAGCGCCAGGTCGGAGGCGCGCACCATGCCGCCTTGCGCCATCAGCACCGCGCGCTCCACCGAGTGGTCCAACTCGCGCACGTTGCCCGGCCAGGGGTGATCGAGCAGCGCCTGAACCGCCGCGGGGTCGAAGCCGGTCAGCCGCTTGCGGTAATGACGGCCATGCTGTCTGAGAAAGAGCCCGGCCAGCACGGGGATGTCCAGCCTCCGCTCGCGCAGAGGCGGGATGCGGATCTCGATCGTGTTGAGGCGGAAGAGCAGATCCTGCCGGAACCGGCCCGCCGCCACCTCCGCGTTCAGATCGGCGTTGGTGGCCGAGAGGATTCTCACGTTCACGCGCCGCGTGCGCGAGGAGCCGACGCGCTCCAGCTCGCCGGTCTCGATGACGCGGAGGAGCCGGGTCTGCTGGGTGGGCGAGACGTTCGCGATCTCATCCAGGAACAACGTGCCGGAGTCGGCGAGCTCGAAACGGCCCACGCGATCGGCCCTGGCGTCGGTGAAGGCCCCCTTGACATGTCCGAATAGCTCACTCTCGAAGACGCCCTCGGACAGGCCGCCGGCATTGACGGTGATCATCGGCCCGCCGGCCCGGCCCGACAGGGCATGGAGGGCCTGGGCAACGACCCCCTTGCCGCTCCCGTTCTCGCCTGTGAGCAGGACGTTGGCGTCAGAGGGCCCCACGCGCGCAATCAGATCGATCACCGGCTTCATCTGGGGGGACTCGGCGACCAGGTCGGGGCGGCCGGTGTCGCCGTCGCGCAGGACGCGGTTCTCCGCCTCCAGGAGCTGTCCCTTGCGCAGGGCCTGGCCCAGCTCGATCTGCGTGCGCAGGATGCTCAGCAGCCGCGCGTTTTCCCACGGCTTCTGCACGAAGTCACGCGCTCCGCGCCGCATCGCCTCGACGGCCAGCTCCACGCTGCCCCACGCGGTCATCACGACGATGGGCACCGCGTCGTCGATCGCCCGGATGCGCGAGAGCAAATCGAGTCCCTCGGCGCCCGATGTGGTGTCGCGGGCGTAGTTCAGGTCCATGAGCACGACGTCGAAGTCGCGGTCCTGGAGGGACGCCAGGATGCCGGCGGGGGATGTGGCCGCATCGATCTCCATTCCCTCGCGCTTCAGAAGGAGGCGCAGCGACTCGAGGACATCGGGCTGATCATCGGCGATCAGGATGCGGGGAATGAGGCCGGCCGGCATGGGGTCATCTCGCGGGTTTGATTAAGACCATCATCGTAGTATGAAACGCCCCACCATCAGCCCGCATATCTCACCAGATTCCTGCTGCGACCGCGGATTTGGCCGCCCTGACAGGCGTCCTCGCGGCTCGGCGCCCTCACCGTATGTTCAATACGCTTCGGGTCCTCGCCGCTACGGGCGCCAGTCATGTCAGCCATCTGCGCGGCCTCGCGACGGAACCTGGTGAGAAATACGGGCCAGAGGCCTCATCGCAGGGGCCTGAAGAAGTCTCGGATCTCACGCGCCAGCAGGTCGGGTTCCTCCATGGCCGCGAAGTGCCCCCCGCGGGTAAGCAGGGTGAAGCGTCTCAGGTCATAGCAGCGCTCGATCCACTCGCGCGGAGGGAACGGACTCTCCAGAGGGAAGCGCGCCACGCCGCACGGAACACGCACGCGCTCGCCGCGCCCGAAGCGCAGAGGGGCCCGCGCGCCCTCCCAGTAAAGCCGGACGGAGGATCCGATCGTCTGGGTGACCCAGTACAAGGTCACGTTCGCCAGCAGCTCGTCCTTGGAGAATCGGCGCTCCACGTCTCCTTCGCAGTCGCCCCAGCCTCGGAACTTCTCCACGATCCAGGCGGCGAGGCCGGCCGGCGAATCGTTCAGGCCGTACGACAGTGTCTGGGGCCGCGTCCTCTGGATGTGGGAGTAGCCGCCCTCCTCCTGGAGCCACCGATCCACCGATTCGAGAAAGCTGCGTTCCGCGGCGGACAGCGGGGGCGTCTCGGGGCCGATGCAGGGGCTGTAGGAGCCGGGGATGTAATTCAGATGGATGCCGATGAGGCGCTCCGGCCAGGCGTACCCGAGCCGGGTCGTGACGCCCGCGCCGAAGTCGCCTCCCTGCGCGCCGAACCTGGAGTAGCCCAGCCCCTCCATGAGATCCACCCACAGGCGCGCGATGCGCAGCACGCTCATCCCCTTGCTCGAGGGACGATCCGAGAACCCGAAGCCGGGCAGTGAGGGGACCACAAGATCGAACGCGTCCTCGGGATCGCCGCCGTTGGCTCCCGGATCGGTCAGCAGCGGGAGGATAGCGAGCATCTCGAGGAAAGACCCTGGCCAGCCGTGCGTGATGATGAGCGGCATGGGGCGAGGGCCTTTGCCGCGAACGTGGATGAAGTGGACGCCGAAGCCGTCAAGCGAGGCCCGGAAGTGCGGCAGCTCGTTGCAGGACCGTTCCCACGCCCGCCAATCGAACCGTGAGCGCCAGTACTCGACCAGCTCCTTCAGGTAGGAAAGATCAGCTCCCTGCTCCCAGCCCGTGCCCGCGACGGCGTCGGGCCAGCGCGTGCGTGCGAGCCTCTCGCGCAGATCCACGAGGACGTCTTCGGCGATGTCGATCTTGAACGCCTGAAGCTCCATGCGGCCTCCGCCGTCGGCCGATCCCTCACTCGTGTCTCAGCGCCACCAGAGGATCCATGCGGGCGGCCCTGCGCGCGGGAATGTAGCACGCCAGCACGGCCACGGCGGCGAGCAGGGCGATCGTGCCGCCGAAGGCTGCCGGATCGGAGGGACGCATCCAGAACATGACCGCCGCGAGCAGGCGCGTCACGCCGAGGCTGCCGGCCAGGCCCAACACTAGCCCCATCGATGTCAGCCGCATGCCGTGCGCAAGCATCATCCTGAGGACGTCGAAGTCGCGAGCGCCCAGCGCCATGCGGATCCCGATCTCGTGCGTGCGCTGCGCGCTCATGTGCGCCATCACGCCGTAGATGCCCACGGCCGCGAGGACCAACGCCAGGCTTCCGAGGATTCCCATGAGCACCATCGTGAATCGAGGCCCCGCGTGCGCGCTGGCCACCACCTGATCCATGGTGCGGACGTTATACACCGGCACGGCGGGATCCTCGGCGCGCACGGCTCCGCCTATGACCGCAGCGAGGACGGAGGGCTCGGACGAAGCGCGCGCCACGAGCGTCATCGTGAGGCGGGGGGACTGCAGGTGAGGCAGGTACATCGTGGGTTTCGCGTCGGCCTCGAGGCCGAAGCGCCGCACATCTCCTGCCACGCCCACGATCGTCCGCCAAGGGCCGGTTGTGCCCGGACCTCCAAGGCGGAAACGCTTGCCGATAGGATCCTCTCCGGGCCAGAAGAGACGGGCCATCTTCTCGCTCACGATGGCGACGAAAGGCGACGCCGCGGCGTCCTGGTCGGTGAAGCTCCGGCCGCTGACGATGGGGATACCGATGGCGCGGAAGTAGAAGGCGCTGACCGACGATCGGTCGGCTGCCGGCTCCTCGCCCGGCTTCGGCTCGGGCCTTCCCTCGATGGTCAATGTGCTGTCCTCCCAGCCGCCGCTCAGGGGCAGGTCGGAGACCAGCCCGGCCGACTCCACGCCGGGGACGTTGTGCACGCGCTCCAGAATGTGCTGATAGAAGGCGGCCGCCTTCGCGCGATCGGGATACTCCACGCTGGAGAGGGTGGTCTGCATCGTGAGGACGTGATCGGCGACGAAGCCTGGATTCTCGTTCATCAATACGCGGAACCCATTGATGGAGAGCATTGCGCCCACCAGCAGTACGAGCGCGAGGGCGATCTCGCCCACCACGAGCGCGCCACGCACTCGATGGCGCACAACGCCCGCCGCGCTGCCGGCTTCCTTGAGCGACTGGTTGAGATCGGCCCTTGATGCATTCAGCGCGGGAGCGAGCCCGAAGAGCAGACCCGTGATGACGGAGAGCCCGAGTGTGAACAGCAGCACCGGGAGGTTGATCCGGATCTCGCTCCATCCTGGCACGAAATTGATGATGTCGGCGGGCAGCGCGGAGCCGATCAATTCCACGCCCCACATGGCGAGCACAAGACCGGCGGTGCCTCCTGCGAGGGCGAGCAACACGCTCTCGGTCAGGAGCTGCTGGATCAGACGCCGGCGGCCCGCGCCCAGCGCCGCGCGGATCGCGATCTCCCGTCCGCGCACGGATGCCTTGGCCAGCAGCAGGTTGGCGACGTTCGCGCAGGCGATCAGCAGCACGAAGCCCACCGCGGCAAGCATGGCGAGGCCGATGGGGCGGCTGTACCGGACCACATCATCGATCAACGGGATGATGGCGAGATCCCACCCGGCATTGGTGTCTGGAAACTGCTGCTGGAGCCGGACGGCCAGCGCCGATAGCTCCGCCTGCGCCTGCGGTCGGGTGACTCCGGGTCTCAGCCGCGCGATGACCTTCAATTGGAGCGCTCCGCGGCTGTGCGCTTTGCCGGCCTCGAGCGTCAGGGGCGCCCACAGCCCCGGGCCGCCCAGGGGGAAGGAGAATCCAGCGGGCATGACTCCGATCACCGTGTGCGTCTCGCCGTTGAGCTTCAGGCTCCTTCCAATCACGCCGGGATCGGAGCCGAACCGGCGCTTCCACAACGCGTCGCTCAGCACGACCACCTGGTCGTGGCCGGGCTGATCCTCGCCGCCGGCGAACGGACGCCCCAGCGCGGCGGGCACTCTCAGTGCCGCGAAAAACTCCGGCGAGACGAGGAACCCCAGCACGCGCTCCGACTCGAGGCCGCCCGCCTTCTCGGCGACGTTGACGTCCCACCATTGGTAGGCAGAGGCCTGCTCGAATGACTCCACCTGATCCCGGATGTCCACGAAGTTGCCGGGCGAGACGCTGTCCTCGTCCAGTCCGCGCCGGGGATTCGCCTGGAAGACCATCACGAGCCGATCGAGCTGATCGAAAGGGAGGGGGTGCACCAGGATCGCATCCACCATGCTGAAGATGGAGGAATTGGCGCCGATGCCCAGCGCCAGGGCGAACACCGCCACAGCCGTGTGGCCGGGGCTCTTCGCGAGCATCCGAAATCCGTAGCGAATGTCCTGCATGAATGTACCCATGGGTGTCTCCTACTCGTGCCGCAGCGCGATCATCGGATCGACCCGTGTTGCGCGGCGTGCCGGAAGGTAGGTGGCCAGAAGCGCGACCACGAGCAGGATCAGAGGGACAACGATGAAAGTGGGCGGATCGGTGGCGGCCACCTCGTACAGCATGCTCGTGAGCAGTCGGGTCAGAGCGAGGGCCGCCGGCAGTCCGGTCAGCACGCCGATCAATACGAGCGCGAGCCCCTGCTTGAGGACCAGCTTCACCACGTCGCCGTGCGCTGCGCCCAGCGCCATGCGGACTCCGATCTCGTGGGTGCGCTGTCTGACCGAATACGAGAGCACGCCGTAGATCCCAAGGGCGGCCAGGGTCAGCGCGATGGCCGCGAAAAGGCCCACCGCGAGGGTATTGAACCGTCGCTGGACCATCGATCCGCGAATCAAATCCGGCATCGTGGCGACGTTGTAGATCACGACGTCGCGATCGATCGCGCGGATCGTGTCGCGAACCGTGGCGGTCAGCCCCGTGGTATCGACCGAGGTTCTGACGGCGATGAACGGCGAGATAGGTGGCCCCTGCCCGAAGTGCATGTACACCTCCGGACGCGGCGCGGAGTCCAATCCGAAGTGCTTCACGTCACCCACCACACCTACGATTGTCCACCATGGGAGATTGGGATCCGATCCGAAGAAGCGGACCCTTCCTCCGATAGGATCCTCCCCGGGCCAAAAGCGCCGCGCCGCGGTCTCGTTGATGACGGCCACGAGCCTGCTCTCGGGAGTGTCCTGATCTTCCAGCGCGCGGCCCTTGACGACCGGTATCCCCATGGCCCGGAAGTACCGCGCGCTGGCCCGGCGGAACTCGACTTCCGGCTGCGCGCCGGGTGCGACGGCGTGTCCTTGGATATCGAGCTTGGTCGTGACACCCTCGCGCAAGGGAATACGCGTGACGCCTCCGGACGCCTCGACGCCGGGCAGCGCCTCGATGCGGGAGAAAAGCTCCGTGTAGAAGCCCGCCCTCCGAGCCGGCTGCGCATAGGTCGTGTCGGGCAGGGAGATCTGCAGGGTGAGCAGGTGCCTCGCGTCGAATCCTGGGCTCACGTCCAGCAGCCGGGCGAGGCTGCGGATCATCAGCCCCGCGCCAGCCAGCAGCACGAGCGCGAGCGCCACCTCGGAGATCACCAGCATGTTCCTGAGGGTTCCGCGGCCGCTGGCCGACGGGCCCCGCCCGCCCTCCTTGAGCTTCTCATAGACATGGGCTCCGGTCATGTGGAGAGCGGGGGCCAGACCGAGGAGGAGCCCCGTCAGAAGTGAAAGGACCGTCGTGAAGGCGAGCACGTGTGGATCGATGCCGACCTCGTCAGCCCGAGGCAACCCGGCCGGCCCGAGCCCGCGGATCAGGTCCGCGGCCCATGCGGCCAGCACCACCCCGGCGGCACCACCCAGCACCGCGAGAAGCACGCTTTCCGTGAGAAGCTGGCGCAGCAGACGAGGCCGCGTCGCCCCGAGCGCGGTCCTCACAGCGATCTCGCGGCCCCTGCTGGTGGCGCGGGCCAGCAGCAGGTTCGTCACGTTCGCGCAGGCGATCAGGAGGACGAAGCCCACCACGCCAAGCAGCACGACGAGCGCCGTCCGCGAATTGCCCACGATGTGCTCGTGAAGGGAGACCACCGAAGCGCCGAGCCCGGCATTGGTCGCCGGGTACTCTTGCTGGAGTTGCCGGGCGATCGTCTCCATCTCGCCGCCGGCCTGACTCAGATCGGCCGCCGGGCTCAGACGTGCCAGGACCCTCGCGATTCGGACGCCGCGCCCGCGCCCGATGACGGGGTTCCCGCTGAGCTGGGTCCACAGATCGACGTCTTCGAGGAAGTAGAACCCCGGCGGCATGACACCCACCACGGTAACCGGCTGGCCATCAATCGTGATCGTCCGGCCAAGCACGTGCGGATCGGAGCCAAAGCGCCTCTGCCAAAGCCGATGGCTCAGCACCGCCGCGAGCGGCTGGCCTGGCTGGTCCTCCGACTCGAGGAAGGCGCGGCCCAGGATCGGCCTGGTGCCCAGGAGCTTGTAGAACGACCAGGAGACGAATTGCGCCGAGACCCGTTCGGGTTCACCGTCACCCGAGAGAACGAGGCTCCACGGCGGTGTGGCGCCGGCCATCTCCTCGAAGGTCGTGCTCTCCCGGCGGAAATCGAGGAACGACGGGTACGAGACGTAGTCGGTCGTGCCCTCATCCTTGTTGGGGTTGGTGTGCCAGACGAGCGCCAGTCGATCGGGCGCATCGTACGGCAGCGGCCGCAGCAGTACGGCGTTCACGACGCTGTAGATGGCGGTGTTGGCGCCGATGCCGAGCGCCAGCGTCGCCACGGCCACCGCTGTGAAGCCGGGGCTCTTCGCGAGCATCCGAAATCCGTAGCGAATGTCCTGCATGAATGGGTACATGGGCCCCTCCTATTCGTGCCTCAAGACGGACATCGGGTCGGCGCGCGCGGCGCTGCGGGCCGGAAGGTAGCTGGAGACGATGGCCACGGTCATCAGCAGGATCGAGACGGCCGCGAAGGTGGCGAGGTCGGTGGCGGTGACCCCGAAGAGCATGCTCGACAGCAGGCGCGTGAGGACCGCCGCAAGCGCGAGGCCGGCGGCGATGCCCCAGGCCGTGAGGCGCAGCCCTTCGCCCACGAACATCCGCAGGACGTCGCGCGCGCTCGCTCCCAGAGCCATCCGGATCCCGATCTCGCGCGTGCGCTGCGCCACCGAGTACGCCATGACTCCGTACAGTCCCAGCGCGGCGAGCAGCAGACCTAGAGAGCCGAAGGCGCTCAGAAACTGCGCGATCCCCCGTGTCTTGTCGTTTCTCTGCTCGACGTACCCTTCGAGCGTCGTGATTCCGTACAGGGGCAGGTTCGCGTCAAGGGTCCGCAGCACGCTCTGAATCGAGGCCAGCAGCCCGGGCTGGTCGCCGGCGGTCCGTGCGATCAGCGTGATCTCGGAGCCCAGGTCCGGCCGCTGCATGCGAGGGAGGTAGAGGAAGGGCCGTGAATCCTCCGTCAGATCATCGTACTTGCCGTCCTTCGCCACGGCGACTACTTCGAGAAAGGGCCCGCCGGGTCCATCCAGGCTGAGTCTTTGTTCCAGAGGCTCCCGGCCCGGCCAGAAGCGGCGCGCCGCCGTCTCGTTGATGATCACCACCGGGGGCGCGGTCCCGTCGTCCTGGGCCGTGAAATCGCGCCCGCGCAGCAGCGGGATCGCCATCGTGCGGAAATAGCCGGGCCAGATCGCGCTCGTGAAGACGGTTGATCGCGCTGGGTCGGCCGGCTCTGACGCCCCTTCGAAGGTGACCTCCAGGCCGATCATCATCCCGCTCAGAGGGACGAGGTTCGCCAGCGTGGCCGATCGCACGCCGGGCAGGGCCTCGACGCGCTCCAGGAGATCGCGGCAGAAGGCTCGGCTGCTTTCACTCGAATACCCCTGAAGGGTCAAGTCGAACGACAAGGCCAGCCGATCGCGTGGCTCGAAACCCGGATCGACGATGGCCGCCTTCTGGAGGCTCCTGAGCACCAGACCGGCGAACACCAGAAGGATCATGGACAGCGTCACCTGGGCCGTCACGAGGACGCTCTGGAGGCGAGACCTCGATCGTCCCCGCCGCACGACCAACGACTCAGCCTTGATCGACGATGCCAGGTCGGGCCCCACGCAGCTCAGCGATGGCGCCAGCCCCGACACGAGGCCGGTGAGCAGCGCCAGGGTGAGCGTGAACGTGAGCACCCGCAGGTCGATCGTCGCGGCGCGCGCCATGTCCTCCGGAGCTTCGAGGAATCTCAGGAGCAGGTCGGAGACCCACGCCGCCAGCAGCAGCCCCACGACGCCGGCCATCGAGCACAAGACGACGCTCTCCGTCAGAAGCTGCCGCATCAGCCTCCACCGCGTGGCGCCCAGGGCGAGACGGATTCCGATCTCGCGTCGCCGGCTGGCGGCCCGGGCGAGCAACAGGTTGGCCACGTTGGCGCAGGCGATCAACAGCACCAGACCGGTCACCGCCATCAGGAGCATGACCAGCGACGTGGCCTCATCCGCGTTGGCCGGGTGGATGGCGCCCACGAGCCGCGACACCATGACCCTCATGCCGGTGTGGTAGCCGGGGAATGCCTGTTCGATCCGGAGGGCCACCACCTGCATCTCCGCTCGCGCCTGATCGAGATCGACGCCCGGCTTCAGCCGGCCCATGACCCGAAGCCAGGAGGCGTCGCGCCCTTCGAGGAGGCGTCCCCAAGTCGGCACGGCGCGGGCTTGGGCCGCGAACGGGATCCAGATGTCCGCGGGACTGCCGATCTCGGTGCCGGTGAACCCCACAGGAGCGATCCCCACGATGGCGAACGGCTGTCCGTTGACGATCACCGTCCGATGCACCACGGTCGGATCGGAGCCGAAGCTCCGCTTCCATAGCGCGTGGCTGATGACGACCACAGGGCTCGCTGCTCTGTCGTCCTCGGAGGTGAAAGCCCTGCCGTAACCTGCCTTGACGCCTAGCAGCGAGAAGTAGTTGCCGCTCGTGATGTGTCCCCTGATCCTCTCGGGCCCGCCGTCGCCCGACAGCGCCACGAAGGCGGTGTCATAGGCGAGCAATCCCGAGAAGCTCCGTCCGCTGCCGGCGAAATCGAGATAGTCGGGCCAGGAGAGGTTCATCGTTTGTTCGGAGAGCCGGGGCCGTGTGGTGAGCCAGGCCAGCCGCGAGGGCTCCTCGACGGCGGGCGGCCTGAAGAAGACACCGTTGATGACGCTGAAAATGGCCGTGTTGGCCCCCACACCCAGCCCGATCGTGAGCACGGCCGTGGCCGTGAAGCCGGGGCTTTTCGCCATGAGGCGCAGGGCGTACCGGATGTCCTGGGCGAGGCAAGACATGACTCCTCCTACTCGCACCTCAGTGCGATCATCGGATCGATCTTCGCCGCCCGCCGCGCCGGGATGTAGCTGGCAAGGAGGGCCACGCCGGTGAACAGCACGGGCATCAAGATGAAGGTGATGGGATCAATCGGCACCACTTCGAACAGCAGACCGCTGATGGCCCGCGAGAACGCGGCGGCCCCTGCAAGCCCCAGGGCGACCCCCCAGAGGGTCAGCCTCAGCCCCTGGCCGACGATCATCCGCAGCACCTGCGCGTGCCGCGCGCCCAGCGCCATCCGGATGCCTATCTCGTGCGTGCGCTGGGACACGGAGTACGAGATCAGCCCGTAGAGTCCCACGATCGCGAGCAGGAGGGCGGCGGCCGCGAACAGCACCAGCAGAAGTGCATTGAAACGCGGCTGCGACACGGATCGATCCAGAATCTGCTGCATGGTCGCCAAGCTCGCGACCGGCTGATCGTCGTCGATCGTCCATACCTGGGACCGGACGGCCGCGACGAGAGGCAGAGGATCCTCCGTCGCTCGCACGATGAGGAACATCGGGACCGGCTCTTCTCGGTTCTGCAGGACGGGAGCGTAAACCTCCGGCGCGGGGGACTGGTCCAGCCCGCCCTGCCTCACGTCGGCGGCCACGCCGACGATCGTGAGCCAGACGATCTCGAAGTTCGCAGGCCGGGACTCGATCGGAATCAGATTCTCCGGAGCGTCCAGGGAGATCCGCTTCCCGATAGGGTCTTCCCCTGGGAAGAAACGCCGGGCCGCGGTCTCGTTGACGACCGCCACGGGGACGCTGCCCTTCGTGTCGGAGCCGGTGAAGGGCCTGCCGCCGTGCATCGGGATTCCCAGCGAACGGAAGAAATCGCCCCCCAGGAGCCGGTATTGCACCGAGGCGACCTCCTCGAGCCGGGAGGCCGGGCGCCCTTCGATGGTCAGGCTCTTGCCCCATGTTCCTGCGTTGCTCAGAGGGAGGCTCGAAGCGACTCCGGCCGAGACCACTCCTGGAAGTGCCTCGATCCGCTGCAGGAGCTGGCTGAAGAAGGTGGCGGCTTGATGGGCCTCGGGATATTTCGACCGCGGCAGCGGGATCTGCAACGTCAGCACGTGATCGGGCTGGAAGCCGGGATCGAGGGTCACCAGACGGAGGAAGCTGCGGATGAGCAGGCCCGCTCCGATCATGAGGATGAGTGAGAGCGCGACTTCGGCGACGACGAGCGCTCCGCGCGCGCGGGCCGCTGAGCTCCCGCCGACCGCCCCGCGCGCGCCTTCCTTGAGCGCATCGGACAGCCCGGCCTTCGAAGCGTGAAACGCAGGGGCCACTCCGAAGAGTGCGCACGCCAGCAAGGAGATCCCCAGCAGGAAGATGACAACGCGGCCGTCTACGCCGATGGTGTGGAACTGCGAGAGATCCGGCGGTCCCAGCGATGCGAGAGGCTCGGTGGTCCAGACCGCGAGCAGCAGTCCGGCGCAGCCGCCCAGCAGGCCCAGCAGGAGACTCTCCGTCAGGAGCTGCCGTAGCATGCGGACGCGGCTCGCTCCCAGCGCCGCCCGGATGGCGATTTCCTTGCGCCGTGCCGAGGCCCGCGCCAGGAGCAGGTTGGCCACATTCGCGCACGCGATCAGCAGCACGAGGGCGACGGCGCCCGTCAGGACGAACAACGCCGGCTCGAAGTTGCCGAGGATCGCCTGCCGGAGGGGAACGATAAGGGACTCGACACCGGCGTTCTCCTGGAACCGCCGCTCCAGATCGCGGGAGATCACCGCCATCTCGTCCCTGGCCTGTTGGATGGTCACCCCGGGCCTCAGGCGAGCCAGCGTGAGCAGGAAGTAGTTGTTGCGCGTGTTCAAGTTGCTTCCCGGCTCGAAGGACATCGGGACCCACAACTCAATGCCCGGTTTCGGATCGCGGAAACCCTCGGGCATGATCCCGATCACGTTGTAGCGCTCGCCGTTGAGGGTGATGTCACGTCCTACCGCGCCGGGGTCCGACGCGAAGCGGCGCCGCCACAGCCCGTGGCTGAGCACCGCGACGCGGTGCTTTCCGAACTGCTCCTCCTCCTCGAGGAACGTGCGCCCCAGGAACGCGGGCGATCCCAGGAGGGAGAAGAAGTCGGCCGAGACCGACTTTCCTGGGACCTGCTCGGGCTCATCCCCGGATGAGATGTTGAAGCTGCCGCCGTAGAAGGCCGCCATCTCCGTGAACACGCGGTTGCTTTCCCTCCACACGCGGAAGTCGGGAGGGGCGGACCCCATGCGCTCGATCCCTCGCGAAGGATTCGCCTCCAGCACCAGGACGAGGCGGCCGGGATCGTGATAGGGGAGCGGGCGCAGGAGGGCGGCGTTGACGATGCTGAAGATCGCCGCGTTCGCCCCGATGCCCAGAGCCAGCGTGAGGACCGCCACGCACGTGAAGCCGGGCCGGCCGGCGAGGGTCCGAATGCCGTACTTGACGTCCCGACCGAAGTCACCGAGCATCGATCGCACTCCAATCAATCTGGTAGATGTCGCCCAGGCCGTTGCCTGGACCGTTGAGGCGCAGCGCAAGCTCCCGGTAGCTCAGCCGTTTCTCCAGAGGGGTCCCCCCGAACCCTCGCGTGCTGGTCCAGAAGAAGTACTTGCCGTCGGGCGAGATCTTGGGCGACAGCTCGTTGGCGCTCGAGTTGATCGGCTCGCCCAGGCTCGCGGGCTGCGTCCAGGCGCCGTCGCGGCTGCGGCTGATGTAGAGATCAAATCCACCACTCCCATCCGGACGGGCCGTCATGAAGATGAGGTAGCTCTGATCGGGCGCGATGAGCGGCTCGAACTCGTTGAACTTGGTGTTGATCGCAACGCCGAGGTTCTCCGGCTCGGCGTACTTGCCGTCCACCAGACGGCACCGGTACAGGTCGGTGGCGCCTAAACCGCCAGGACGATCCGAGCCGAAGTACAGCGTCTGATCGGAGCTGACGGTGGGGAACCACTCACTGCCGGGGCTGTTGACAGGCTGACCGAGGTTCTTGGGCTCGCTCCAACCAGAGGGAGTCTTCTCCATCATCCAGATGTCGGTGTCGGACTTGGGCTGGGAGTCGGTCGGGCGGTTGGAGATGAAGAAGCACTTGCCGCCATCGGCAGTGATGAACGGGTCGGCGTCACTGTACCGGCCGGAAAAGGGCGCCACCTCGGGCGTGGTCCAACCGCCGCGATCGAACCGAGACGTGACGATCGTCCAGAAGCTGAAGTCAGGCGCGCTCTTGAGAAAGTAGAGGGTCCTCCCATCGGGGGTAAAGTGGGGATGGGACTCGTACTCGCCGGTGGAGATCCTCCCCGGAGCGAACAGCGCGGGATGAGACAGCGGGATCGGCGAAGCATAGGCCGGCGTCGGCGCGCCGGAACTCCTTGCGGTTGCAGGTACTGTCAAGATCAGGAACGCCAACGTCGAAATGAAACGTCTTCTCATTCGCACCTCAACGCGACCATCGGGTCGACTTTGGTCGCACGATGTGCCGGGATGTATGACGCGAGCAGCGACACGGCCGCCAGAATCGAGACCACCGCCGCGAAGGTCAGTGGATCGGTGGGTCCGATCTCGTACAAAAGGCCGGCGAGAAAGCGCGTGAGAGCGAAGGCTCCGGCCAGGCCAAGGCCCAGGCCGGCAAGCGTGAGGGCGACGCCGTCGCGAAGCACGAGCCGCACCACATCGTCGCGCCGCGCGCCCAGGGCAATCCGGATGCCGATCTCCCGCGTGCGCCGGGTCACGGCGTAGGTCATCACGCCAAAGACGCCGATAGCCGCCAGGATGATGGCGAGCACGGCGAGCGCCCCGATCAGCAGCATGGTGACGCGACGCAGCGTGATCGACTCGCTGGCGAGCTGGTTCATGGTCAGTACTTTGAACACCGGCTGATCCTTGTCCACGGACCAGACCGCATCCCTTACGGCGGCAGCGAAGCCTGCCGGGTCGGATTCGGTGCGCACGGTGAAGGCGACCAAGGGAAAGGGGACCTGCGCAAAAGGCCGGTAGATCTCGGCGTGAGTCTGCGCATCAAGCCCGAACGACTTCACATCGCCCACCACGCCCACGATCTCCCACAGGCTCGGATGATCGGCATCTCCGAAGTCCAGGCGCGCGCCGGGCGGCACTCCCGTTGGCCAATGGCGGCGGGCCATGGTCTCGTTCACGATCGCAACCTGAGTGCTGCCCGCGAGATCTCTGGCGTCGAAATCGCGGCCTCGTGAAAACGGGATCCCCATCGTCTGGAAGTAGCGCGGGGTCACGACGCGGTTGTCGGCGACGGGTCCGTCGGCCGCCGAAGAACTCGGCTGTCCCTCGATGGCATAGCCGAGGAAACCCCAGAAACCGCTCAGTGGGAGAAAATTGATCGCCGCCGCGGAGCGCACGCCGGCGATTCCCTCGAGGCGCTGCACCACTCCCGAGACGAATGCCTCCCGTGCCTCGGGGGCTGCGTACTGCCGGCGGGAGAGGAAGACCTGCGTGGTCAGCAGGTTGTCCGGATTCAATCCGAAGTCGCCTGCCCGCAGCCTGACGAAGCTGCGCGCCATCAGACCGGCGCCCGTCAGCAGAACCAGGGCGAGCGCGATCTCCGTGACGACCAGGAGCCCGCGCAGCCGGGTTCCGCCCAGGCCGATTGCTCGGTCCTCCCCTGTGTCTCCTTGAGCGCCCGGCTCAAGTCCGACCCACCGGCCTGCAGCGCGGGCGCCAGACCGGACAGGACTCCAGAAAGCAGTGAGATGGCAAGACCGAAGAGAAGAGCGCGGCCATCGATGGGAATCTCCTCCACGCGCGGGATGCTCAGATTCGCGATGTTGTTCGGAAAGATCGCCACCATGAGACCGGCGCCCCACACGGCCAGGAGGAGGCCGAGCGCCCCCCCGAGCAGCGAGAGCACGACGCTCTCCGTAAGCAACTGGCGCGTCACGCGCGCGCGCCCCGCCCCCACGGCGAGGCGGATGGCGATCTCGCGCCGGCGAGCGGAAGCCCTGGCCAGCGTCAGGTTGGAGACATTGGCGCAGGCGATGAGCAGCACGAATCCGACCGCGCCGGACAGAGCCAGAAGAGCCGGCTGGATGTCCCCCACGTACATCGTCCGCAATGGGACGATGGTCACACCTTGACCCGCGTTTGTGGAAGGGTGCTCGGCCTGAAGACGCGCGGCGATCGCTTCCATCTCTCTGGCGGCCGCGGACAGGGCGACGCCGTGCCTCAGTCGCGCCATGACGCGCAGGAACCGGTTGTTCCGATCGCCCATCGAGGCGGGATCAAGCGCGAGGGGCGTCCACAGCTCCGTGTGCTCGGGGTGGCGGAACGTGGGAGGCATGACGCCGATGATGGTGTATGGCTCGTCGCTGAGCGTGATCGTCTCAGACAGCACACTGGGGTCGGCATGGAAGCGGCGCCGCCAGAGAAGATCGCTGAGGACCACGACGCGCGGCGCCCCGGGCCTGTCCTCCTCGGGCAGAAAGGTGCGTCCCAGAGCGGGCGCGACGCCCATCAGGTCGAAGAAGTCGTTGGAGAAGCGGTACGCGGTAATCGTCTCCGGGTCGCCCTCGCCCGTGAGGCTGTAGCCCGCGTCCCGCGAGGCCGCCATCCCTTCGAAGACGTGGTTGCGCGCATCCATGTCCGCGAAATCGGCGGGGGAGACCAGGTCCATCTCGGAGCCAAGAGCGGGGTTCTTGCCCCAGATCATGACGAGCTGGTCGGGCTCACGGTACGGGAGAGGCTGAAGCAGGACTTGATTCACCACGCTGAAGATCGTGGTGTTGGCGCCGATTCCGAGCGCGAGTGTGATCAGGGCTGCAAGTGTGTAGCCGGGGCTGTGGGCCAGAATCCTGAAGGTGTATCGCAGATCCTGCAGCAATGCGCCCATTCACACCTCCGGCACGATCCAGCCGTCCAGCAGATTGATGACCCGGTCGCCGTAGGCCGCGTTCTTCTCGGAATGCGTGACCTGGATGATCGTCGTGCCTTCTTCGTTGAGCTTCTTGAAAAGGTCCATGATCTCCTGGCCCTGGCTCGAATGGAGGTTGCCCGTCGGCTCGTCGGCCAGGAGCAGCTTCGGGTTCATGATGACGGCGCGCGCCACGGCCACGAGCTGCTGCTGCCCTCCCGAGAGCTGGTTGGGGTAGAGGTCCTTCTTGCCCACGATGTGGAAGCGGTCGAGCACGTCGCACACGAGGCCGGCCCGCTCGCTGCCCTTGACGTTCTTGTAGGAAAGCGGGATCTCCAGGTTTTCGTAGACCGTGAGGTTGTCCAGCAGGTGATAGCTCTGGAAGACGAAGCCGATGTACCGCTTGTTGAGCTCGGCCCGCTCCTTCCTTCCGAGCGCGTGTACCGGCTGATCGAGCAGGTGGTATTCACCGGACCACGAACCATCGAGCATTCCCAGGATGCTCAGGAGCGTGGACTTGCCCGCTCCGGATGGACCCATGATGGTGATGAACTCCCCCTGCTTGACATCGAGGTCGATCCGGCGCAGCACGTACGTGCGGCCCGCGGGGGTCTCGTAGAACTTCTCCAGGCCCTTCAGGCTGATCATCGCGACTCCTTCACTCGCACCGAAGCGCGGACATCGGATCCCCGCGCGCCGCCCTCCAGGCGGGGACGAAGCTGGACACCGCCGCCAGCGCCACAAGCAGCAGCGGGAGGACGGCGTAGGTGACGGGGTCCGCGGCGCTCACTTCGAAGAGCAGGCCCCGCATCAGGCGCGTCAGCGCGAGGGCGCCCGTCGTGCCGATCGCGGTCCCGATCAGCGCGAGCACCAGTCCTTCCCTGACGACCAGGCCGGCCACGTCGGAGGCTCGGGCGCCCAGCGCCATGCGGATCCCGATCTCTTTCGCGCGGATCGTCACGGAGTACGACACGACTCCATGAATCCCCACGAGGGCCAGCGCGATCGCCACGCCGGCGAACAGCGTCAGCAGCAGGACATTGAACCGCGGCTGCGCGAGGCACGTGGAGATCAGGCCGGCCATCGTGTTGACGTTGGAGACCGGCTGGTCCTTGTCCATGGAGAGCACCTGGCTCCTCACGGCGCCTGCCAGCCTCTCCGGGTCGGAGTCGGCCCGCAGCACCAGCGTCATGCCCCGCGTGGAGCGCTGCGCGTACGGCACGTACATCTCCGGCACCGACTCGGCGTCCAGGGCCGCGTGCTTGATGTCGGAGACGATTCCCACGATCTCCCGCAGGCCTCCCGCGAGGTCCATCTCTGGCGGCCTGTCGTTGAAGAACTTCATCGCCTCGAAATTGAGAGCGAGGCGCTTGCCGATCGGGTCGCCACCAGGGAAGAACCGGCGGGCCATCGCGTCGTTGATGATCGCGACCCGTCCGCTCTCCTGCGTGCTGAAGTCGCGCCCCTTCAGGAGGCGGATTCCCATCGCGCGGAAGTAATCCGGGCTGATCGAACGGTAGTGCGTGTGCACCATCTCCGACTGCGCAGGAGGCGCCTGCCCCTCGATGATGAAGCCGGTGCTCGCGTCCAGACCGCTCAACGGGAGGTACTCCACCACGCCGGCGGAGGCGACGCCGGGAAGGTTCCTGACGCGCTCCAGGAGCCGAGAGTAAAACGCAGCCACCTGGTGGTCCTCCGGGTAACGCGACTTCGGCAGATTCACGTCCATCGTCAGGACGTTCTCGGGGTGAAAGCCCGGATCCACGTGCTGCAGGTGCGCGAAGCTCCGGATCATGAGGCCCGCGCCGATGAGGAGCATGAGCGACAGCGCGATCTCCGACACGACGAGCACCGAACGGACCGGCAGGCGCCGGCTTCGTCTCCTCGAGGGGGCCGGGACGGTCCTGGAATCCCGGAGGGACTCGTTCGGATCGGAGCTCGAGACCTGGAGCGCCGGAGCGATTCCCGACACCAGACCCGTCAGGATCGAAAGCCCGAAGGTGAAAAGCAGAACCCGACCGTCGAGGCCGACCTGCTCGGAGCTGACGCTGTAAGGAGTGTAGAAGTCGGGGCCCCCGTAAGGCATCAGGGCCATCAGGTCCACGGCCCACGATGCGACGAGCAGTCCCGCTGCACCGCCGGCGACTGAAAGGACCAGGTTCTCCGTGAGGATCTGACAGACGAGGCGCAGGCGGCCGGCTCCAAGCGCGGCGCGTATGGCGATCTCCCGATGCCGGGCCGTCGCGCGCACGAGCACCAGGTTGGCCACGTTGGCGCAGGCGATCAGCAGC
>JAWPNA010000441.1:0-14872 GCA_045402695.1 Acidobacteriota bacterium
CCGAAGATCCAGAGGTAAAGCATGTTGCCCGCCAGGTGCAGGAGGCCTCCGTGCAGAAACATCGAGGTGAACAGGGTGAGGGGCAGCGGGAATTCAGGCCCGACGCTGATGCCCGAGGTGACCTCGGCGGGGATCAATCCCATCTGGATGATCATCGCGGCGCGCGCCTGCGGGGGGAGGAGCATCTCATAGGCGAACGCGATGATGTTGAAGGCGATCAGTCCGACGGTCACGATAGGTGGTCGGCTGGTGGGGTTGTCGTCCTTCAGCGGAATCATGTCGCGTGGTCGCTCCTCAGAGTTCGAGGCCCAATCGTACCACTGCCGTGAGGTGCGCAACCTCCTGCCCGCTCTCTGCCGCCCTCTGATCTCACGAGCTTCCGCCCGAGCCTGATCCTGAGGACGACTGAAGGACGGTACTCGGCGTTCTGCTCGGACCCGGCAGGCGTCGTCCAGGGAAGGGCACGAAAGAATGACGGGGGACGGCCGATCTTGCCGCTCCGGGCGAGAAGGCTGTAACTTACAGGCATGGCAGGGTATACGGCCAGGAGCCGGTCCATCCTATATATCTGTGATTTCAACACCCACGGGGGGACGCAGACCCATCTCCTTCATCTGCTCGGGCACATCGACCGCGGCCGGTTCCGTCCTCGGCTCGCGGCGGTGAACCTGGACCCGTCGCTGGCCCGACGGCTGGCCGGCCTGGATGTCGAGGTCAGCGACCTTGGGCTGAAAGGCGCCCTCCGGCCGGGCACCTTCGGGGCGGTGTTCGACCTGGCCGCGCGCGTGCGGCGCGGCCAAGCCGATCTGCTGCACGGGTATCTCTTCACAGGCAACCTGCTCGCGGCCGCCGTCTCGGGTCTCGCCGGCGCGCCGTGCATCACCAGTGTGAGAAACCTCGATCTGGGCAGGCGCGGCCTGCGCCTGCTCGCGAGTCGGCGCGCGCACCGGCGGGCGCGGCGCGTCCTGTTCAACTCGGCCAGGGTGAGGGATGCGGCCATCGAGCGTGAGGGGATCCCCCGCGAGCGCGCCGTGGTGATTCCCAACGCGGTGACCGATCTGAGGGACATCGGAGACGGGGGAGACGGCGGAGCGGGACCTGACGTGATGCCCGCTGATCTGATCGATCCCTCCCGTCTTACCGTGGTGTCGGTGGCCTCGCTGAGGGAGAAGAAGGGGCACGCGATGCTGCTGGAGGCGTTCGCGCTCGTGGCGCGGGAGCGGCCTGCGACGCGGCTGCTCCTCGTGGGGGATGGGCCGTCAAGACAGCGGCTTGCCGCGCGCGCCCACGAGGCGGGGCTGAACGGGTCGGTGGTGTTCGCGGGACACCGCGAGCAGGTGGCCCCCATTCTGAAGCGGTCGGAGCTCTTCGTGCTTTCCTCGCGGGAGGAGGGGATGCCCAACGCGCTGCTGGAGGCGATGTCGGCGGGTCTTCCCTCCGTCGTGACCGACGTCGGCGGCAACGCGGAGGTGGTGGAGGAGGGTCGCACGGGGTTTCTCGTGCCGCCCGACCGGCCCGACCTGATGGCCGGCCGGATCACCGCCCTGCTGTCGGATGGCGACCTGCGCCGCCGGCAGGGGGAGGCCGCCCGGCGCAAGTACGAGTCGAGCTTCACGCTGGGCCGGATGGTCGACGCCTATCACGCCATGTACGAAGAGGTCCTGGCATGAGCCCCTCGGCGGCGAGGGTCTTCTCGATCGGCCGTGATCGCCCGCACCTGCTGATCGCCGGCCTGGCCCTCTTCCTGTTGCTCAGCACCGTGGTGCTGGGTGTCAGCATCCCGATGCTGTTCGCCGGGCTGCTCGTGCTCGGCGCCGGGGTCGCCACGCTGATCCGCCCCGAGATCGGACTGCACGTTCTGGCGCTCAACGCGATGGTGGGGCTGACGCGGTTGGTCGAGCTGCCTCGGCTGGGTCCATTCTCCGCCCCGGTGCTGATCGAGGGTCTGGTGGCAGGAGCCGTCTTGTTTCAGATGGCGTTTCTGAGACGCCGCCTCCGGTTCGGCACGATACAGCACGCCTTGATGGGGTTGCTCGCGATCTGGGTCTTCGTCTCCGTGCTGACCGGCGTGATCGTGGGGCCGGACAACTTCCAGGACTACCGGAACCTGTTCCTGATCCGGTTGGTGGTCTTTCTTCTGGTGACGGCCCTGGTGACCTCCGTGGACGCGATCAAGCGGTTGATGGTGACCTTCATGATCGCCAACGTGGGCCTCCTGTCGCTGGCCGTCATGGTGAGGCTCGGCTACTTCGGCCAATCCAGGATCACGGTCTCCCAGGAGTTCGAGCGCACCAATGCGTTGCTGCAGAACCCCAACGAGCTTGCCTTCAATCTGACCACGATGCTCGTGCTCACGATCATCTCTTTTCTGGTCGTCAGGTCCGTGACGCTGAAGTCGTTCCTGCTGGCGCTGGCGGCCGCCGATCTCGTCTGCATCATGTCCACCCTGTCGCGCTCGGGGTTCATCTCGATGTGCGCCGTGCTGATGTTTCTCTTCTTCAAGCTGACGCGGAACCTGCGGGCGTTGACCGTGATCCTGGTGCTTGCCGGATGCGGCGCGATCATGGCGCCGGATGCGTTGTTCGCGCGGTTTTCCCGCATCGGCGAGGTTCAGGACGTGGACCGCCTGCAGCTCGCGCGGGTGGGGCTGGCCATGGCGAAAGATCACCCGCTGCTGGGCGTGGGCCTCGGCAACTTCATGCACGTATTCCCCAGCTACAATGTCTCGAACGTGAAGGCGCCGTTTCCGGCGCACAACATGTACCTGGACCTGGCCGCGCAGATGGGGCTGCCCGCGCTCCTGCTGTACGCCGGCGTGTTCTGGCTGACTTGGCGCGGTCTGCGCAAGATGGAAGCCTCGCTCAAGGCGCGCGGCCGGACGCGCTCGTTCGAGTTCCTGTTCGGTCTCGGTCTTCAGGCGGCCTTCGTGAACCTCGCGGTGTTTGGTCTCTCCGGCGACGTCGAGTTCGACTACGGCGCCCTCATCCTGCTCGGCCTCGGCGTGACCCTCCACAAGGCGCAGCGGCCGGTGCGGGAGACGGGCTGATGCCGCCGAGGAACGTGGCGCTCGTCATCGGCCAGCTTCACCTGGGCGGTGCGGAACGCCAGCTCTACGAGCTGGCGGTTCGCCTGGACCGCTCGCGTTACGTCCCGTTCGTGGTGTGTCTTTCCGAGGTCGCCGAACCGTACGCCGGACGGCTGGGGCAACATGGAGTCCCCGTCGAGATCATCGCGCGCTCGGGCCACAACGAGCTGGGGCGGGTCCAGGCCCTGGCGCGCGTGCTCGGGAGGAGGCGCGCCGATCTGGCGCATTCCTTTCTGCTGGCCGCGAACGCCTACACGTACGGCGCCGTGACCATGCTGCGCCTCGTGGTATGGTCGCGTCGCGTGCCGTTCCTCGCATCGAGCCGCATCTGCAGCCCGCGCCCGGGCCGCTGGGCGATGGCGGTGCACCGGCGCGCCTTCAGGGCCGCGGGCGCGGTGATCGCCAATTCGCGTCTCGTGGCCCGGTACACGCGCGACATGTTCGACGTGCCCGAGTCCTCGATGCGCGTCATTCACAACGGGGTCGATCTGGAGTCGTTCGCCCACGCGACGGAGGGCCCCGGGTACGACGGCTTGCCCGGGCGCGACGCTGCGCGGCGGGAGCTGGGGGCGGCCGATCAGGACATCCTGATCGGCACACTGGGACGTCTGGCCCGCCAGAAAAACCTCGAGCTGTTCCTCGAGATGGCGATGGGCCTGACCGCCGCGACGGCGGGCCGCAGACTGCGCTTCGTCGTGGCTGGCGACGGGCCCGCGCTGCCCGGCCTGCGAGCGGCCGCTCGGCAGCGCGGGCTGGCAGAATCGGTGATGTTCGCCGGCGCGCGCCAGGATGTCGCCCGTGTCCTGACGGCCTTCGACATCTTCGTGCTGACCTCGGATTTCGAGGGGCTGCCCAACGCCGTCATGGAGGCGATGGCCGCGGCCCTGCCGGTGGTGGCGACGCGCGCGGGAGGCACGGAGGAGGTCGTGCAGGACGGGGTCACCGGCTACCTGGTCGCGCCGGGAGATGCGGCAGGGCTGGTGGAGCGTGTGGCCTGTCTGGCTGGAGATCCGGGACTCAGGCGTCGGATGGGCAAGGAGGGCCGGGCGCGCATCGCGGCGGAGTTCTCGGTGCAGAAAATGGTGTGGCGCACCACGGCTCTTTATGACGAGGTCTGCGGTTGACGCCGCGTGCGGGCGGCCGCAGGGTGGCCGTGATCTGCGAGGTGATGTACCCGCCTCTCGACGAGGGAATCCGCATCTACGCGGCCTCGCTGGCGAAGGCCCTGGCCGCGCGGCACGAGGCGCTGCTCGTGTCCGAGAGGGATGCCGACCTCGGGGGATTGAAGGTGCACGGCGCGTTGGCGGACCGGTACTTTCTCTCGTCGCGGCTGGCGGAGCTGCTCGCGGCGTTCGGCCCCGATGCGGTGGTCTACGTGCCGTGGACGAGCCTGACGGCACGCACCATTCTGAGAGCCTGGTCGCTGCGCCGCTACGCTCGTGCTGCACGCCTCGGCGTGCTGGCGCTCCAGCCGCGCAGAGCCGATCTTCTGGGCCGCATGCTGGCTCGCCGGCGCGTTCCCGACGTGGTGATGGCCGTGGGCCCCGGTGTCGAGCGGCAGGCGCGCGAGCTGCGCTTGCCGTGCGTTCGGATCGGGGCTGGGGTGGATGATGCGCGCTTCCGGCCCGCGGCACTCGATGAGCGCGAAGCACTGAGGCGGCGCGCGGGAGTGGAGCCGGACGCATTCGTCGTTCTGCACGTGGGGCACCTGAAGTCGTCCCGCGGTGTGGAGGTCATCGGCGAGGCGGCCCGCATCCCCGGGGTCGTCTGCGTGATGGTGTGCAGCGGGAGCACGCGAGCCGAAGCGGAATTGATGGCGAGCCTGACCAGGTCGGGTGTGAGGATCGTGACGGGATACCAGAAGCGCATCGAGGATCTCTACCGGATGGCCGACGCCTATCTGTTTCCCGTGACCTCACCGCTTGACGCCATCGAGGCGCCCCTCTCGGTCCTGGAGGCGGCGGCGTGCGGCCTGGCGATCGTGGCCACCCCGTTCGGCGCGCTTCCGGACCTCCTGGCGGGCTGCGACGCCGGCGTCGTGTGGGCAGAGAGCCCATCAGAGATGGTCGCGGCGGTGCGGGATCTGGTCAGCGCGCACGGTTCCGGCGTCAGCGCCGCGCGGCCACGTCGTCGGGAGGTGACGTTGAGCTGGGAGCACGTGGCCGCCGACGTGATGGACGCGCTCGAAGGCGCCGGAGCGATGGGGCGGCGGTCGTGAGCTCCGCTGCGATGAGGGCCGCGGCGGCGCTGGCCGACATGCCGCCTCGGGCGCAGATGCCGCCGGACTCCCACGTGCAGCCCGACGAGGTCGTCTCGGCGCTGCGCGCGAACAAGGTCCCGCTGGTCGAGATCGCGAAGCATCTCGAGGCGGCGCGGCCCGCCGGCTCCGCCCCGTGGCATGCATGGCATGTGTGGCAGGAGGCGCTGCGTCGTGAGATGGGGGAGGAGCATGACCTGCGCGCGGAAGTCGAGCGGGTTCTCGATCTGCTCGCGCGTGGCGGCGTCACCTCCGTCCTGTTCAAGAGCTGCGGCGGGATCCCGTACCGGTCCAGCAACGTGGATCTCCTGGTTTCGCCGGGGCGGATGGACGAGGCGGCACGATTGCTGGAAAGGGACGGCCACCTGCGGTTTCCTCACTACCGCGAGGATCGCAAGGTGCTGTTCCGCAGGTTCTGTCACGGGCGTTCGGTGATCTGCGTCCACCTCCACTCGGCCGTTTCCTGGGGGCGTATCCTGATCCTGGAAGGCGATGGCGTGATCGAACGGTCACGCCCGTCGCCCGAGGGGGTCTACCGGCTGGCTTGCCTCGAGGATCTCCTCCTGATCACTCTCGCGCACGCGCTGTACGAGACCGACCAGCTCCGTCTGGCCGACCTGCGCGCGGTGAGATTGTGCGCCGGCGAGCCTGCGTTCGACTGGGAGGCGGTCTTCGCCCGCGCGAAGGAAAGATGCTGGGAGACGGGATTCTGCGCGATGCTGGTTCTCGCCTCCGCGATCGAGATGTCGTTGTACGGCGCCAGCCGCGTGCCGCCGGACATCCTCACGCGCGCGCGCGCGGCGCTCGACGGCTCCTGGTGGGCGGGCCGATACATTCACGCGGCCGGGGCGCGCCTCATCAAGCGGCCGCCCGAGCGCCTGCCCTTCCCGATCGTGAAGGCCTACGCGAAGCTTCACTACCTCGCCCGCCTGATGAATGAGGCCGGGCGATCGCCCGCGGGACGGTTCACCGACGTGGGCGCCACGGTCTGCAACCTCGCGGCGAACCGGCTGCGCCTGCGATGCCGGCCGGCGGCGGTGGTGAGCCTCAGCGGGATCGACGGATCGGGCAAGTCAGCCGCGATCCGCGCACTACGCGAGGCGATGGTGCTGTGCGAGATCCCGACCCGCGTGGTGTGGAGCAGGGGAGGCTTCACCTTCGGCATGCAGGCCGTCAAGAAGGCGGCGCGCACGGCGCTGCCCGCCGGCATCCCCGGGCCAGGCCAGAGTGCCGCGAAGGCGCGCCTGCTTTCGGGTCGTGTGGCGGGCACGCTCTTCGCCGCGGCGGTGGTGGTGGAGCAGGCGATGCATTACCTGATCCGCGTGCGCCTGCCGCGCCGCGCGGGCTTCTCGATCCTGTGCGATCGGTCGGGCATCGACACCGCCGTGGACCTGCTCGCCAAGCTGTCGCCCGACAGGCTCGTCGCGCGGCGGGCGGCGGGCCTCGTGCTGTCCTCCGCGCCCAAGGCCGACCTCGCGATCCTGCTGAGGCTGTCCGCCGAGGAGGCCGCGCGGCGCAAGCCGGACGAGGTCGGCCTCGAGATGCTCCGGATGCAGGCGCGGCTCTTCGAGGAGGTCGCGGCGGGGAGACGGATGATGATCGTGGAAGCCGGCCGTCCCGAGGCCGACGTGATCGGAGAGGTCGTGGAGAAGTCTCTGCGGGCCGCTTTCTCTGTCTTCGGGGGCGCTCGGAGGATCCCGCGATGAGGGTGGAGCGAGCGTGAGAATCGCCTACGTCGTTTCGCTGTTTCCGAAGCTGTCGGAGACCTTCATCCTGCGCGAGATCCTCGAGCTGAAAAACCGCGGGCACGAGATCACGATCGTCTCGCTGAAGCATGACGCGGAGCCCATCGTGCACGAGGAGGCGCGCGCCCTGGTTGCTCAGACGCTCTATCCCGATTCCGCGTGGCGGATCGCGGGCGCCGTGCTGTACTACATGATGACGCGGCCGGTCGTGCTGCTGTCGATCGTGGGCCGTGTAGCGGGCGAACACACCGGGCATCCCTCGGCCCTGCTCAAGAGCCTGGCTCTGATCCCCGAGACGCTTCACGTCTCGCGCAAGCTGCGCGAGCGCGGCGTGGAACGACTGCATGCCCACTGGGCCACCTACCCGGCGCTCGCGGCCTGGATCATCTCCCGGCTGGAAAAGATCCCTTACAGCGTCACGGGCCACGCCCATGATCTCTTCCTTCCGAACCCGATGCTGGCGACGAAGGTGCGCGACGCCGATTTCTTCGCGACGATCTCGGAGTTCAACCGCGCCCTCCTGATCCAGAAATGCGGTCCGGAGGCGCTGCGCAAGCTGAGGCTGGTGCGGTGCGGCCTTCCACTCGGAGAGTTCCCCTTCTCGCCGGCGCGGCCGGCGCACGATCCACCTCTGATCGTCTCGGTGGGAAGGCTCGTGGACTACAAGGGGTTCGACGTGCTGCTGCGGGCCTGCGCGCGCCTGAAGCAGAGAGGGCGGCGGCTGCGCTGCACCATACTGGGCGACGGGCCCGAGCGCGCCCGGCTCGAGGCCTTGCGGAACCGTCTGGCGCTGCGGGATTGCGTCACGCTGGGCGGAGAGCGCAAGCAGAACGAGGTGGCGCGGCTGGTGGCGGCCGCGGATCTGTTCGTGCTGGCGAGCGTCCCGGGCCATGATGGACAGCAGGACGGCATCCCGATCGTCCTGACGGAAGCCATGGCGCTGGGAGTGCCTGTGGTCTCAACCAAGCTCTCGGGCATCCCGGAACTGGTGCAGGACAACCGCACCGGGCTTCTCGTGGCTCCGGGAGACGGCGAGCACCTGGCGTCCGCCATCGAGCGGATGCTGGGCGACCCGGAGCTGGCGGAGAGGCTCCGGCGCGCGGCGCGGGATCTGATCGAGAAGGAGTTCGACCTGAAACACTCGGTGGACCAGCTCTGCGACGAGTTCGCGCGGAGCGTCCCTCGGACGAGAGACGGGCGCCGCGCATGACGATCCTGTTCTGGGCCCTGGTCGGGCTCATCGCCTACGCCTACGCCGGTTACCCGCTCCTGATCATGGCGCTGTCGCGAACGGTGCGCCCGCGCCCGGCTCCCCGGATCCTGGGTGAAGCCGATTGGCCCTCCGTGTCGATCCTGATCCCCGCCTACAACGAGGAGCGGATCATTACGGCCAAGATCGAGAACGCGCTGCGGGCGGATTATCCGGCGGGCAGGAAGGAGATCATCGTGGCCTCGGAATCGGACGACGGCACCGACGCCATCGCCGCCCGGTATGAGGGGAGGGGGGTGAGGGTCCTGCCGTCCGGCGTGCGCCGCGGGAAAGTGGCCAACCTGAACCGTGCCGTCCCCCACGCGACGGGCGAGATCCTCGTCTTCACCGACGCCAACGCGATGTTCTCGCCCGGTGCGCTGCGCATGCTGGTACGGCACTTCGCCGACCCGCGCGTCGGCTCGGTCTCGGGCCGGCTGGCCTACCGTCCGGCGGGCGAGGCATCCTCGGCCTACGGCGAGGAGACCTACTGGGATTTCGAGATGATGATGAAGCGTGCCTCCAGCAGGCTCGGGTCGCTGCCGGGAGCCAACGGCTCCCTGTTCGCGCTGAGGCGCGGTTTGCACCGGCCGATGTCGGAGACGCGCGGCGACGATTTCGAGCTTCCGATCCGGGCCATCCTGCAGGGTTACGATTCTATCCTGGAGCCGGAGGCGGTCAGCGAGGAGGAGCCTTCGCCCACGTACCTTGACGAATACCGCCGCAAGGTCAGGATCATCAACCACATGGTGGTCAGCGCGCTGATGCTCCTTCGCGAGGCGTGGGCCGGACGCAGGTGGCTGCTTGCCCTCCAGCTCGTGTCGCACAAACTCAACCGCTGGGCGGTGCCCTTCTGGCTGCTTGCCCTCCTGCCGATAAGTCTCTACCTTTGGCCGCGCGGGATTGTCTACCAGGTAGCCGCGGTGGTGCAGGTCTTGTTCTACCTGCTCGCGCTCGCGGGGCTTCTGGCTCAGACACTGGGATCGGGAGCGCCGCGCCTTCTGGCGCTTCCGCTCTACTTCGTCGTCGTGAACTCGGCCGCGTTCGCTGGGATCGTGTCCCGGGCCGCGGGTCGGGAGGTCACGTGGCACAAGAGAGTTGACCGGACGGCGTGAGGCCTGACAGGGCCATGAGGTTCGATCCGATGGAACCAGCGGGCGGGGCGCTGCGCGCAGAAAGGGAGCGGCGGGACTTGGGCTTCAAGGCGCTTCAACGAATCACGGTTGCGGTTCGCTCCCGGATTGACCTGCACCGCGTGCTCGATTCGCTGGTCACGGATGCGGGCCGCTTCCTCGACCTCACCTTGTGCTCGCTCGCGAGGTGGGACGTCTCGGGGGATCACCTGGCCTTTTCCCACGAATTCCGCCGCGATCACAGCGGGGCTCCCGCGGTGACCATCCAGGGACGTCGGCTGACGCCGGGCGCGGATCCGGAGGTCAGGCGTTTCGAAGAGCTCCTGTTTGTCGAGCACAGACCCTTCATCACCGGCGGCCGGCGTCCCGGCGCGGCCGGGAGCGCCCCGGAGGAGCTCGACGCGCTTCCAGCACCGCTCCTTCCTCTCTCGCGTCTGTCGGCCGTCGTGGCCCCCATGCTGGCGGACCAGAGAGTCACGGGCATTCTCGTGGCGGCGCGGCATGCTCAGCTTCCGGCCTGGTCGGACGAAGAGATCGAGTTTCTGCGCACCGCGGCCGACATCGCCGCGGTGGCGGTCCACCACGCCGCGATGCGATCCCACATCAGAACGCTTTCGGCCGTGGCCGCCAAGCTCAACTCCCACGTTGATCTGGCCACACTGCTGCGCCGCCTGACGGAGGCGGCGATGATCGTCACCCAGTCAACCATGGGCGTATCGGGGCTCCGTGAGGGCGACGAGATGGTCTGCCGGGAGATGCGCCGCCAGGGCCGGTGGGATTGCATCGATGTCCGGTTCACGCGCGACCGAGGCCTGCCGGGCTGGGCCTGGACCAACCGTGTCCCGTGCATCGCCAACGACGCGGCGGCCGACAGGCGCGCCGATTCCGGGCTGATCGCCCAGTACGGCGTCCATTCGGCGCTCACCGTGCCGATCGTGGATGCGGACGGGGAAGTCCTGGGGTTCTTCGAGCTGCAGAACAAGGCAGCCGGCATTCCCTACGATGACGAGGACGTTCACCTTGCCTCGGCTCTCGCGCACCACGCGGCGGTGGCTCTCAACGGGCGGGACCTCTCCGAACGTTGACATTCCCTCCACTTGCCTCGCCTCGCACGCGGCACCATGCTTCCCTCGTGAAAAAGCAGGCCGGCCACAAGACGGGGAAGTCGCGCGAGCCCCGATACAACCACCTCGTGGAGCTGCTGGACGGCGCAGCCTCGCTTCGGATGGCGATCCGCCAGGCGGAGACAGTGCTCACGCGCCCCGACCTGGGCGTACAGGACCGCGAGCTTCTGGAGTCGGTGCTGGAGGCCTCGCGCGAGCGGCTCGACCACATCGCCTCGGCGCTCAAGGCGGGCGAGGCGCAGGTCGTGGAGCTGCAGGGGGAGGCCGCCCAGGCTGAGACACACGAGTGGTCGGAGGCCGAGCTGCTCGACGCGGGCCGGAAGGTGAGCGAGGGGTCCGAGGACGCCGAGCAGGGTGCCGTGCGCGCAATCGAGCGGCTGGGGCGATCCCTGAAGGTCGGCGCCCGCGGGACGATCGAGCCGTTCCTGGCGCACTCCTCCGCCCTCCTGCGGGCGGCATCGATGAAGGTGCTGGTGCTGCACTGGGGCCTGCGGGAGTACGCCGACCGGATCCGCTGGGCGCTGGCGGCCGACGAGGAGCCCGAGTGCCGCAGAGCGGCGGCGCTCTGTCTTGGAAGTCTGTACGAAGGGACGCGCGATCCGGCCATCGGCCGCGAGCTGGTCGCCGCTCTCAGGCGCGAAGGGGAGGAGGAGGACGTGCGGTGGGCCTCGTACTACGCGCTGCTGGGCGTGGAGGGGCGCAACCATGCCCGCCGTCCGCTGCCCATCGGCGGCTTCAGTCTGCCGCGCGACGTCGATCCCGAGATCGTGGCGCGGTATGCGGAGCGGGCCTGACGAGGCTACCCTTGCGCAGGGAACCGGCGCCTGCCTTCCACGCAATCGAGCAGGTACTGCATCCGCTCGCGATCGGGCCGGCCGCCTCCGGTCTCGGCGCACCGTCTCAGCTCCCAGTAGGCTTCCACCACGATGCGGGTCTGATGCCCGGCCAGGATGCGATCGGTGGATCCGGCGAGGCGGATCGCCCTCAGGGCGGCGTCGCAGCCGTCGAGTGACCCTTCCAGGTAGCCGCGAATGATTTCCGCGACTTGCTCGGGCCTGATGATCCGATCGATGAGCATGAGACGCCTGCATTGTAGCACCAGCGCGTTGGCCATTGACCGCGATCCGCGCCGCACCTATACTTTTCGACTGTGCGTGCGGGAGAATCCGGCATGGAATTCAAGCAGCGGACCAAGGACTACTTCGACGCCACCAGCGCGACGCTGCGGAAGATCCCCGTGGAGGTGGTTGACAGGATCTACGGCATCCTGTGCGCGGCGTACGTGCAGGACCGGCAGGTGATCCTGATGGGCAACGGAGGGTCGGCCGCCCTGGCATCCCACTTCGCCGTGGATCTGGGCAAGGGGACGGTGGCGCAGGGGCGCCGCAGGTTCCGCGTGCTGTCGATCGTGGACAACACGCCGGTGATGACCGCCTACGCGAACGACTTCTCTTACGCCGACGTCTTCGCGGAGCAGATCAAGACGCTGGCGAAGCCGGGCGACGTCGTGCTCGGCATCTCGGGCAGCGGCAATTCCCCCAACGTGCTCAACGGCCTGATGGCGGCGCGCGAGGCAGGTGCCACCACGCTCGTGCTGACGGGCTACAGGGGCGGCAAAGCGGTCGACCTGGCCGATGTCACGCTGGTGGTTCCCTCCGACGACATGCAGCACATCGAGGACTGTCACCTGATGCTGACTCACCTCTACATGCAGGCGATGTGCGCCTTCGTGCGGGAGTCCCCCGTAATCACCGCAGCGACCGCCCGCTGACGCGCCGCCCCTCGCTGCACGATCCGCTTGTCCCAACCCATTGACCCGGGTATATTTCGGGACAATCCACGGGAGACCCATGGCAGCTTTCTTCAATGTCCCGATCCGCCGCCAGCAGATTCTGCTGTTTGTCGTGGATTTCGGCCTGCTCATGCTCACCCTCATGCTCTCCTTCGTCATCGCCCGGTTCGCCCACTTCAACATCCTGTTCGTCCTCGACAAGTTCACCATAGCCTGCGCCATCTACTTCACCGTCTACTCGGTGGTCTTCTTCGTCGGGCAGCTCTACGACGTGGAGAATCGCTACGAACAGATGCGCTCGCTGCTGTACATCTGTGGTCTGGTGCTCGCCGCCAACCTGATCATCGGAATGATGTACTACTTCCTGCCGTCGTGGCGGATCGCGCGGCGTGTCATGGCGATCCAGGCGCCTCTCGCGGCGCTCTTCATCTATCTCTGGCGGCGCGTCCATGGTCTGGTGAGCCGAGGACTGGTCTCGCCGAGGAAGGTGCTGATCGTCGGCGCCGACGAGACCGTGGCGGCCCTCATCGAGGACCTGCGGGCCGGCTACGCGCCCGAGTTCGCGTTGGCCGGCATCGTGGACGACCACCCGGACAGCGCCGGCAGGGACTTCGGAGGAGTGCCGGTGCTGGGCCCGAGCACCGCGTTGAAGGAGATCGTGGCGCGCGAGCGGATCGAGATCATCGTTTTCTCGCCGGGCTACAGGGTGGCGGCCAACGGCCACACGGTGCGCAACGTGCTGGAGCTGAAGGCGCGGGGGGCCAAGGTGTACGAGCTGGCCACCTTCTACATGAGGGTCACGGGCAAGGTGCCGGTGCGCTACATCGAGGACCAGTGGCTGTTGTTCTCGCAGGACTTCTCGGGCATCGCGCGCGCGGATGAGCGGAACCTGAAACGTCTGCTGGACATCGCCATCGCCTCCTCCGCCTTGGTGCTGCTGTCGCCGCTGATGCTGGCCGTCGCAGTGCTCATCAAGCTCACGTCGAGAGGCCCGGTGCTGTACCGGCAGGAACGGGTCGGCCTCGACAAGAGACCGTACCAGCTTCTCAAGTTCCGCACCATGCGCGTGGGCGCGGAGGAAGGAGGCATGCCCGTCTGGGCGAAGGCGGGAGACGAGCGCGCCACGTCGGCGGGCCGGGTGATGCGCCGCCTGCGCCTGGACGAGATCCCGCAGTTCATCAATGTCCTGAGCGGCGAGATGAGCGTTATCGGGCCGCGGCCCGAGAGGCCGTTCTTCGTGGAGACACTCGAGCGCGATATCCCGTATTACAGCCTGCGGTTCTCGGCCAAGCCGGGCCTCACCGGTTGGGCGCAGGTCAACTACCACTATGGCGCCAGCGTGGAGGACGCCCACACGAAGCTTCAGTACGATCTCTTCTACATCCAGGAGATGTCGCTCTTCCTGGACATGGTCATCCTGCTGAAGACGTTCCAGACCGTCCTGTTCCGGCCGGGCTACTGACACGATGTGGCGCAACCTGCTGCTCGCAGCGGCATCGGCGTTCATCTTCCTCGGCGTGCTCGAGGGAGTCCTCAGGGTCTCCGGGCGGGTCCCCACCAACGCGGTGAGGTCTCCGGACCTCGAGACTCTCGACGCGATCCCGGGGCTGTTCGAGCCCGGTCAGGAGTTCGAGGACAGGATCCTGCCCGACTTGTCCTACCACGTGCGGATCAACTCACTCGGGTTCCGGGGCGCGGAGTTTCCCAAACGCAAGGAGCCCGGCTCTCGCCGCATCCTGTGCCTCGGGGATTCCTACACCTTCGGGCCGTACGTGGACGACGAGCAGGCGCTGCCCGCGGTGCTGGGCCGCCTTCTGTCGGGGTCGCGCCGGCCGGGAGAGCCGCCCCTCGACGTGATCAACGGCGGCGCCAACGGGTTCACCATCGCCGACGAGCTGGCCTTCCTCAGGGAGAAGGCGCCGGCGGTTCAGCCCGACGTGGTGATTGTGGCCTTCACACAGAACGACATCCTCGATCTCGCACGGAGCCGGCCGCAGATCGAGGTGATGCGCGACCATGCGCGGCTCAAGTCGAGGTTCGCCGTCGGTCCGGCGCTCAAGCTGCTGCAGCGCACGGCGCTGTTCAACGGGATGCAGCGCTTTGCGGCGTGGCTGAAGGTGAGGCAGCGGGGCCCTGGGGCGATGGAGGCCGGGGAGGGTTCGGAGGGCGCCGGGGCTCGACCCGAGTTGTGGGACCAGTACCGCGCGCTGCTCGCGGAGACGGCGCGCGTCCTCGAGACGAGGGACGTACGGTTCCTCCTGGTGGTGTGGCCATCGGCGAGGCAGGTGGCCGGTCAGGATCCGTTCACGCCGCAGGAGAGGCTTGCCCGCATCGCGAAGGATTTCGACGTCCCTGCGCTCGATCTCGCTGAAGCCCTTCGCGGGCTGGAGGCCGCGGGCGTGCCGGCCTTTCTCGTTCCGCGCGACGGCCATCCCACGGCGAGAGGGTACGAGGCGGCCGCGCGCGCGATCGCGGCGCGGCTCTCGG
>JAWPNA010000391.1:0-20773 GCA_045402695.1 Acidobacteriota bacterium
AGAGGCCGAGACCGTCTTCGCGCGGTACAAGGGTGGTGTTCTCCCGGCCGAGCAGGCGGTCCGGCTCTGGACCACTTACGGGATGATGATCGAGATCCAGGAGGCCCTGGCCATCGCGCGCGGAGTCGGCCTGCCCGACGCCGCTGCTCTGGAGGCCGAGAAGGAGAAGCATCGCGAGGCGGCGCGGGCATCGTGGAAGGGAGGGGAGGGGCCGCGCTATCCGCGCGATCTTCTCGAACTGACCGGCCTGACCGGGTGGAAGCGCAGCGAATTCGTCGGCTACGAGACGACTATCGTGCCCGGTGCCCGGATCCTGGCGGTGGCCCACGCGGAGGGCCTGACTGCGGCGCTGTCGGAGGGAGAGCGCGGCTTCGTCGTGCTGGATCGAACCCCCTTCTACGCGGAGGCGGGAGGGCAGGTGGGCGACACAGGGCGCCTGAAGACTCCGGACGGTTCCGAGGCCGAGGTGGATGACACGCAGAGCCCCGCGCCCGGACTCATCGTCCACATCGTGACGGTGATGAACGGATCGCTTCAGAAGGATGATGTTGTGGAGGCGGCCGTTCACGAGCTGACCCGCGCAGCCACGATGCGGAACCACACGGCCACCCACCTCCTACATGCCGCGCTGAAACGGGTGCTCGGATCCGACGTCCGGCAGGCTGGATCGTACGTCGGGCCGGACCGCCTGCGCTTCGACTTCAACTATCCCGGCCAGGTGAGCCGCGATTCTCTGGATCTGATCGAGGATGACGTCAACAGGCAAATCGTGCGCAACGCGGCCGTCGCCAAGCTGGAACGGTCCTTGGAGGAGGCGATGGCGGAAGGAGCCGTTGCGCTCTTCGGAGAGAAGTACGGCGACCGGGTGAGGGTCGTGACGGTCCCGGGGTACAGCCAGGAGCTCTGCGGCGGGACGCACTGCGGCGGTACCGGGGAAATCGGTTTTTTCAAAATCGTGGGCGAGCGTGGCATCGCGGCCGGCGTGAGGAGAATCGAAGCGCTCACCGGAATGGCGGCAGGGCTCAGGTCGAGGGAGGAGTCTCGGATCCTGGCGGGAGTCGAGGAGATTCTGAGAGTCCCCAAGGAGGCGATCCCTGAGGCGGTCGTGAGTCTTGTCGCGGCGCAGAAGACACAAGGGCGCGAGTTGGAGAGGCTGCGCCTGAAGGCGGCGCAGATGGAGCTGCGTTCGGGATCGGGGGGTTCCTCCGGGCCTGCCTTCGAAGAAGTGGGCGGCGCTCGCCTGATCGCGCGCCAGGTGGAGGGATTGGATCGGCCGGGCATGCGGACGCTGGCCGACAATCTCAAGCGAGACGCCGGCGCTCAGGCGGTGGTCATCCTGGCCTCGGCAGCCGAAGGGAAGGTCTCCGTCCTGGCCGCGGTGTCTTCGGACCTGGCTGCCAGGCTCGACGCGCGAGTGTTGATCAAGGATCTCGCGGCCCTCGTCGGGGGCGGCGGGGGAGGCAACGCGACACTCGCCGAGGCGGGAGGCAAGAATCCCGAGATGGTTCCCGAGCTGCTCGCCCGCTCTCGGGAGATCGTCGCGCGACACCTCGCGGCGGCTCGGCAGGGATGAGGCGGCCATGACACGCTCGCCGTGGACGATGGCGCTTGTATTCATGCACGCAATGGCGTTCGCGGCCGGCGCTGCACGCGAAGCCACGGCCGGCGTCGAGGCTCGCCTGCTTGATGGCGAACTGGTTTTCACGAGCCGCCCGGAGCGCAAGCCGGGTGCCTCGCCTGCCTCCATGTCCCTCGGGCGCAAGGGGCGCCCGGCCCCCCCAGAGGAGATCGGGCACCTGGTCGAAGAGGTGAGCCGCCGCTACGCGGTCGATCCCGCCCTGGTCACCACGGTGATCAGCGTCGAGTCGGGCTTCAACCAGCGGGCGGTGTCTCCCAAGGGGGCGCGCGGTCTGATGCAACTCATGCCTGAGACCGCGCGGCAGTACGGAGTGAGTGACGCGCACGACCCCCGGCAGAACATCGAAGGCGGCGTCGCCTACCTGACCGATCTTCTCCGGCAGTACGGCGGCGACATGAGGCTCGCTCTGGCCGCCTACAACGCAGGACCCGAGGCAGTGGCGCGCGCCTCGGGGGTCCCCAGTTTCGCCGAGACGCGAGCCTACATCCGGAAGATCGAGGACGGGTACGGAAAGTTGCCCGGCGGAGGCGTCGTGAGCAAGGACGGGTCCGCCGTGGCCCGGCCTCGCGGGGGACCGATCCGCGCCGCGCGGGACAGTGAGGGCCAAGTGATCATGACCAACAAGACGCCGTCCGGATCCGGCGTGGCGGCGCGCCACAGGAAGCTGAGGCGGTGAGCAGGGCGTGATCTCCGCAGGGCGATCGGGTGCTGGATCGCTTCGAGAGCAGGTCCAGCGGCTTCCCAAGGTCGAGCTGCACGCGCATCTGGAAGGCTCGATTCCTCTCCGAACGCTGAGGTTCCTGGCGGCGAAGCACCGGCTCCCCGTCCCTCCCGCGTGCGGATTTTCCGATCTGCATGGGTTCCTGAAGTCGTTCGGAGCCGTCTGCGAGCTGCTCGCCGACCCGGGCGACTTCGAGCTGGCGGCGTTCCATCTGGCACGCGCGGCGCGGCGGCGCGGAGTGCTCCATCTCGAGGTCCTCGTCTCACCGCAGGTGTTCGCCAGACGCGGGATCCCACTGGGTGCCATGATGCGCGGTCTGCTGCGCGGCAGGCGACGCGCGGGCCAGGTGTTCGGGCTGTCGCTGGTCTACATCGCGGACGGTGTCAGACAGTGGGGCGGGGCGTGGTTCGACGACATGGTGAGGATGCTGGCCCCCTACGCCGGGCGCGGCCTCGCGGGCATCGGCGTGGGCGGAGACGAGGCCTCAGTGCCGGCCCGCGATTTCGCCCGCGCCTTTCGCCGCGCGCGCGACCTGGGGCTGCGCACCACCATCCACGCCGGGGAAGCCGCCGGCCCCGACTCGGTGCGCGAGGTGCTTCATGCCCTGCGGCCGGACCGGATCGGGCATGGCTTCAGGGCGGCCGAGGATCCCGACTTGGTGGCGACGCTGGTGAGGCGAGGCATCACTCTGGAGATCTGCCCAACCAGCAACGTCCTCACGGGGGCCGTGGCGTCCCTGCGCAGTCATCCGGTGCGACAGCTCTATGCTGCGGGGGCGCTCATCACCGTGAACTCGGACGACGGCTATCTCTTCGGCACAAACGTGTCGCGGGAGATGGAGTTGCTGGCGCGCCGCTTCTTGTTCACTGGCGAGGATCTGAAGCGGATCACGCTTCACGCCGCGCGGGCCGCCTTTCTCCCACGGCGGGACAAGCGCCGGCTCGTGCGCAAGATCAAGGAGGCAGTGTGGCCGAAGGGCGCCGGCTCAGCGCCGTGAACTGGCGGTATTTCTTCGGCGATGTCTTCGCGTACCGGACGAAGTTGCGGTGGAAATCCCTGTAGTTCTGATAGCCGACCAGATAGGCGATCTCGGATACGGTGCGATCTCCGATCAGGAGCAGCCTCTCCGCTTCCTTCATGCGGGTCCTGTGGAGAAACTCCGTCACCGTCAAGCTGCAATGACGCTTGAACAGATGCGACAGGTAGTTCCTCGAGACCCGTACGGCCCGCGCGATCTCCGACAGCGTCAGCTTGCGGGCGTAGTTCTGCCGGATGAACGCCTTGACCTGCTCGACGGCGGGATGTCCCTTCGGGGCCAGTGCCTCCAGGGGCTCGGTAGCCGCCGCGAAGGCCGACCAGAAAACAGCCAGCAGGTCCTCCCGCGAGCGGGCCGATGCGAACCGGCTCACGATCTGAAGGCGCCCACCGATTTCCCTCGGAGGCAGGCCCTGGTGATCCGCGACCACCCGGTCCACGCGGCTGAGGACGTCATAGAGGATGTAGGAGGCTTGGGAGCAGTCCTGAGTCCGGTCAAGCGTCTCGTGCAGCAACTCCTCGCTGGCGGCCCGGGCGCCCTGTAGGTCCAACAGGGCCAGCCGGCGGACGAGATTCTCCTCGAGCGATCCTGCCCGCCGAGAGGGCGTCGTGAGGACGGCTCCTTCATCGCTTTCGCAGGCGATCTTTTCCACAATCAGGGCACCCCCTTGGGATGCCGGGCGTTCGCCACGACGTCCAGCCGGGCAATTCGAGCAGGCCAATCCGTCGATCTACGACAACCTTGGGCAGAGGGGGAAGACTGTGCGGCGATTCTATCGACGAACCGGAAAGCCTGTCAAGGAGAATCATCGGTGAGGAGCGCCATCGCCTCCGCCATCGCAGCCTCGAGCCTCTCGCGTGTCGGCGCCTCGGAGTAGACGCGCAGGACCGGCTCAGTGCCCGAGGCCCGGAAGAGGATCCAGCCGTCTTCCCCGAACAGGAGCTTCAGGCCGTCCAGATCGTCGTAGCCGGTCACCTTCATCCCGCCGAGCGTTGCAGGCGTTCGCGTCTTCATGCGCTCGATCAGCCGACCTCCTTGTTCCAGGGAGCAGGGGAGATCGTGCCGCTTGTAATGCAGGTCCCCGAAGGCGCGGGTGAGCTCCGAGATCATCCGCGAAAGAGGCTTGCCTTCGTCCACCATCGCCTGCATGATCATCAGACTCACCAGGGTGCCGTCCCTCTCGGGAATGTAGCCCTCCACGCCGATCCCTCCGCTCTCCTCCCCGCCCAGCAGCATGCGGCCGGCCCTCATCTCGGTGGCGATGTGCTTGAATCCGACGGGGAACGTGGTGAAGGGCAGCTCGAAGTGCTTCGCGATCCTGTCCAGAAGGAGCGTGTTGGCGAAGGTCTTGCCCAGAGGCCCTCGCCGGCCTTTCTTGATCAGGCTCCAGGCCAGAAGAGGCGCGATCCGCAGCGGGGAGATGAATTCACCTTTCTCGTCGAAGGCGCCGATGCGATCACCGTCGCCGTCGGTGGCGAAGCCTGCATCGGCGCCGCCCCCGGTTACCTTCAGCCGCAGGTCGTGCAGGTTACGCTCGAGGGGTTCCGGATGCAGCCCGCCGAAGAGAGGATCGGGCTCGGCATGCACCGTGGACGCTACGGTGCGTCCGCCGTCCATGAGCCCCTCCAGCAGCCGGCCGCACGCTCCATGCATCGAGTCGGTGACAACCCTCAAGCCCGCGTCTCGTATCGCGGGCAGGTCCACCATGCGGGAGAGGCGCTCGATGTGCGCTGGGGAGAAGGACCCTACCTCGAGCAGGCCGCGCCCGCGCCCCTCGGCCAGCGCCAGCCCAGGCGGAAGTGCATCGGCGATGTTCTTCTCGCACGCGGAGGTTATGTCGCTGGAGGCACTGCTGCCCGCGGAATCCTTGACCTTCACGCCGTTGAAGGGGGCCGGGTTGTGGCTGGCGGTGATCACGATTCCGAAGGGAGATGAGCGCTCCGCCACCTGGCATGAGGCGGCTGGGGTGGGGCAGGGGGCATCCGTCAGCAGCACGGCCCGCCCCGCCGCCATGAGAGTCTCGGCCGCGACCTCGGCGAACCGCCGGGAGAGGAAGCGGGTGTCGTGGCCGACCACGACGGGGGACGGCCCAAGACTCCGGTCTTTGGACCCCGATGCCTCCCTCATGGCGCGCTCGATCCCCGCGCACACTCTCCTCACGTTTGCGAAGGTGAACTCCTCGGCAATCACCGCTCGCCATCCGTCCGTGCCGAACTTGATCGTCATGTAGAAAAGGGCCTCCGTCGCCGCAGGAGGTACGAGGCTCAGGACACTACTACAGACGCCTGGCCCCATCAAGATCGCGCCGTTGTTTGACCGTCGCGCGCCGCGGATGCTATGTTGCCACGCTCCGGAGGTGCGGCGGCCTCACCGGCGTCGCGAGGGTTCCTGCGTCATCTGAACCGCCGTCCTCATTCAGCGTCGTCTTCCAGGGGCATGATGCGCCAGCGGGCCATGCTGAACCTGCCCAACTCCCTCACGATTCTCCGTATCTTCCTCGTCCCGATCCTTGTGGTGATCCTGCTCACCAAGTTCGAGGGCAAGGAGCTCTGGGGGCTCGGTGTCTTTCTCGTAGCGGCGTTCACCGACTTCCTGGACGGATACCTCGCACGCAAACGCGGAGAGGTGACGAACCTCGGCAAGCTGCTCGATCCCGTCGCCGACAAGCTGCTCGTCTCGGCGGCGCTCATATCACTCGTGCAAGAGAGGATCGCCAGCGCCTGGATGGTCGTGATCATCATCGGCCGCGAGTTCGCCGTCATGGGCCTGCGCAACATCGCCTCGACACAGGGGATCACAATCCCAGTCTCCTTCTGGGGGAAGTACAAGATGGCCACACAAGTGATCGCCATTTGCGTGCTCATCATGGCGGATCACCGATGGGGCCCATCCGCTCTTCTGGAGACCGGATCTCAGGCGAGATGGGTGTGCTGGTATGCCCTGCTGCTGGTGGTGGTGATGGCGATCCTGTCGGCCGTGGACTACTTCATCACGTTCTCGAGGGTCTTCTACACACGGGAGGAGCGCTGAGATGGCGGCCATCGCATGGCTGCGGCGCACCTTCGTGCGCGGCATGCTGCTGCTCTTCCCTCTGGCAATCACCTACGTCATCCTGCGATGGCTCTTCCGTCTCGTGACGGGGCTCGGCGGACCGCTGGTGCAGAGGATCCTCGCCCGGATGGGGGCGCCCATCTCCGAGAGCCCGATGCTGCCTCTCCTGACTCCCATGATCGCCCTGCTCGTCACAGTCGGAGTGGTGCTCCTGGTGGGCGTCGTGGGCGGCAACTTCGTCGGCAGGAGGCTCTGGGCGCTGTTCGAGCAGCTCCTGCTCAAGGTGCCGCTGGTGCGGTGGTTCTACGGCTCGGCGCGTCAGATGATCGACGCCTTCGGCGCCGCGGGCAGCGGGGCGTTCCGCGAAGTGGTCCTTGTGGAGTACCCCCGGCGCGGCATCTGGTGCCTGGGGTTCATTACCGCCGCCGCAACGGGCATGTCTGTTGGCCATCCGGAGGGCGACTACGTCTACGTTTTCCTGCCCACGACGCCAAACCCCACGTCGGGCTATACCGTTCTGCTGCCGCGCGCCGAAGCGCCTCCCGCCGGGATGACCGTGGATGAGGGGCTCAAGCTGATCGTGTCGGGTGGATTCATCGCTCCGCGCCCGGCTCGGCCCGGGCCCGCGGCGGTTTCCGCAGAGCGGTGAGAGCATGAACCCTTCGAACCGGCAACAGATGACCCGCCGGATCGTGGCAACCGCCAGGGCTTCCTTCTACTGGGTGATCAAAGCGGTAGCTTGGCCCGTGACCCTCATCTACGTGAGGCTGAGGGTACGCGGGCTGGGTCACGTGCCGCGAACGGGGCCCTGCCTGGTGGTGGCGAACCACTCCTCGTACGTGGATGCCATCATTATCGGCAGCGCCTTTCCGCGCCGGATCACGTTCATGATCACCGAACCGATCTATCGGATGCTGAGGCTGCGATGGTTCTATTACATGATGGGCACGATACCAATCGATCCGGACGCGCCGGATCCCGGCGCGCTGAAGTCGGCCATCAGGGCCCTCAAGCTCGAAGGCGTGGTGGGAATCTTCCCTGAAGGGCAGCGCATGCCCGGAGGCTCGCTGGGCGAGGGGAAGGCCGGCGCGGCTTTGCTGGCGGCGCGCACCGGCGTGCCGGTGGTACCGGCCGCCATCATCGGTGCACGGCGCGTGATGCCGGTAGGGTCGATGCTCCCAAGGCCGCTGCCGATCCAGGTCGTGTTCGGCCGGCCGCTGAGCTTTCCCGCGTGGACCGGGCGGCGTCCGAGCCGCGAGGAGATCGACGCTTTCGCGGATCGGATGATGAAGGCGATCGCCGACTTGATGGGGGAAACTGGGCAGGCATCGGCGGCGAGCCGGGGCACCGTGGGGGATACTGCGCCATGAAGGAAAGGGCAGCCATCCATGCCGCGCTCATCGCTGTAGGGACCGAGCTCGTGCTCGACGGCAGGCCCGACACCAACGGCGTCACGGTGGCGCGGCTCCTCGCCTCGCGAGGGATCGAGGCGACGCTGCGGCTCATCGTTCCGGATGACGAGGAGGAGATCGCTCTGGCGCTCAAGGACGTTTTACGCCGATTCCAGCTCATCATCGTGACGGGAGGTCTGGGGCCGACGATCGATGACGTGACGCGCGAGGCGGCATGCAAGGCGCTCGACCTGGATCTCGAGGAGGATCTTGGCCTGCTGGACTCCTTGAAGGAGAAGTACAGAGTGCGGGGCCGGGAGCTGTCGGGCTGGTCGGCCCGCCAGGCCATGGTCCCGCGCGGTGCGACCGTTCTGCCCAACGCGTCAGGCACGGCGCCGGGGCTGCAGCTCGCGGCGGCGGGGGTCTCGATCTTCCTCCTTCCCGGTGTCCCGCACGAGATGGAGATGATGATGAGGGATCATGTGCTGCCCCGGCTGGACGCCCTGGGACTCCAGGCCGGGAGCTGCCGGGCGGTCAGGCGAGCGCTGAAGGTGTCCGGGTTGTCGGAGGTGGAGGTCCAGGAGCGGATACTCGATCTGATCGGACGAACGGGTGAGGCGGGCGCGATCGACCTGACCTTGCTGGCATCCCCTGCCGAGATCACCGTGATCCTCCGGGGCGCGCGCGAGGATCTCATCGCTCACGCCTTCGGGCGGGTGCGCGAGAGGCTCGGCCTGGCCGTCTTCGCCGAAGACTCCGACACCGGCATCGAAGCCGCCGTGGGGCGCGCGCTCGAGAAGCGCGGGCTCAGTCTCGCGGTCGCCGAGTCGTGCACGGGAGGGCTCCTGGCGGAGATGATTACGCGAGTGCCGGGATCCTCCTCCTGGTTCACGCAGGCGTGGGTGACGTACTGCAACGAGGCGAAGGTCTCCTTGCTGGGGATCGAGCCGGCGCTGATCGAGCGGCATGGGGCCGTCAGCGCGGAGGTGGCCGAGGCGATGGCGGATGCCGCACGCAGGATCTCCGGAGCGTCGATTGCCGTCTCGATCAGCGGAATCGCAGGCCCGTCGGGCGCCTCGCCCGGCAAGCCGGTCGGCCTGGCATATCTCGGTGTAGCGGCCCGGGGCGGGACCCGTGTGACGCGCCATCTTTTTCCCGGCGATCGGGAGGCCGTCCGCCTGTTTTCCGCGCGCACCACGCTCAACCGCGTGAGGCTCGAATGCCTGAAGGCGGACGAGTGAGGCTGTTCGTGGCGATCGATCTGCCCGCAAGCCTGAGAGAGTCCCTGGCGCTCCTCGTCGCGGGGCTGCGCCGGGAACTGCCCGGCCTGCGATGGGTGAAACCGGAAGGGATCCACCTCACGCTGAGGTTCCTGGGCGACGTGCCTGAGGTTCAGGATCTTCGCCTGCGCGAGCTGCTGCACCGCTCCTTGCCCTCCGCCGTGCCGCCATTCGATGTGAGGGTGGAAGGTGTGGGGGTCTTCCCCGACAAGGGCAGGCCGCGCGTGGTCTGGACCGGGCTGCGGGAGGCGAACGGGTCGCTGCAGGCTCTCCAGCAGCGCGTGGAGATCGCGGCGAGGGAGGCAGGATTCACAGCCGAGGGCCGGCCCTTCAAGCCGCACCTCACGCTGGCCCGGATGGGAGAAGGACGGCCCGCTTCGGATCTGCCGTTGATCCTCGCGCGGCACTCCGTGGACGTCCTCGGGTCGTTTCGTGTGTCAACAGTCTGTCTGTTCCAGAGCATCCTCCGGCCAGGGGGAGCGGAGTACCGCCGCATCGAGGAATACCACCTGTGAGCGCGCCGAGTTGAGGCCTCGATGACCGAAGCCCCGCGCCAGCGTGCGATCCCATGCTGACCAGACTCTCGGTGCTGCTCGCTTGCTACCTGATCAGCGCCGTGCCGTTCGGCTACTTGCTGTACAAGCACGCTCTGGGAGGCGACATCCGCAGGCGAGGCAGCGGCAACATCGGCGCGACAAACGTCCTGCGAAGCGGGGGCAGGGCCGCAGCGATCGCGACGCTTCTTCTCGACGCCGGCAAGGGTGCGCTGGCGGTCTGGTTGGCGCGATGGCTCATCGGCGAGCCGCGCTGGGTTGCTGCCGCCGCTTTCGTGGCGGTCGTGGCGCACTGCTTTCCCGTGTACCTCGGCTTCAAGGGCGGCAAGGGGATCGCCACAGGCTGCGGCGCCTACGGATTGCTGGCGCCGGTGCCGATGGCGCTCACCCTGGCGGTTTTCCTGGCCGTGGCGCTCCTGAGCCGGATGGCCTCGGCCGGCTCGATGTGCGCGGCGCTGGCACTCCTGCCGCTCATCTGGTGGTGGCAGCCTGAGGCCGCGCTGCTCCTCTCGGCCGGCGCCGCGGTCCTGCTGTCCCTGGTCCGGCACCGGGAGAACATCCGCCGGATCTTCGGTGGAGGAGAGCACCGGATCGCCGCCGGGAGAGACCCGGCGCCATGAACGCGCGGGGCAGGCTCGCCGTCCTCGGCGGCGGATCGTGGGGCACGGCCCTGGCCATCCAGGCCGCGCGCGCCGGGCTGGAGGTGAACCTCTGGGTGCACGATCCGGAGTTGGCCCACGCAATGGAGGCCTCGCGCGTGAACGCGAAGTATCTTCACGGCCACACCCTGCCTCCCGGCGTGGGGATCACGGCGTCGCTCGAGGAAGCGATCGAGGGCGCCGCCGATGTGATCCTGGCCGTTCCGTCGCACCACTGCCGCCGCATCCTGGAGCTCGCGCGGCCTTTCGTCAGCAGGGCGATGGCCATCACCGTCGCATCCAAGGGAATCGAGAACGAAAGCCTCCTGAGAGTCTCCGAGGTGGCGCGCGACGTCCTCGCGGACCGGCTCAGCCGCAGCGTCGCGGTGATCTCCGGGCCCTCGTTCGCGCAGGAGGTCGCGATGGGACACCCGACGGCGGTGGTGGCCGCCTCACCCGACGCGGACCTCGCCCGACATCTCCAGGGCGTGCTTTCCGCCGGCGGGCTGAGAATCTACACGAGCGACGACACGACCGGCGTCGAGCTCGGCGGCGCCCTCAAGAACGTGATCGCCATCGCGGCCGGCGCGGTGGAGGGCTTGGGCTATGGCTCCAACACGCTGGCGGCCCTCATCACGCGCGGACTCGCCGAGATGAGCCGCCTGTCCGGGGCGCTGGGTGGAAGGAGCGAGACACTCTCGGGCCTCGCCGGACTGGGCGACCTTGTGCTGACCTGCACGGGGCGGCTCTCGCGCAACCGATCTCTGGGCGTGGCGATGGGGCGGGGCCTGACCCTGCAAGAGCACCAGTCGAGCACGCCGATGATCGCGGAGGGTGTGCGCACGGCCCTCTCAGCGCACCGGCTCGCCGGAAGACAGGGAGTCGAGATGCCCATCACCGCGCAGGTGCACGCGATCCTCTACGAGGGGAAGCCCGCGGCCGATGCCGTGAAGGACCTGCTGGCGCGGCAGCTCCGCCCCGAGCAGCCTTGAGCAATAGACTCGACTGCCTCGACCGGGGGGACGCAACGCATTAGATTGAGTGGCCTAGGAGTGTATCCGCGTGATCGACATCCACTCACACATCCTTCCAGGAATCGATGACGGCGCACGGAGCCTGGCGGACTCCCTCGAGTTGTGCCGCATCGCCGCGGACGACGGGGTGAAGACAATCGTCTGCACGCCGCACATCGATTTCCGCTATGTCAACAGTCGAGCCACAATCGAGGAGCCGTTCCTCTTGCTGCAGCGCGAGGTCAGCGCCGCGGGCATCGATCTCGATCTCGTGAAGGGGGCCGAGGTGCACATGGCTCCCGACATTCTCCTCAAGGTCAAGGAGAAGGACCTTGTCACCTACAACGACGAGGGCAGGTACCTGCTGCTCGAATTCCCGTTCCAGCCGGTGATCACGGGCGCCGAGGACCTCGTGTACCGGCTGCGACTGGCGGGCGTGACGCCGATCATCGCGCATCCGGAACGGATCGGCTACTTCATGGACGATCCCGATCGCCTCCACCAGATCGTGCGCCTGGGCGCGCTGGGGCAGGTGACGGGAGGGAGCCTGATGGGCCAGTTCGGCGACAAGAGCCGCAGAGTCGCGCTCGCCATGGTCGAGCGCCACCTGGTTCACATCGTCGCCTCCGACGCCCACGACGCCTCGTACCGCCGCCCCGTTCTCGCGGAGGTTGCCGAGGAGATGGCGCGGCGCTTCGGCGAGGAACGCGCGCGCGCGATGTTCCTGGACTATCCGGAGGCCGTGATCTCCGGGGCCGACATTGAACCGCCGCCTCCCGAGGAAGGCCCCAAGCGGCTGAAGGGGTTTCTCGCGAGGTTGCTGTCACGCGACTCTTGATGACATCATGATGGCCCCGGGCGGTCCCGTGACCCCTTGGAGGACCATACGGAGGAGAAGCAGAGCCATGAAATTCCTGCGCAGCACATTGCCTGCCACGGCGCTCGCCCTCGTGTTGACAGCTTCACCGTCGGTGCACGGCGGAGAACAACAGCCTGACCGAAAGGCGGCCAGCAAGCTGAAGCTGGCCAGCAGCTTGTTCGAGGCCGGCCGACTCGGGGAAGCCCTCAGCACAGTCGGGAAGGCCATCGATGAGGATCCCAAGTACGCTCCGGCCCATCTGCTCAAGGGGATGATCCTATTCCGGATCGGCACGATGGAGGACGCACTGAAGGCGTTCGAGAGGACGCTCAACCTCCAGAAAAACAACACGGATGCCCGGAACTGGAAGGCCACCGTCCTCGTACAGCTCGAGCGTTACGACGACGCGATGCACGAGTGGGAGATCGCGCTGAAGGATCTGACCTATCCGACTCCCGAGAAGCTCCACTGCAACATCGGCATGCTCCACCGGCTGAGAGGCGACACCGACGCGGCGATCAAGAGCCTTCTCGTCGCGGTGAACCTGAACCGCTCCTACGCACGAGGGTATTACGAGCTGGGCGTCACATACGATCAGATCGGCAAGAACGAGGAGGCCCTCAGCGCCTATCAGGATGCCCGCGTCGGCTTGAACGACGACCCGGGGCTGAACCTGAGACTCGCCCTCGCGCTGCTGAGATCCGGTGATGGGGGCAAGGCCAAGGAGCACTTCGAGAAGGTGATCAAGCTGCAGCCGGATGGCCCCGAGGCGGCGCAGGCCCGCGATCAGCTCGATCAGCTCCAGAAGAAACTACCTGCATCATGAGACTGCTTGAGCGGCTCGCGGCCGGCCTCGCCCGCACGCGCGACGGACTCGTCTCGCGCCTGGGCGATCTGCTGCATCCCGGCGAAGCACGCCGGGTCGAGGAGATCCTGGATGATCTCGAGGAAATCCTCATCCAGGCCGACGTCGGGCCGCAGACCGCGGCCGAGCTGATTTCGGAAATCCGCGGTTCGGGCGGTCGCGATCGCCGGGTGAGCACGGTGAGCGATCTGAAGCACCTGCTCGCCGGCGCCATCTCGTCGCTCGACGCCAGGGCCCGCGAGCGCGCGGCGCCCGAGCGACCGTCGGCGGTCGCGACGCGCCCTCACGTGGTTTTTCTCGTGGGAGTGAACGGCGGCGGAAAGACGACCACCGCGGCAAAAATCGCCTCCCGGCTGGCGCGCCAAGGCGGAAAGGGGATCCTCGCCGCCGCGGACACCTTTCGCGCCGCCGCGGCCGACCAACTGAAAGTCTGGGCCGATCGCATCGGCCTCGAGATGATCCGCCATCAAGACGGCGCCGACCCCTCCGCGGTCGTATTCGACGCGCTGAGAGCGGCGCGCGCGCGCGGCGCCGATTTCGTCGTGGTCGATACCGCGGGGCGACTCCACACCAAGACGCCCCTGATGAAGGAGCTGGAGAAGCTCTACAGGATCGCGGGCAGGGAGGTGGAGGGCGCCCCTCACGAGGCGCTGCTTGTGATCGACGCCAACACCGGCCAGAACGGAGTGGCGCAGGCGAGGGAATTCCTCAAGGCCGGCCGCATCACGGGACTGGTGCTGACCAAGCTGGATGGAACGGCGAAAGGGGGCGTGGCGATCGGTGTATCGAGAGCGCTGGGCATCCCGCTCAAGTATCTCGGCGTGGGCGAGAAGGAGGACGACCTTGTGGACTTCTCTCTCGAGGAGTACGTGGAAGGGCTCCTGGCCACCGAGGCCACCACCATCCAGGAACACGGTCGCGGCTGAAAGGGCGCAGAGATGGCGAACGCCGCTGCGCGATCAAACCGCCGACGGATCGATCTCGGTTACCTGCGCCGTTGTCTCGATCTCGCCTCCCGGGCAGAAGGCCGCACCAGCCCTAACCCGATGGTGGGTGCCGTGCTCGTGAAATCGGGACGCCTGGTGGGCGAGGCCTTTCACAGGAAAGCCGGGAGCCCGCACGCCGAGGCCACGGTTCTGCGGCGCGCAGGGAAGGCGGCGCGCGGCGCCACCCTTTACGTGAACCTCGAGCCGTGCAGCCACCATGGGCGCACGCCACCGTGCGTCCAGGCCATCCTTGCGGCGCGGGTGCGCCGCGTCGTTATCTGTCACCGCGACCCGTTCTACCGCGTGCGCGGACGCGGCGTGCGGGCGCTGAGGGCCGCGGGCGTCGCGGTGGATCAAGGCCTCCTGCGCGAGGAAGCCCTGCGCCTCAACGAACGCTATCTCACATATGTCGAGCGCCACCGTCCCTTCGTGCTCGTGAAGGCGGCCATGACACTCGATGGGCGTATCGCCACGTCGGCCGGGGCCTCGCGCTGGATCACCTCGGCCGCCTCGCGGCGGACGGCGCACCGGCTGCGGGCCACGTACGATGCCGTGATGGTGGGGGCACGCACGGCCGTTAGAGACGATCCACTGCTGACGGCGAGGCACACCAGTGTCCCGTCCAGGCAGCCCGTGCGCGTCATCGTGGACAGCCGGCTCGGGATCGATCCCGATTCACGGCTTCTGAGAAACCGAACTGGGGGGCAGGTGATCATCTACTGCGTCTCGCCTCCGCCCCGATCGAGGCGGCGCAAGCTGACCGCCCGCGGGGCGCTCGTGGTCGCAGTTGGTCGGGGCGGGAAGCGGGGAGTTGATCTCTCCGAAGTCCTCCAGGACCTCGCCCGTCGTGAGATCACGAGCGTGATGATCGAAGGAGGCGGCGAGCTGATCTGGTCGGCGCTCGAGGCAGGAGTCGTGGACAGATTCGTCCTGTTCGTGGCGCCGCTGATCGTAGGGGGCAGGAGCGCGACGCCCGTCGTGGGAGGCGACGGCGCTGCCACCCCCGGCCGGGGATTCAGGCTGAGCGGGATGACCGTGACGCGGTCGGGCCCGGACCTGCTGGTGGAAGGCCGCGTGAAGCGATCGAGGACCTGATGTTCACCGGGATCATCACGGAGGTAGGGGTTGTGGAGCGAGTGCGGCGCGGTGCGGACGCGTTGTGCCTGAGCATCCATGCGCCCGTGTCCGCCCATGGCTTGGTGCTCGGGGGCAGTGTGGCGGTGGACGGCGTCTGTCTGACGGCGATCGAGGTCAAAGGCCCGGCCTTCGCCGTACAGGTTGTCGCCGAGACGGTGCGCCGCACGAACCTCGGCGAAGTGCACGCCTCGCGGCGCGTGAATCTCGAGCGGCCGCTGAAGGCCTTCGCGGAGCTGGGAGGGCACTTCGTCCAGGGGCACGTGGACGCCGCGGCTTCGGTGGCCGGTCTCAAACGGCTCGCCAAGAACGTGGTTTTGGCCGTAGAATTACCGGCGAGCTTGAAGGGACTTGTAGTGAAGAAGGGCTCGATCGCGGTCAACGGCGTCAGCCTGACGGTTGCGTCCGTGGAGCGCCGGATTTTCACGGTGGCCCTGATCCCGCACACGATGGAAAACTCCAACCTGGGCGGACTGAAGGCCGGCGATCTGGTGAACCTGGAGGCCGACATCCTCGGCAAGTACGTCCAGGCGATGATCTCGAAACCGAGGTAAGGAAGGAGCGGCCGTGGTGGAACTGAGACGGCAACGAAAGTCGGCGCGTCCGATATTCGCGACGATTGAGGAAGCGATCGAGGAGATCCGCAACGGCAATATGATCATCATCGTGGATGACGAAGATCGCGAGAACGAGGGTGATCTGGCCGTTGCCGCGGAAAAGATCACGCCAGAGAAGATCAATTTCATGGCGCGCCACGGCAGGGGGCTTATCTGCCTGTCGTTGACGGGAGAGAGGCTCAGGGATCTGGGAATCCCGATGATGGTGGTGGAGAACACCACGCCTTACGGCACCGCTTTCTGCGTCTCCATCGAGGCGCGGCAGGGAGTCAGCACGGGGATTTCGGCGGCCGACCGGGCCAGGACCATCCAGGTTGCGGTGGATCCCGCGACGCGCCCCTCCGATCTCGGGCGACCGGGCCACATCTTCCCGCTGAGGGCCGCGGCCGGCGGCGTGCTGAAGAGGGCTGGACAGACCGAGGCCGTGGTAGACATGGCGCGTCTCGCCGGGCTCAAGCCGGCCGGCGTGATCTGCGAGGTGATGAACGAGGACGGGACCATGGCCCGTGTCCCACACCTCTCCGTCTTCGCCCGGAGGCACGCTCTGAAGATGATCACAGTTGCGGATCTCATCAAGTACCGGATGCGCACTGAGCGGCTCGTGAGGCGCCTCGCGGCTCCGGTGCTGCCCACACCCTACGGCACCTTCCGCCTGGTCGCCTACCGCAGCGAGCTGGAGGACAAGACTCACCTCGCCCTCGTGCTCGGCGAGCTCAAGATGGACGAGCCCACCCTTGTGCGCGTCCATAGCGAATGCCTGACGGGAGATGTCTTCGGGTCGCTGAGGTGCGACTGCGGGCGGCAGCTCGACAAGGCGATGGAGCTGATCGCCGCGGAGGGCAGGGGAGTCATCATCTACCTGCGCCAGGAAGGGCGTGGCATCGGGCTGGACAACAAGCTGAGGGCGTACGAGCTGCAGGACGAAGGAAAGGACACCGTGGAAGCCAACGTGAGCCTCGGATTCAAGCCGGACCACCGCGACTATGGCATCGGAGCCCAGATGCTGTGCGATCTCGGAGTGAACCAGATCCGGCTCATGACCAACAACCCCAGGAAGTTCATCGGCCTCAGGGGCTTCGGCATCGAGATCGTCGATCGTGTTCCCCTGGAAGTGCCTTCCAGTGGGATTACTCTGCAGTACCTGAGGGTCAAGAAGGAAAAGCTGGGGCACTTCCTCTCTGTCTGATTGCACCACACTGCTAACCTCAGGCACACGAACACCTTATGCTTGACCCGCGGACGCGCGCGGGTATAATGCTTGGTTCGTTTCAGCCATCCGGATCAGGGGCTCCTGGGCCCCGGTTCGCCTGCGGGTCGGAGTTGTGAATGCTCGATCACCTCACGGAGCGTCTCCAGAAGATCCTGAAGAACCTCAGGGGTCAGGGGCACCTTTCCGAGGACAACATGAGGGAGGGTCTCCGGGAGATCCGCATGGCCCTCCTGGAGGCCGACGTGAACCTCCAGGTGGCGCGCCGATTCATCGATCGGGTCCGGGAGAAGGCCATGGGACAGGAAGTCCTCTCCAGCCTCAGTCCCGCGCAGCACCTGGTCAAGATCCTGCACGAGGAGCTCCGAACGCTGCTCGGAGAAGGGGACGCGGCCCTGGACCTCTCGGGTCAGGGTCCCTCGACCATCATGCTTGTCGGGCTGCAGGGATCCGGCAAGACCTCCACGGCCGCCAAGATCGCTTTCATGCTTAAAGGCTGGGGGCGGGCGCCGCTGCTCGCGCCTGCCGATGTCTACAGGCCGGCGGCCGTCGCACAGCTCAGGAAGCTGGGCAAGGAGAACGGCATCGCGGTGTTCGATGGAGATTTCGGCCATGACCCGAGGTTGATTTCCCGCGAGGCGCTCAAGACCGCCCGCACGACCGGATACGACACGGTGATCGTGGACACCGCGGGCCGGCTGCACGTGGATGACGAGATGATGGCGGAGGTCAAGGACCTGGCGGAAATCCTGCAGCCGAGAGAAGTGCTGTACGTCGCCGATTCCATGACGGGACAGGACGCCGTCAACTCGGCCTCGGCCTTCGCGAAGGTTCTATCGCTCACGGGCATCGTCCTGACGAAACTGGACGGAGACGCAAGAGGAGGCGTGGCCCTTTCGATCCGCGAAACGACCGGCGTCCCCATCAAGCTCGCCGCCGTGGGAGAGAAGATCACTGATCTGGAGGTCTTCCATCCCGACCGGATGGCATCCCGCATCATCGGGATGGGCGATGTCCTGACCTTGATCGAGAAGGCCGAGCAGGCCTTCGACGGAGGCAGCGCCGAGGAGATTGCGCGAGCCATGGCGGAGGGGGAGTTCACGCTCGAGGACTTCCGCGAGCAGATCCGGAGCATCAAGAAGATGGGGCCGCTCAGCTCATTGATCGAGATGATTCCCGGCTTGGGTGGCATGAAGGGGCTCGGCGACGTCGACGGGGACGCTCTGAAACAGACCGAGGCGATGCTCGACTCGATGACGCGGGCTGAGCGCCTGAATCCGCACGTCATCAACGGCAGCCGCCGTCGGCGGATCGCGAGGGGCTCCGGCACGAACGTGCAGGAGGTCAACAAGCTCCTGAAGCAGTATGTGCAGATGCGCAGGATGATGAGGGCCATGTCCACGAAGACGCGGAAAGCGCCCGGCAAAGGATGGACGCCGTTCTCGCTCCGCTGAACAGAACAAGGAGGAGCCAACGAGTGTTGAGGATCAGGTTGTCACGGGTGGGTGCGACTCACAGACCGTTTTACCACTTCGTCGTTTCCGATTCGAGGAAGAGGCCGGGAGCAACCGCGGTGGACCGGATCGGACACTTCGATCCGACCCGCAAGCCCCCGGTGTCACATCTCGACCTGGATCGTGCCGAGGCGTGGATCAGCAAGGGAGCGGTGCCGTCGCCTCGCGTGGAGGCGTTCATCCGCAAGGCGCGCAGGGCGAGGGCGTGAATCGAAACGGGGAGGAGGGAGTATGAGAGATCTCCTCGATCTGATCGCGAAGGCGCTCGTGGACAAGCCGGAGGATGTCCGGGTGAATCAGATCGAAGGCGACGAGGCGACAGTGCTGGAGCTCAGTGTGGCCCCGGAAGATCTGGGAAAAGTGATCGGCCGGCAGGGCCGGATGGCCCGGGCCATCCGGACACTCCTGGGGGCCGGCGGAATGAAGCTGAGAAGGCGTTTCGTCCTGGAAATTCTCGAATAGGAATCCTCGTGGTGATCGAGGCGGCGCCAGCCCATGGGTTCGTCGTGATCGCCGAGGTGAACCGGCCACGCGGACTGAAAGGAGAGGTCGTGGTCACCGTGTATGCTGACAGCCCTGAGCGGATGGCCCGTCTCGCAACGGTTTTCCTCAAGGAGGAGGGCAGCTACCGCGAGATTGCGATTGAGGGGTACAAAAGGCTCGGTGACCGGGCCGTCCTTACTCTCTCGGGATGTGCGTCGGTGGAGCAGGCGCGCGCCCTGGTAGGCCGCGAGATGTTCATCCGGGGGGAGGACTCGACGCCGGCCCCCGAAGGACGATATTACGCCCATCAGTTGCTGGGTCTGACCGCCCGGCTGAGAGACGGCCGCGTGATCGGAACGGTCGAGGAACTGCTCCGCCACGGGAGCCAGACCCTCCTGGTTGTGCGGGGGGCGAACGGCGAGATCCTTGTCCCGGTCGTGGGGTCGATCTGCGTGGCATTCGACCTGGAGAACCGCTGCGTGACGCTCGATCCGCCGGAAGGGCTCATCGAGCTGAACGCGCGGGGCCATGATCAAAAGAAACACAAGGAACAGGTCTAGCGGATGGAATTCGACGTCATCACCATATTCCCCGAGATCGTTGAGGCCCCGCTGAGCCGTACGATCTTGAAGCGGGCGATCGCGGAGGGGTTGATCGCCGTGCGCACGCATCAGCTTCGCGATTATGCCGAGCCTCCGCACCGGCGCGTGGATGATCAACCGTACGGCGGGGGGGGCGGGATGGTCATGAAGCCTGAGCCGATCTTCCGGGCGGTGGAGTCGGTGAAAGGGCAGTTCCCCAGCGAGCCAAGCCGTACCATCCTACTGTCGCCTCAGGGCCGCCGGCTCGATCATCAGGAGGCGGTGCGCCTGAGCCTGCAAGCGAGGCTCATTCTGATCTGCGGCCGGTACGAAGGAGTGGACGAGCGTGTACGGTCCGATCTGGTGGACGAAGAGATCTCGATCGGCGATTATGTCCTCACCGGCGGCGAGCCGGCGGCGCTGGTTATCATCGACGCGGTATCTCGGCTGGTGCCGGGCGTGGTAGGCGAAGGCGAATCGGTGCTGCGCGACTCCTTCGCCGATGGGGGGCTGCAATTTCCGCAGTACACGCGGCCGGCCGAGTTCCGCGGCCTGCACGTTCCAGGCGTTCTCCTGTCGGGCCGGCACGAGGAGATCGAGAGATGGCGCCGGGAGATGGCGATGGAGAATACGAAGCGACGACGCCCGGATCTTCTCGGCGGCGCGGGCCTGCAGGACGAGGCCGCTGAAGTCCCGAAGACGCGGGGCGTGTGACGGAGGAGAATGCGATGGACATCATCAAGAGTCTGGAAGAGAGAGCGCCAAGCAAGGCGGTTCCCTCGTTCACTCCCGGAGACCTCGTAAAGGTTTCGGTGAAGGTCAAGGAGGGCGACAAGGAGCGCATCCAGCTTTTTCAGGGTGTCGTCACAGCCCTGAAAGGGGGCGGTGCGCGGCAGACCTTTACGGTCCGAAAAGTGTCCGACGGCATAGGTGTGGAAAGGATCTTCCCTCTCAACTCGCCCACGCTCGGGAAGATCGAAGTGGTCCAGCGAGGCAGGACCCGCAGGGCCAAGCTGTATTACTTGAGAAAGAAACAGGGCAAGGCAGCCCGGATCAAGGCAGCCCGCGAGAAGCAGCCGGAATCCGTCGGGGAGGTCTGATCTCTTGGCGAGCCCGCCGGCGCCCGGAAAGTTCCCAGACTGGTCGCACGAGGTCGCTCTGCGCCGTCGAGGGATCACAAGAGTGGCGGGGCTGGACGAGGTGG
>JAWPNA010000208.1:0-15128 GCA_045402695.1 Acidobacteriota bacterium
GGGTCCCGTAGCCGCCCAAGGTGGCGCCGGCTCTAACCCGGACAATTCATGAAGCTCCTGCTGCGACCGCGGATCTGGCGCCATGACGGCCATCTGCACGGTCTCGCGACGGACCTTCATGAATAGTGCGGGCGAGTGGGCCTGTCGAGGGCGGAACACCGCCGTCCGGAAGGCGGAGTTCCGGCCCCGCGCATGCCGCATTCGGCTGCTATCCGAGCCCGCTCCCAGCTCCGCCGCTGATCTGCGAGCGGCACGCGGCATGCAATGTCGGTGTCCGCCGGTGCGGACACCGATCATCAGGCGCGCGGGCTCGCTTGACTTGAAACGAGCGAGTTGGCTATTCTCCCGCCCGCGAGGAGCGCAGCGCTCGTTCGCCCCCTATCAGCTCAACAGACCCCACCGGATCACGGTTCTTTACGGAGGTTCCACCCAGATGCGCATGACGTGGATGTTCCCGGCCGCCGCGCTCGCGGTGGTCTGCTTCGCCGCCTGCGGAGGCGGCGAGAAGACGAGTGAAGCCCCACGCCCGAAGACCGACCGGCCCGCGGCCGCGCCGGCCGCAGGCGGCGGTTACATGGTCGCGGCGGTTGCCGACGGCGGGACGGTGGCGGGCAAGGTCACGCTCACCGGCCCCGCGCCGGCCGCCGAGACGATCGAGGTCACCAAGGACAACCAGGTGTGCGGCCAGGAGAAGAAGGTGGAGACCGTCCAGGTGGGCCCGGGCGGCGGCCTGGCCAACGCGGTGGTGTGGATCGACGGGATCTCCAAGGGGAAGGACTGGGGATCGCTCGATGGTATCACCGTGGATCAGAAGGAGTGCCACTACGCGCCGCATGTCCAGATCATGCGGGCCGGCGAAACGGTCCAGATCGTCAACAGTGACGCGGTGCTGCACAACATTCACGCCTACTACAAGGACACCGAGACGCTGTTCAACCTCGCGCAGCCGATCCAGGGCCAGAAGACTCCCAAGAAGATCGAGAAGACCGGCCCAGTGCATCTCAAGTGCGACGTGCATAGCTGGATGAGCGGATGGGTCTTCGTGGCCTCGCACCCCTACTTCGCGGTCACCAAGTCGGACGGGAGCTTCTCGCTGCCAGATGTGCCGGCCGGGACCTACAAGGCCAAGGCGTGGCACGAGAAGTACGGCGAGAAGACGATTAACGTGACCGTGGCGGCCGGCGGGAGCGCCACAGCCGCGTTCTCCATGCCGTGACCGGGGAAGCCCGTGCCGCGGTCGCCACGGCGAGCGGTTCCCGTGTTGACGGGGCCTGAAGGACGGGGTTAGAATTCCCGGCTTTTCCGCCCCACGGCCATGATTCGGGAGGGGGAAGACCGACGTGATGAACTGGCTTCCGGAGGATGTCTCCACATACGGTGGCGACATTGACTTCCTCTTCTACCTGATCTACTACATCACGGCCGTCGCGTGCGTGGGCGTACTGCTGGGCCTGGTGTACATCATCTTCAAGTATCGCGCCAGACCGGGACGCCGCGCCGTCTACTCGCACGGCAACACAACGCTCGAGATCATCTGGACGATCGTCCCCGCACTGGTCTTCGTGATTCTGGGTTTCATGAGCCGCGGCGTCTGGGCGCGGGTGCGTTACGTGATGCCCGAGACCGATCTGGGGGTGAAGATCACCGCCAGCCAGTTCAACTGGCTGATGAGCTACCCGGGGCCGGACGGCAGGCTCGGCACGCAGGACGACTACACACAGGAGAACTCCCTGCACGTGCCGATCGGAAGGCCCGTCCGCGTCGTACTGACGTCCAAGGACGTCATTCACAGCTTCTTCCTCCCGAACATGCGGCTCAAGCAGGACGCGGTGCCGGGGCGGGAGATCGAGGTCTGGTTCGAGGCGACCAAGACGGGCAAGTATGAGATCCCCTGCGCCGAGCTGTGCGGATTCGGCCATTCCACGATGAAGGGGTACCTCACGGTGCACCCGGCCGAGGAGTTCGCGGCCTGGGCCCGTGAGAAGAAGGCATTCCCCTAGGAGAACGCGAGAGATGACGGTACCCGCGGTAGCGCACGCAGCCCATCCAGCCCACGGACATGAGCTGGGCTTCTGGCGCAAGTACATCGTCTCCACAGACCACAAGACGATCGGCAAGCAGTTCCTCTGGGTCGGCCTCTTCATGATGATCGTCGGCGGCCTGCTGGCGATGCTGATCCGCTACCAGCTCGCCTGGCCCAACCAGGCGGTGCCGGGACTGGGATGGATTCCGGAGCCGCAGGTGGTGGAAGGGGTGATGAGCCCCTCGTTCTACAACATGGTATTCACCATGCATGCCACCATCATGATCTTCTTCGTGGTGATGCCGATTCTCATCGGCTGCTTCGGGAACTTCCTCATCCCGCTGATGATCGGCGCCAGGGACATGGCGTTCCCCGTGCTGAACATGCTGTCGTTCTGGTTCGCCCTCGTGGCAGGGCTGATCATGGTGGCGGGCTTCCTGGTCCCCGGCGGCCATGCCGCGGCTGGATGGACCTCCTACGCCCCGTTGTCGGCGGTGACTTCCTACACCGGTGTGGAGTGGGGACAGAACCTCTGGTGCATCAGCATCCTCGTCCTGGGCGTGTCGTCGCTGATGGGATCGATCAACTACATCACGACGGTGATCAATATGCGGGCGCCGGGGATGACCTGGTTCCGCCTGCCGCTGGTCATCTGGGCGCTGTTCATCACGGCGATCCTGGTGCTTTTGGCGTTCCCCGTGCTGACGGCGGCGATCGGAATGCTTCTCATGGACCGTCTGGCGGGCACCACCTTCTTCCTGCCGGCCGGAGGCGGCCAGCCGCTGCTCTGGCAGCACCTGTTCTGGTTCTTCGGGCACCCCGAGGTCTACATCATGATCCTGCCGGCGATGGGGATCGCCTCTGACATCCTGTCCACGTTCGCGCGCAAGCCGATCTTCGGCTACCGGGCGATGGCCTACTCGATGATCGGGATCGCGTTTCTGGGCTGGATCGTCTGGGGCCACCACATGTTCCAGAGCGGCATGAACCCGGCCCTCGGCACCAGCTTCATGATCTCGACGATGGTGATCGGCGTGCCGTCGGCCATCAAAGTGTTCAACTGGCTGGGCACCTTGTGGGGAGGCGCCATCCGGTTCACCACGCCGATGCTCAACGCCCTGGCCTTCGTGGCGATGTTCCTGATCGGGGGCCTCAGCGGGATCTACATGGCCTCCACGCCGGTGGACATCTTCATCCACGATACCTACTTCATCGTGGGTCACATCCACTACGTGCTGTTCGGCGGCAGCGTCTTCGGCATCTTCGCGGGGATCTACTACTGGTTCCCAAAGATGTTCGGCAAGATGATGAACGAGACCTTGGGCAAGGTCCATTTCTGGCTCACGTTCATCTTCTTCAACTGCACCTTCTTCCCGATGCACATCCTGGGTGTGGGCGGGCACATGAGGCGGATCGCGAATCCAGCTTACTACGAGTTCCTGCAGCCGCTGATGCCGATCAACCGATTCATCTCCATCAGCGCTTTCCTGCTGGGCCTCGCGCAGCTCGCGTTCGTCGTCAACTTCATCTGGAGCCTTGCCGCGGGCAAGAGAGCCACCCAGAACCCATGGGAAGCCAACACGCTGGAGTGGTGCGCGGCCCCTACCCCGCCGCCCCACGGCAACTTCACGGAGCTGCCCGTGGTTTACCGCGGGCCGTACGAGTACAGCTCCCCTCAGGTGTCGGAAGACTGGCTGCCCCAGAACAGGAAACTCGACCCGGCGACGGCGCTGTCTTAACGAGGGATCCGCTTGCATCGACTGGCGCTGCTCACCGTGGGAGCGACCCTCCTTCTGATCTTCGCTGGCGGGCTGGTGACCTCCACCGGCTCGGGCCTTGCCGTCCCCGACTGGCCGCTCTCCTACGGCCAGTTGTTCCCGAGGATGGCGGGCGGCGTCTTTTACGAGCATGGCCACCGCATGGTGGCCGCCGGCGTGGGCGTCCTGATGGTCGTGCTCGCCATCTGGATCATCCTGCGCGAGCCGAGGAAGTACGTTGGACGCATCGCGGCCTGCGCGCTGTTCTTGATCGTATTGCAGGGGATGCTGGGCGGTCTCACGGTGCTGCTGCTGCTGCCGCCGGCCGTCTCTGTGGCCCACGCCTGCCTGGCGCAGGCGTTCTTCTGCCTCACCGTGACGCTTGCCGTGGTCACCGGCCCGCGCTGGGAGTCGTTGGAGGCCTTGCCCGGCGCCGGATCCCGTGACACCGGCGGGCCCCGCCCGGGACTCTCCACCCTCGCGGCCCTCCTGACCGGGGCGATCTACCTGCAATTGATTCTCGGAGCCGTCATGCGGCACATGGGTGCGGGGCTTGCGATCCCGGACTTCCCCCTGTCGTTCGGCCGGCTGGTGCCTCCGCTCGACGTGCCCGCGGTCGCGATCCATTTCGCGCACCGCGCGTGGGCGCTGGTCGTGACATCCCTGGCGATCTGGACCTCGGCCCGCGTCCTGACCCGGCGCCGCGGCGAGCCTCTGCTGGCGCGGCCCGTCTTCCTGATGATCTCCCTGCTTGCGGCCCAGATCACACTGGGCGCGCTCACGGTGTGGACCCGGAAGGCCGTGCTGCCCACCACGGCGCACGTGGCCTGCGGCGCGGCGCTGCTGGCCACCAGCCTGACGCTGTCGCTGCGCAGCCGGCGCCTTCCGGAGCGGCGGGTATCACGGGGCATCATCCCTCCGCCCGTTTCCTCCGAGCCGTTCGGATCCACGGCGGGGCTCGCATGAACCGCGCGGGCGCGACGGTGGCGGCCCAGCCCTCGCTCACATCGGTCGCCGTGCTGGACTTCCTCGCCCTGGCCAAGCCCCGCGTGGTGGTGCTGATCCTGGTCACCACCTTCGCGGGGTTCGCAATGGCCTCCCGGTCGTCACTCGACTTCGCGCTGCTGGCGCGCACGTTGATCGGCACGGCGCTGGTGGCGGGAGGCACGCTGGCGCTCAACCAGTACATGGAGCGCGGCGTGGACGCCCACATGAGGCGCACGCTCAAACGCCCCCTTCCCGACGGGAGGATGCAGCCGGTGGAGGCTCTGGCCTTCGGCTCGGCGCTGACCTGCGCCGGGCTGCTCTACCTGACCTTCGGGGTCAATCCGGTCAGCGGGATGGTCACGGCGCTCACGGTTCTCACCTACCTGTTCGTCTACACGCCGCTCAAGACGCGCACCGCCTTGTGCACGGTGGCGGGCGCCTTCCCCGGAGCGCTGCCGCCGATCACAGGATGGACGGCTGCGGGAGGGCAGATCGACATCGGCGCCGCGGTGCTCTTCGGGATCTTGTTTTTCTGGCAGCTCCCGCACTCGCTCGCCATCGCGCATCTGTACCGTGAGGACTACCAGCGCGCCGGCGTGCGGCTGCTGCCCACGGTGGACCCGGCGGGGGGCAGCACGGGACGCCATACCGTGGCCAACTGCATGGCGCTGCTGTCGGTGGGGCTGCTTCCCACGCTTGTCGGCATGGCCGGGTGGGCGTACTTTTTCTGCGCGCTGGCGCTCGGGTGCTGGATGCTGCGCCATGGTGTCTCCCTGGCGCTTTCCGGCGAGGCCGCCCGCGCGCGCCGGCTCTTGCTGGCGACGTACCTGTATATCCCGGTCGTGTTGCTCGTGATGGTGGCCGACAGGCGGTGATACGAATGGAGAGCCTGGGCCATAGGAACCGCCGGCTGCTGGTGTGGCTGCTGTGCATCATGGCCATCCTGGTCTGCATCACCGTCGTGTACGTGGCGTTTCTGTACCCTGCGGGACGAGGATGAGAAAAGGCGCTGTCGCAGCTCACATGATCCAGGAAGAGGCGCTCTCCCGCTTCGGCGGCGGCGGAACCTCCTCGACCGCCGGGCCGATCAGCAATGGCCGGATCGCCGTCGTGATGCTGATGGCGGCCGAGACGATGCTGTTCACGACGCTGATCGGCGGCTACATCGTCCTGAGAGGGACCTCCAAGTCGTGGCCGCCGCCGGGGCAGCCGAGGCTGCCGCTGGCTGTCACCTGGGTCAACACCTTCGTGCTGTTCGTCAGTTGCTGGACGATGGCGCGCTCCTGGCGGGCTTCGAAATCCCGCGATCTCGCCGCCTTGAACATGTCTCTTTTCCAGACGGCGCTGCTGGGCTCGACGTTTCTCGCCGTTCAGGGGTTCGAGTGGGCGCGGCTCGTGCGCCACGGATTGACCACCTCCACCAGCCTCTACGGCGCGACCTTCTACACGCTGATCGGGCTGCACGGCCTCCACGTCGCGGCGGCGGCGGCCTGGCTGGTCTTTCTGGCCGTGCGCGTGCGAGGGAACCTCTTCGCACTCAACCGTTCAGCCGGGGTGGATCTCTGCGCGCTGTACTGGTTTTACGTCTGCGGGCTATGGGCCATCCTCTTCCCGCTCGTCTATCTTTACTGATCGAACCACCACGGAGGCCTGACCTTGCCCCTTGATCGGAACCCCGGGCGCAAAGATAATGCGCGGATGCCTCGGAGACGCGCACGACGGACCGTGAGCTTCGCCTGCGCGGCAGCGTTGCTCGCCGCGCTGCCGCAGGCTCCGGCGTTCGCCCAGGGATGCGCCATGTGCGGGACCGCGGTGGGCAACGCGAGCGACCCGCTGGCGCGCAGCATGGCGTCCAGCATCATGTTCATGATTCCCGTGCCGTTCTTTCTGTTTTTCTCGGTGGCCGGCTGGCTGATCTACCGGTTCCGGAGGCAGGCCAGCCATGAGCATCCTCTTTCCCAGGAGAATCTGAATTGAGCCAGGCTGCGACGTTGGATCCGACCCTGCACGGCTCCGCTGAGCCCGCCGAGACCCCACTGACCCCGGAGAGCTGGGGAAAGCTGGGCATGTGGGTATTCCTTGCCGCGGACGCCATGTCGTTCGGCGGCCTGCTCGCGGGCTACGGGGCGCTGAGGATCTCGAGCCCCGACTGGCCGAACCCCAAGCAGACGCTGGGGATCAACCTGACCGCGTTCATGACTTTCCTGCTGATCGTGAGCAGCTTCACGATGGTCAAGGCGTTGTCTCACACGCGGAGGGGCGACACGAGAAAGGCGAGGCTGTTCCTTCTCGCGACCATCGCGGGGGGCGCCATGTTCCTGGGATTGCAAGCTTACGAGTGGTCACACCTCATATTCGAGAAGGGGGTGACTCTGCAGAGCAATCCGTTCGGCAGCAGTCTTTTCGGCACGACCTTCTTCATCCTGACCGGCTTTCACGGATGTCACGTCCTGGCCGGCGTGCTGTACCTCAGCACCACGACCTTCCTGCTGGGCCGAAAGGTCTGGGGATACAACGAAGTGGAGATCGCGGGGTTGTACTGGCACTTCGTGGATCTCATCTGGATCCTGGTTTTCACGTTCGTCTACCTGCTCTAGAAAGGACACGACACCGATGGCGCAGCAAGCCATGGCTCAAGCCCGGCACCAGGACCACCCGGAGCCCAACTACCTCGCCGTGATCATCGTCCTGACGGCCTTCACGATCCTGGAGATCGCGGTCACCTTTGCGCCCATGCCGAAGCTGCTCATCGGGATTGCGCTGGTGGGGCTGGCGCTCACCAAGGCGATCATGGTGGCCTTGTTCTTCATGCACCTGAAGTTCGAGAAATGGGCGCTCGCCCTGATCGCCGCCACGCCTCTGGTCCTGTGCGGCCTCCTGATGTTCGCCCTGCTGCCGGACAACCGGCCGGGTTCCGCAAGCGCGACGGCCCGGGCCGCCGGCCAGGCAGGCGAAGCCGGAACCGGCGCGGAACACTGATGTCGATCCAGGATCCTTCTTCCGCGGGCGCGGGGCGGATCCTCACCCGATCTCTCTGGATCGCCCTGGCCGCTGTGCTGGCCATCACGATGGCCAGCGGCGCGCGCGCCCTGATGCAATCGGGCGGCGGACCCGCCGCGGGCGCTGGTTCCTACCTCTCGAACCTAGGCGACTATGGAGTCGTGCCCGCGTTCGATCTCAAGGACGTCTCGGGCCGCGCCGTGACTTTGCGGGATCTGGCGGGCAAGTACTGGGTGGCTGACTTCATCTTCACCCGCTGCACGGGGATGTGTCCCACGCTGACGGCGCGGATGGCCTCCCTCAACCAGGCAATGCATCAGACGATGCACCAGGCGATGTCGGGCACCGGCCCGCGAGCGGGGTCCGATGGCGGCGCTGCGCCGGGGAGCGACGTTCTCTTCGTCTCCTTCAGCGTGGATCCGGACTGGGACACCCCGTCGGTCCTGGGCCGGTATGCCGACGCGCACGGCGCGGAGCCTGGCCGCTGGCTCTTCCTGACGGGATCGCGGGGGGATCTCCACCGACTGATCGGCGAGGGATTCCACCTCAACGTGGCCGAAGCGCCGCCGGACGCCGCCTCCAGCGGCGACCTGATCACGCACAGCGACCGGTTCGTGCTGGTGGATCCCGCGGCGCGTATCCGCGGCTACTACCACGGCACGGATGAAGCGTCGATGCGCCGGCTCTGGGAGGACCTCGAGCGGCTGCGGCGCGAGACGGCTCGTTGATCGATGTTTCCCGCCTGCCGGCACTCAACGCCGCGCTGAACTCGCTCAGCGCGATCCTGCTGGGAGCTGGCTACCTCTTCATCCGCCGCCGCAACGTCGCCGCGCACAAGACCTGCATGTTGGCCGCGCTGGGTGTCTCGACGCTGTTTCTGATCTCCTACATCACCTATCACGCCCAGGCGGGCTCCGTGAGGTTCACGGGGACCGGGTGGGTCCGCCCGCTCTACTTCGCCATTCTGATCAGCCACGTGATCCTGGCCATGGCGATCCTGCCCCTCGCGCTCGTGACGGTGTACCGCGCCTGGCGGGAGAGGTTCGAGGCGCACAGGCGGATCGCCCGGTGGACTCTCCCGATCTGGATGTACGTGTCGGTGACGGGCGTGGTCGTGTACGTGATGCTGTATGTCCTGTATCCCGCCGGCTGACCGGCCGATAGTTCACGGCGCGGCGCGGCGGGCGAAGTGCGCGGCGCCCAAGAAGCTGGCGGCCGCGAACAGAACGAGCAACAGCATCGAGACGGCCATGCCCGGCAGCGTGGACAGCTCTGCGGCGAAGGCGGGGCTGCCGAGGCAAAGGCTGCGCCTCAGGGCCGCCATGCCGTAGGTCATCGGGTTGACCAGCATCGCCGCCCGGAGCCAGAGCGGGGCCCCCGCAGCGGGGAAGAACGCGCCCGACAGCAGCCACATCGGCATCAGGACCAGGTTCATGATCGCGTGGAAGCCCTGCGTGGAGTCCATCTTCCACGCGAGCAGGAGCCCCATGCCCGACATGGCGAAGGCAAGCAGCGCCATCACGGCCATCGAGGCGAGCACCGAGGCGACCGACAGCGGCAGCCCGATCACCGGCGCGAGCCCCAGCAGCAGCAGCCCCTGCAGCAACGCGAGCAACGTGCTGCCCGCGGCCTGGCCCATCACGATGCTCCACCGTGGGATGGGCGCCACGAGCACCCCTTGCAGGAACCCTGCCTTGCGATCCTCCACCACCGAGATGGTGGCGAAGATTGCGGTGAATAGAAGCGTCAGCGCGATGATCCCCGGGTAGAAGTACTGCATATACCCGGTCGCCGGCGATCCGGACGGGCGGAACGACGCTTTCAACCCGCCGCCCAACAGCAGCCAGAACAGCAGCGGCTGGCCGAACGCTCCGACAAGGCGGCTCCTCTGGCGCGCGAAACGCACCATCTCCCTGACGCACAGGGTGCCCGCCGCGAGCAATCCACGTCTCACGCGGCCTCCTCCTGGAAGCGCCGCCCAGTGAGGTGCACGAAGACGTCATCGAGCGTCGGCTGCCCCCAGCTCACCGAGAGAATCTCTCCTGGAAATGCCTCCACGATCTCCCCGACGAGCCGGTGGCCCCTTGGCGTTTCCAAGCGCACCGTCCCGTCCACGATCAACGGGTCGCCGTCGAAGCGCTCCTTCAGCTTCACGCGCATCGTCTCAGGCTGGCGGCACTGCACCACCACCACGTCGCCTCCGATGCGCGCCTTGAGCCGGTGCGGCTCGTCAAACGCCACGAGCCGCCCCTCGTGCATGATCCCGACGTGGTCGCAGCGTTCCGCCTCCTCCATGAAGTGCGTCGTCAGGAGCACGGTCACACCGTCACGCCGGCTGAGCTGCTCGAGCTGGGCGAGGAACTCCCTGCGCGCGTTGGGGTCCAGACCCGTGTTGGGCTCGTCCAGAAGCATCAGATCGGGCCGGTGCAGCAGCACTTTGGCCAGCTCGGCCCGGCGCTGCAGGCCGCCCGAGAGCGACTCCACCCGATCGCGCGCCCGGCCCGAGAGCCCCAGCGCCACGAGCGCCGCCTCGCAGCCTTTCTTCAGCTCCGGCCCGGAGATGCCGTAGAGGTGGCCGTGGTGGCGCAGGTTCTCAAGCAAAGTCAGCTTGGCGTCGAGGCTAGGGCGCTGGAACACGACCCCCAGCCGTTCCCGCACGCGCGCCGGCTCGCGCGTCACCGAGTGTCCGAAGACCCTCGCGTCGCCGGTGGCCGGCTTGAGCAGCGTGCCGAGGATCTTGAAGAGGGTGGTCTTGCCCCCGCCGTTGGGCCCCAGCAGCCCGACGATCTCTCCCGGGCGGACCTCGAAGTTCACGCCGCAGAGCGCCTCGCGGTCGCCGTAGCGGTGGCCGAGGCCATCCACGGCGATCGCCGATCCTCGATCCAACAACGTCATGTCGCTGGCCCAAGCCGAGGCGGCGGCTCCAGCCTCGCGGGAGGCTCGCAGCGGGGGCAGCGCAGCCGCGCCGCCGACAGTAGAATACGGCCGACATCGGACATTCTCATGGCGCGTCAGTCTGCCACATGGAGATCGCCGGGACAATGCGGTTAGCGCGTCTCCTGTTGGTCGCCGCGGTGGCGGCGGGCCTCTACGCCGGCGGCTTGTTCAACGGCTTCGTCTTCGACGATCACCAGCTCGTCGAGGCGAATCCACTGGTGGCTGAGCCGGGCCACCTGCACGAGATCTTCGCGTCGCACTACTGGCATCCTCTCCGGCCCAGGGGCTACCTCTACCGCCCTTTGACGATTCTCTCGCTGAGGCTGGACCATCTGTTCGGGGGAGGCCGCCCCGTCCTGTTCCACGCCACCAACCTGGTCCTGCACGCCGCCGTCTCCGTGATGGTCTACCTGGTCCTGAGCCTGCTTTACGGACGCCGGCCGCCGCCGGCGCGGGACGCCGGCGGCGAACAGACGCCCTGGCGCGCAAACGTGCCGCTGGTGGCCGCCCTCCTGTTCGCCGCGCATCCCGTGCACACCGAGGCCGTGGCGGGGATCGCCGGTCGTGCCGACCTTCTCGCGACGTTGTTCGTCATGGCCGCGTGGTGGCTTCACCTGCTGGGACGCCCGTGGATCACTGCGGCGGCCTTCTGTCTGGGGATGCTGTCGAAGGAAAGCGCGGTGGTGCTGCCCGGCATCCTGATCCTCTCGGACCTCTGCTTTGGCGTTCCAGGTGCCCCCGGCGTCTCGTTTCGCTTGGGGATCCTGCGCCGCCATGGCCCCCCGGCCGCCGCGCTCGCGGCCTGCCTGGCTCTGCGGGCGGCCGTGCTGGGGTCGCCCGGAGGAGGCGACCCGTCGCTGATCGCCGCTCTGGACAATCCGCTCGTCGCCCAGACGGTTTTCGTCCGAATCGCCACGGCGCTCAAGGTGCTGCTGCTGGAGGCGCGCTTGCTGGTGTTCCCCCGGGATCTTTCCGCGGATTACTCGTTCAACCAGATCCCGCTGGTGACGCGGGTCGCCGATCCGTGGCTCCTCTCGGCGCTGGCCGCCGCCGCGGCGGTGCTGGCCTGCGCCTGGTTCTTCAGGAAGAGGCGATACGGCCCGGCATTCCCGATCCTGTTTTTCTTCGTCTGCATCGCTCCCGTGTCGAACCTGGCGATCCCGATCGGCACGATCATGGCCGAGAGGATCCTCTATCTGCCTGCCCTCGGCGCCTGCGCCGGCATTGCGCTGGCGCTGGCTTGGCTGTCTTCGCGCAGCGCCCGCGCCGCGACGGCGATCAGCATGGCTGCAGTGTTCCTTCTGGGTTCCCGGACGCTCCTGCGGGTCCCGGAGTGGAGAAGCGACCTGACGCTCTTCACGGCCGCCGCGAGCGCGTCGGCCGCCAGCGCCAAGGCCCAGTACAACCTGGGCATGGTCCACTTGAAGGCGGGCGACGCCGGCTCGGCGCTGCCGTATCTGCAGCGCGCCGTGCAGAACGCCGGCGGCATGCCGGGAGGCGCGGACATGATGCGCGACCTGGCGGAGGCCCTGACGCGGCTCTCACGGCAGGACGAGGCGATCGCGGTGCTCGAACGCGCGCGGTTCCGGGAGCCGGGCCACCTGGGTGTGCTCGTCAATCTGGGCAATGCCTACCTGGCGAGAGGCGACCTCGATCGCGCTCTGGAGGACTACGATGCCGCACTGCGCCTCGATCCGGACCATGGTGGGGCCCTGTTGAACCGCGGGCGGCTGCTGCTGCGCATGGGTATGCCCCAGGAGGCCGCGCGCGACCTCGAGCAGGTGCTGCGCCACGCTCCCGCGACGACCGATGCGCTCTACTATCTGGGCGACGCCTACCTCGCGGCGGGACGCACGGCCGCCGGCGCGCGCGCGCTGCGCGAATTCCTGGCCAAGGCCGATGCCGATCGGAGCGAGCTGGCGCCTCTCGCGCGCGACAAGCTGGCGCGGCTGTCGGGCCAAACGATTCGCGGAAATTGACACTCCCCGGAGCGCATGATAGCTTGTCGTCTCCCATCAAGAGACGCACGAAGATCCGGGCGCGGCAGGGCCCACGCCAGGAGAGATCTTGATGCCGCGTTCGTACAAGAGAATCTACGTCCCCGTCGACAACTCGAGTCACTCCTTCGCCGCCATCGATCTGGCCGTGCATCTGGCCCACACGTTCGGGGCGACGCTGGTGGGCAGTCACGTCTTCGCCGCCGGGATGACCGACTCGTACCTCGACCTGATGGAAGAGTGCTGCCGCACCGCCAGTGTCACGTTCGAGCGCAAGACCTTCGACGGCCGGCATCACAAGATGATTGTCGAGGACATCCAGCGCAGCCACTACGACCTCGTCATCATGGGCGGCCTGGGCGAGGGAGCCGTGGACGAGAGCCAGATCGGATCGGTCGTCGAACGCGTGGCGCGCAAGACCCAAACCGACGTGCTCGTGGCCAAGGACCTCATCCCCGATCCGGACGGAGTCATCCTCGTGGCCGTGGACGGCTCGCCTCAATCGCTCGAGGCGTTCTGCGCGGCTTTGCAGTTGTCGCGCGCCACCGGGCACACACTCGAGGGGATCGTCGTAGGCGAGGGCAGCGTGGCCGGCACGACTTCGGCCGCCCTCGATGCCGCGCGCGCGATGGCCGCCGCCGAAGGGGCCGAGCTGGATTTCGCCGTGACCGAGGGAAAGCCGTTCGACCGGATCCTCAAGATCTGCCGCGAGAAGAAACCCTGGCTGCTCGTGATCGGCAAGACGGGCTCCGATGCCGAAGAGGGAGACGACATCGGATCCACGACCGTCAACCTGCTGCGGCTCGCTCCCTGCAACATCCTGATCACCCCTTCCGTGAAAGTGCCCGCGCACCGCCCGCATCGCCAGGTCGCGCACCACTCCGAAGCCACGCCGCCCGCCGGCAAGCTCACCATGAAGTGGACCGAGGCGGCCGAGCGGCTGCTGGACGACGTCCCCAAGGAGCAGCGCCTCGAGGTCATTCGCACCGTGGAGGAAGGGGCCCGCAAGATGGGAGTCGCCGTCATCACCGCCGAGACGATAGACAAGGTGATGCTCGGTTATATAGACTCCTGATCAGTATCGCTCGCGCGGGCCGTGTGTGGGCATGGCACGGGCGATGCTCGCCGGGGCGCGATGGGATCCTCCACCGTCCACGGCTCTCATTCCCGAGAGGTGGCCTGAATGAAGATCTATCTCGTCGCACCGAAGAACCCCGAGTCGTTCTGGACGTTCGACCGCATCCTGGACACGGTGGATGCGCGGTGCATGTTCTCCAACCTGGCGCTGCCCACGGTGGCCGCCCTCACCCCTGCCGAGCACGAGGTGGTCCTCTGCGACGAGAACGTGGACACGATTGACTTCGACACCGACGCCGACATCGTCGGCGTCACGGGCTACATCATCCACCAGAAACGGATGAAGGCCATCATGTCCGAGTTCCGCCGCCGCGGCAAGTTCGTTGCGGTGGGCGGCCCCTATGCCTCGTTGTGCCCCGACGACCTGGCGCAGCACGCCGACACCGTGTTCGTGGACGAGGCGGAGTACACGTGGCCCCGGTTCCTGGCCGACTACTCATCGGGCCGCCCAGAGGCCCGCTACACGCAGGCCGAGAAGACCAACATGGAAGAGTCTCCCCTGCCCCGATTCGACCTGCTGAACCTGCCGGCCTACCGCACGGTGTGCATCCAGTTCGCCAGGGGGTGCCCCTTCTCGTGCGAGTTCTGCGACATCATCACCATCTTCGGCCGCCGGCCGCGCGCCAAGAGCATCTCCCAGCTCATGGCCGAGGTGCGCCGGCTGACGGACCTGGGGGTCGAGCGGATATTCCTCGTGGACGACAACTTCATCGGCGACAAGAGACGCGCCAAGGAGCTGCTGCGGGCCATCGCGCAGTTCGGGCGCGAGACCGACTTCGCGGTGGACTTCAACACGGAGGTCAGCCTCAACGTGGCGCAGGACGACGAGATGCTGCGCCTCCTGCGCGACGCCAACTTCCAGAGCATCTTCATCGGCATCGAGACCCCGCGCCGATCTTCCCTGCTGGAGACCAAGAAGAACCAGAACGCGCGCGGCGACATCCTCGAGGACGTGCTGAAGGTGCAGAGCTACGGAATCCGCGTGGACGCCGGGATGATCGTTGGTTTCGATCACGACGACCCGGCGATCTTCGCCGAGCAGTTCGACTTCATCCAGGCCGCCCGGATCCCCGTCTCGATGACCGGGATGCTCAACGCCGTGCCGAAGACACCGCTGCACGATCGGCTGATGAAGGACAACCGGCTGCTGAGCTTCAACACCGGCGATCAGTTCATCATGACGAACATCATCCCGAAGCTGATGACCAGCGAGCAGCTCTACCGGGGATACCGCGAGCTGATCGAGAGGCTGTACGACTTCGACAACATGCGCCGCCGCGCGATCGACTA
>JAWPNA010000437.1:0-9795 GCA_045402695.1 Acidobacteriota bacterium
GATCCCGGAGCCCCAGAGACTTGGAGGGACGAAGAAGTCCTGGCTCGTCCAGTGTGCGGTCTGTCCCTCGATCTCCACGACCGCCAGTCCCACCTGCATCGGGAACGGCGCCGCTCCGACCGTCTCCAGGACGAGCTCGTACGTGAAGATACGCTTGCCGGATGTCTTTGCCCGCGCTCCGAGGCGCTCGAACCAGGTTCTGGCGAGACCATCGGGAATCTGGTCCTCGTGGCACCTGATTCTCCCTTCCGGCGTGTGCGGTGTCTTGAGCGGTGAAGCTTTGGAGACGAGGTTGAATTGCTCCATGGCGAATCTCCTGAACCCGCTGCCGAACATCGGAGAGAGTACCGGCCACCACATGCGGAAGGAAGGCGACCACGCCCACCTCTGGAAGAGGTTGACCCACCCGAGGTTGAGCGGGTGGTTGTAGTGCGTGTCGAGATAGCAACCGATCCACGCGTCCTCCATGAACTGGATCATCCGCATCAGGAGGTGGACCGTTTTCCTCATGTCGTCCGGGCTCAGATTCACGGGCGGGTCCGAGGGATTCGAGCCTCGAAGCTCCGGGTAGATCTCCTGAGCGAGACTGTCCGGCGCATTCGTCCTCAGCTCATCCTCGAGCGCGGCGAACCGTTCCGTGAGATCGAGCACTTTCGCGTCGAGGTCCGGCGGCGCGGGATACCATTCGTCGCGCGCGCCGATGAACACGTCTGCTGCCTCGATTCGATCCCGTGACCTTCCCAGTCTCTCCAGGAACCGGAGCCCCTCGCGCACCGAGTGCTCGCCCAGGCGCCTGTAGGATTCCCACTGCGCTTCGTCGTAGAACTGGTCGCCGGTCGTCTCGTGCGGGAAGTCTCCGTTCCGCTCCCGATACTGGAGAACGTCCCGAGGCTCGTCTCCCGTGAGCGAAGGCTTGAAGTACAGGAGGATTCCCTTGTCGGTGCCGAGCGGTCCATCGTAGTGGATCGTCCCGACGGCCATGTGCTGGCTGGAGATCCCTTCTGCGATCGGCTTCAGCGAGTCCACGTCGATCTCGATTTCGACGCCGAAGTCCTCGCGAATTCTCCGCACGGCGTTGCCGAGATCGTCGAAGGCGACATCCGGATCGGCTCCACAGTCGGACACCAGAATGTAGCGGCAGTGGCGCCGTATCAGCTCGTAGAGGGCGAGGTTCTCGAAGTGTCCCCCGTCGGAGAGGTGGACGTACTGTGAGAAGGGAACCCCCTCGGGACGCAGACCCGACTCGGTCCAGGCGAGCATCTCCCGCACGAAGAGCGTCCCCGGCAGCAGGGAGCGCTCCCGCCCGGGGCTCGCGGGATGCCGCCTCCAGAGGCCGAGCCGCAGGTTCAGCGCCGACATCAGGAAGGCGACCGGCGGTCCGAGGCTCATGGAGAGCGACCCCATGTTGGAGTTGGCCGCGGCCGCCGAGGCTGTCAGCGCCGAGCCCATGCGCAGATCGGCTTGCGGGGCGAAGTAGTCGCCGATGGCCAAGCCGTGGCGGGAAAGCACCGCGCTGCGAGCGCCGCGCGAGAGACTCGCCAGATGGTCGCCTCCGAGATCGTTGGCCGTGCAGCAGATCAGATGCGCCGGACGATTCTGGATCGACGACAGGAAGAGGTCGTCCCTGGCGCGAACCTCGGTCTGCCGATTCAATGCGGCCACGGGGCCGGGCATGCCGTTGCCGGCCGCCACCGCTGCGGCATCGAGATTCGAGGCACCGAGGTAGGCGCGGACAATCCGGTTGCGGTAGAAGGCGTGCAGACCCACTTCGGTGAGATCTACGAAGAGCATGAAGAGCTGGATGGCCGTCATCACACCGGCCGCGATCAGCCAGTTTTGTCCCACATCGCCGAACCACCAGACCATCAATCCTGTAACGAACACACAAGTCAGACCGACCGCCACGTAGGCCAGAACGACTGGGACGAGCGGTTTCACTACGGCCACGAGACCGTTCTTCGTGGATCTTTCGCCCCGCGCCGTGAGCCAATCGCGCAGCCAGGCGAACAGACCGGCCGATCCGGCGGCTCCGCCCCCGGCGGCCAGGGAGGCGTAGTCGATCGTGTCGAGGTTGGCGCCCGCCACCCAGAGCGAGCCGGCTGCCAGCCAGACGCCGGCCAGGGCCAGCAGTCTCGACACCACTCTGTCGAGCCCCGACACCAGGGATTTCCGGAAGTTGAAGGGGCGTGTGGGCGACCATATCCCGGAAATCAGCAGACGAAACACCAGCAGCCCGGTTGCGGCCCCCAGCGCCAGAATGGTGGTGTCGAAGACACGAAGGGGAAGGTGGAATCCGACGACCCGGGGCGAGATGCCGAAACAGTGCCAGAACCGCTCTGATGATTCGGTCTCGTCCGGCTTGATCCACTGCCCCCCGCATCTCGCGGGCCACTCCGCGCCATCGGCGACGAGCCCGCTCGTGTTCTTCAACACCCAGCTCCAGCCGACCCAGAGCCCTGCGACCGCGGCGACGGCCACCAGGGCGAAGCCCCAGTAAGCGATGCTGGCCACGAGGTCCTTCTCTGCCTTTCCGCGCTTGAGCCACAGTAATTCCCCTGCGACCATGAACAGCAGAGTCAACCCTGCAGCGACGGACGCGGGGACCCACCATGAGCCCTGACGGACGGACAGAAAAGCCAGCCCCAGCCACGCGAGAAGCGCCAGCGCGAGAAGGGAAAGGGCCGTCAGCAGGGCGGGGATCAGCCCGCCAAGAATCGCCACCAGGGCGCCCCACATCTCCGATTCGAGAAAGCCCCAGCGAGGAATCAGAAAGTTGCTGAATTCCCTCAGGTGACGAACTTCCTCCACCTCTTTCCCCTTCTTCCCCGTCGGTAGGGGCTCCGGCGCCATGTGGCCCCATCGGGTCAGCCAGGCGGTCCACCACCCCCCGATATAGCCGCCGCCTGAGACGGTCGCGAGATAATCGAAGCATCGCAGCAGGTGGAAACTCTGAAGCCCCTGTAGCAGTCCCAGGTTGAACGTGGCGCTGCGGATCCCTCCACCGGACAGCGCGAGCCCGACGCGATTGTGCTGCGTGGAGCGCAGCCAGGGTTCGCCGGAGGGGGGCACCTGGATGTCCGTCGAGTCCAATCCTTCCACGTCGCAGAGGCCACGGAATCGACGGGTGGCGGGACGGGGCCTGAGTGTGAGCAGGGGCCAGTTGAGGCGTATGGCGGCCGCGGCGCCGATCGGGATCGCCAGTCCCAGCGCCAGGAGCAGGCCGTACTTGGTCCAGGCGAAGAGCGTGGCCTGCCGCGCGGCGTCTCCTTCTTTTTCCACGCTCCACGAGGCGGGAGGACTGTGAAGGAGCTTGTCGAGCTCGAGGTTTTCGAGGTGATCGCACAGACCCGCGCCGGTTGACAGGAGGACCAGAGCGACGACGAGCCCGGCCAGACGCCGGCCCCTGAATCGGAGGAATCGGAGAATGAGAAGACCCCACGAGATGAAGGCGAGCGGGTAGAGAACCAAGAGCGCCGAATCGACCCTGAGGCTTTTCATGGCCGCGGGCAGGGCATCCGGACGATTGTCCGCGGACATCCACGCTCCGACGATGGCCTCGGCCCGCTTCTGATCGCCGGCGACCTGGAGATTCAGGATCCCGTGAGGCGACTCGCTCGTCTTGAGCGGAATCCCGATCCACGTCAGATAGACGAGCACCAGGATCGTTCCGAGCGCGCTCGCCGACCCGACCACCGCGAGCCACACGGTCGACGGCGATGCGACGCTCCCTGTCCGGGAGGTACCCGCTGCGCCAGGGTTCATGAACGAGCTTCGCTCATCTCACCTTGGCCAGCGTCTCGAAGACGTCTCGCACGTCCAGCGATATGCCGAGGTAGATCTGGATGTCGTCGCTTCCCTTGCCGCGATCGCTGTCGAGCCATCCCTCGACGAAGTAGCTGACGAACGCCTCCTGTGTCTTTCCTTTTTCTTCCTCGTTCTCCTCCTCGCCGTTCTGCTCCTCGGTGTCGCCGCTGTCCCCCGACCCCTGCCGTTGCCTGATGGGCGTGAAGAAGAGCCCGGCGCCGATCTTCAGGCGGCTGTCCTGATCGCCGGGAGCGAAGAAGTCGGTTTTCCCGCCGCCGACCTCGAAGAAAGAACCTGCAAGCGTTCCCTCGGTCTGTTCCAGGCCGATCCCGTAGAAGTGGTTGTCGATGAGATCGTCGCCGGCGGCCGACGCGCGGATGAATCCGGCCTGCCCTTTGACATAGACGGCCGTCTGGTAATCACCCTCGCCGTCATGTAGCTCGTTGAACTTCCAGATGTTCCACTGGACCCCGCCGAGCCATTCCAGAGTGCTCGAGTCGCGGACGATCTTGAAAAAACCGTTCGGATCCGCCGAGCTCGTCAACTCACACTCATCTTCCTCGGGATTGTTGGGGTCCGCGGCTCCGCTCGCGTCGCAGGGAACCTCGACGTTACGCGCCGAGTGAATCGCCTCACCATAGAACCAGAGCTCGCCCCGCGAGACATTCGGATCTCCAACGTAGCTTCCATCCCAGATATTCATGTCGAAACGGAAACCGGCCACGAGGGCGGTGTTGGATCTGTCTCCCTCCTCCTCAGCGAGGTTCAATCTCGCACTCGAAGCGAAGTTGTTCAGGACCTCCCCGACGAAGGCACTGACCTGCAGGCGCTCGTCGGACTTGTCGGGCTCGTTGGGGTCGTCCGCCGCGAGCGGCAGCGAGGGGGTCGCGAGCGCGCAAAGGAGCAGGAACGCCGAACGAATGAGGGGGTGGACTGTCCGCGGGGTGAACAGGGCCATGTTCGCCTCTCCTTGTGGAGGGCCCACGGGGGCCCGGTTTTGGCCAGAAGACCGCTCTTTATACCGGATTAGGGAAATGCGAGTCAATAAGAATTTAAACAAGGAGAACCCGCGTGGCAAGGCCTTGAAGAAACAGGGGTTTCCGCTGCGTGGACCGACGAAGGTGACAGCCCGATCGGTCGACCACAACTCCCGGGCTGTGGGGAGACCAGCAACCTACTCCCGCTTGCCCGCATCCTCGCCAATCGGCTTGTCTGCAGCCCGTCGGCCCACGTCCGTGATTCTCCACACGGGCCCGGTTCCGTTCTCGATCCAGCCTTCGGCGACGAGGGGCTTGTGGGCCCGCTGGACCATGACCCGCCAGCGTTCGCGACCTCGTGTCATGGCCTCCCGATCTCCTGGGTGGAGCGACGCACTCATCAGGCGCTCCACGTGCGCGTCGAGGTCGGCTCGACGACACTCCCCGCCAGCCCGTACGAGGCCCTGCAGGATCGGCTGGAAGTAGACCCAGAGCGGCGTCAGGGACAACTTCGCTACGTGGCGGCCCGCGCCGCACACCTCACGCCAGCGCTTGCGCAGCGCCTCAACCTCGGACTGGAACTGCCGTATCTCCTTCCCGCTCACCGTCAGCGCTTCCGCGCTCGCGTAGTCGCCCTTGGCCATCCGCTGGCTGGCCGCCTGGTTCAGTCCCTTCAGCGACTTCTGAGCCGCCGCGCGCACCGAGCGCAGCGCCTGGGCCACGCCCCGTGCATGAGGGATCCGCTTCACGACTTCCTCCCGCCGGCCGAGGTGCGCGGCCGGATCATCTCATTCAAATCCAGCGGTGCGGCGAGGATCAGGATGCCCGACGGGGCATTGCCGGTCTGGAAGACCTTCTCCCAGTAGTCGAGATTCTGCTTGGGGCCGAAGACGGTCGTGCTCAAGTTGCGATCGACCCAGCACGGCAACCGGGAGAGGCTCTCGAGGAAGGTCCGCAGTCGATCCCACAGCTCGTCGGGTAAGCGCGCGTGGAGCTGTCGGTCCTCGTGGATGACTTTGCCCGTGTAGGCGTAGTAGTTCGCGATCACGAGCCGGATCCAGCGCATCACGTTCGCTAGCACTTCCTCGCGCGCGATCCTCCACGCGCGCAGGTGACCCTCGGGGATCGGCTCCCCACCCTGCACCTGGTTCTCGAGCCGCCGGCCACCGAGCTCCGGATCCCAGTGGCCAATGAAGAAGAGCTCCGCGAAGAGGCTCATCAGCCTGACCATCTGCTCGCGCTCGAGCTGCCGCGGGTTGGTGCCCTCCTCCATTCCCGCGTCGATCGGGGTATCGAGCGCCTTCTTGTAAAGGAACTCGCGGAAGAAGCTGCGCTCGATCGTGTTGTACGAGAGCGGACGGTCGGCGCCCTTCCCGGCCCACTCGACGAACTCCAGGAGCGCGTTCTCTTGGTCGTGGGTGATGGCGTCGCGCTGGGCATCAATGATATATCGCTCCATCTCCCGCCGCTCGCCGCGGAAGAAGCGCACGAGGTCCTGCTCGGAGAAGGAGTAGTCACCCTCAGGGAGACCTCGCATGGATTGGTAGCGCTTCACCCTATCGATGTAGAGCGAGCTGCCCAGGTGCCGCATGACGGCGGTGTCGAAGGCGACCTGGCGCAGCTTGCCGCCCGCGTTGGTGTTGGCCTGGAGCAGCACGTTGATGTCCGGCTCCAGAAAGATGCGGACCGGCAGCTCACGCGTGCCGAGGAGGATCTGCGCGGCCGCCTTGTGCTGCCCGTCGAAGACCTTAACCGCGCCGGCGCCGTCCTGCTCGGGGGCCCACCATGCCAGTCCGACATGGAGCTGCGGCCGCTTCTGCAGGAACTCCTCAATCAATCCCCGGATGTTGGCGCCGATGCTGCGCGGGTTGATCCGGTCGTCGTGGTGCAGGTACTCGAGCGGCAGGGCCGCAAAGAATGAGTCCATGCCGCTCTGCTTGTCGTGGTAGATCGGCACCTTTCGGATCGCGTTGTCGCCCGCCTCAGGAATACTGAATTCGACGTGCGCCACCTCACGTCGGATGCGGAGAAGGGCCCTGGCACCGGCGTGGTGCGCGAGCACGTCGCCGAGGTTTGCTCCGCGCTTCCCGGATTCCTGCGCCTGGGTCTGCACTCGCTCGAACTCGGCGAGGCGGCGGGCGATTTGGAGATTCGCCGCGCCCTTCCTCCGGTTGCAGGAGGCATGGGTGAGCGCGAAGTTGTTTTCGGCATCGAGCCCGTCCTCGATCAGGGGATCAATGTGATCGATGTCGAGCTGCCCCTTGTGGAGCATCAGATCGATCTGCTCGTCGCAGATGAAGCAACGACCGGTCTGCCGCGCCAGGAGCTTCAGCTCAAGCTCGGTGCGCTGCTCGGGGTCGAGTCCTGAGAGGTATCGGGATTGGGGCATCTTGCACCTCAGTCTGGAGGTGATACCGAGACAGGGGCTCACTCCGCCTGTGGGTCAGGTGCCCGGCGCCGCTGGCGTGGCAAGCACGCGCACAGGATCGAAGAGAGCGACGAACTTCGGGCTCACGGCTTTTAGTGCCGTCAATCAAGTCCTCCTGACTCATGAGCATCATACCGGAAAGAAGGGCTAACCTCTAGAACCCGTTGGATTCAAGCGGTCTGACGGCCGTCGGCGAAGACATGCGATAGGCCGGTCGAGCTATCGAGTGCAACATCGTGTGGCCGGGGCGGAATCGGCGGTTGTTCTGGGAGCTGGCTTGAAGGAACCTGAACCGATCCAGGTCGGCACCCTCGAACTCCTCTCCGTTCGCCCCCGGGCCCCACGTCGACCTTCAGCCACGCCGGCCCGCCGCTTGCGGCTGAAGTCGCCCGGCTGCTAGAGTCCCGTGGTGCATCCGGGTAGAAGCGCTGCCATCCCGATGGTTGTGCTGGTCTTGCCGGTGGCCGCGGCGGCCGGTGTTGTGGCTTGCCGCGGCCGAGGCGCGGATCCGGCCGAGGCCGCCGCTTCGGTCATAGCGAAGGTGGGGGAGCGGGCGATTGCGCGCGAGGAGTTCGAGTCGTTCCTGACGGCGGCGCTGGGAGGCGCGGCCGAGGGGGCGGCTGCTGGCCCGGAGTTGAAGTCCCGGCTGCTGGATCAGTTCCTGGATGAGGAGTTGTTGATGGGGGAGGCGGGGCAACTCGGTCTTGCGGTGTCGGACGAGGAGGTCAAGCAGTTTCTTCCCGATCCGGCCGGCGACGCCAACAGCGCGAGGCGCGTGCTCACGCAGAGGAAGCTCAAGGACAAGGTGATCCTTGCCGGGGTGTCGGTTTCCGAGGAAGAGGTGCGGCAGCACTTCGCCCAGCACGAGGCCGAGTTCCGGCAGCCGGCGCGCGTGGTGGTGAGGCAGATCCTCCTCGACACCGTCGAGGAGGCGCGCAAGGTGCGCGAGGACCTCTCTCGCCATCCCGAGCGCTTTGAGGAGATCGCCGAGACGCGCAGCCTGGCGCCCGATGGCGGACAGCCTCACGCCTACGAGGAGAAGGTGCTGCCCGATACCGTCCGCACGACGATCGGCCAGCTGAAGGAAGGGCAGCTCAGCCCCGTCATCGAGGACCCGCAGGGGTTCTTCATCATGATGCTGGAGGAGCGCCAGCCCGCGCGCGAGCCGGACCTCGAGGAGTCGCGTCATCAGATCGAGCTGCACCTGCTCCAGGAGAAGAGCCAACACAAGTACGAGGATTACGTGACCGCCCTGCGCGAGCGCGCCAAGGTGGAGGTCTTCGCGGACAGACTGGGTTTCGCCTACACGAGAGAGGGCCGTTGATGAAGATGAGGGCTTGCGGCCTGGGACTACTGCTCGTCCTCGCGGCGGCCTCTCTTCCGAGGGCAGCCGTCATCGAGGAGATCGCTGCCTGGGTAAACGGGCAGATCATCACGCGCTCCGATCTTTTGGAGAGGGAGCGCCAGGTGGTGGCGCAGCTCTCCTCGCGCTACGTCGGTGACGAGCTGGACAAGGAAGTGGAGCGTGCGCGCGCCAACCTCCTGTCGGACATGATCCGCGAGGTCATCCTGTTGCAGCGGGCGGAGATCCTCGGACTGGAGCTGGACAAGGTCTACCAGCAGGCCCTGTCCCAGCTCAAGGAGCAGCAAGGGATCAAGACCAACGAGGACCTCGAGGCGCTCCTCAAGCAGGAGGGGATCACCAGGCAGGAGCTGCGCGAGACGCTGCTGCGCTTCAACGTGCCCGACATCATGGTGAACCTGGAGGTGCGCGACAAGATCTCCATCACAGACCAGGAGGTGACGGACTACTTCGAGAAGCACCGGGAGGATTTCCGCATCGAGGAGAGCTTCACGGTGCAGGAGATCGTCCTGACGCAGGAGGGTCGCACTCCCGAGGAGCTCACACAGCTCGGCGCCACGGTGATGGAGGAGTCAAAGGCCGGCACACCCTTCAACGAGCTGGTCGTGAAGTACTCCCAGGCGCCGTCGCGCTTCAAGGACGGCATGATGGGGCCGCTCAAGCGCGGCGATCTGTCAGCCGGGATCGAGAGCGCGGCGTTGGCCCTGGAGCCAGGGAAGGTGAGCGAACCGATCCCCACGAAGGCAGGCCTGCACATCATCCGTCTGGAGTCTCACACTCTGGCGAAGGACCCGAACCTGACGGACGCGCGCGCTCACATCACCAGCAAGCTGAAGCAGGAGAAGTTTGTTGCGGCGCTGACCGGGTACTTCAAGAACTTGATGGAGTCCAACCTCATCGAGGTCAATGCCAATTACAAGCAGTACGACCAGCGCAGTTAACAGGGTGCTGACAAACTACCGCAGGTCGCGTTGCGAGCGCCGCGGTGCTGGATGCGAGGAGCAGCGACGACAGCGATGCGGGACATCGGTCCCCTGTGGGAGATGCCACTGCGACGAAGCGAGAGGCACCGCGCCGCCGCAACCCTTCGGGCAGCAGGGGGTTGCTGCCGGATACTTCGTCGCTCGTCGTCGGCGATTACTGGAATCGACCTCCTCCTCGCTCACTCTCAACGATGCTCTGCGGCCGCAGAACCCTGCTGCGCGGCCTACGGTAGTTTGTCA
>JAWPNA010000442.1:0-5335 GCA_045402695.1 Acidobacteriota bacterium
ACGACGAGCGACGAAGTATCCGGCCGCAACCCCCTGCTGCCCGTCGGGTTGCGGCGGCGCGGTGCCTCCCGCTCCGTCGCAGTGGCATCTCCCCCAGGGGACCGATGTCCCGCATCGCTGTCGTCGCTGCTCCTCGCATCCGGCACCACGGCGCTCGCAACGCGGCCTGCGGTAGTTTGTCACCATCCTTTTAACCTTGATCTCGTCACGAACAGGCCCCCGCTGAGGCTATCTCAGAATCGCATGCCTGCCTTCAATGGTCGGGAGCCGTCGCGCGAGTAGGTGCGATGCCGCCGACGTCCTGCTTCAGGTGGCCAACGAGCGTCACCTCGAGAAGCGCTCGATGGGCTTCGCCACCAACCGCATGCCAGAGCGTGGACGCCTTTTCCACCTCGACGGCCCTTCGATGCGGACATGCCACTTGGCGCTGCACTCGGCGAGTGCTTCCGAGGCTTCATCTCAGGGGGGCAGGGTTTCCAGAGGCCGGTGCACAACGTATCCGGAACCCCAAGCGCTCCGATCGGGGTGCTAGAATGAGCAACATCGTGCGTCCTGAGTGTGATTCGTCACATCGCAGAGAGTCGCGGTGCGGTGCCGGGCTGGCGGGTGGAAGTTCCGCCACGATAAGCCAGCCGGGGCGTCGCGTCGCTGAAGTTCCAGCAGGCCGACCACTACGTCAATCAGAGACTCGTGCGATCGATGTATAGGGGACGGCGGGACGGGGCGCGTCCGTTCGCCGACCGGGACTGGCCACCGGCCCGCTTAGGGAAGGAGCTCGTCCTGCATCGCTTGGTCGGCACCATTCGCAATCCTGGGGGCGCGCACGCAGCATGAGAAGACGATCCGTAAGCCGTGTACGGGAAATCCGCACGCACGGTTTGAAAGGGGAATCCAGCGACCAGGGTCCGCAAGGGCGCCGCGCCCGATTTCCACCGATGTCCCGATCCCGAATCCTCTTGACGGCGCTGGCCTTGGGCGGAGCAGGGTACCTCGCCTCCAGTGTCAACCGCGTTCCGGCAGACCAGATTGCCGTGCGCGACAGCGCGATCTTCGGGACAACGCCTGTGGCGGTCTCGCCGGGGTGGCACCTCGTCCCCCGTGGTCTGTTCCGCCTCACCAGGTATCCGGCCGATTTGGCCGCATATGACTTCGGACAGGCCGAGCCTCTGACGTTCACCACGCCGGCGGGGTCGAAGGTCCTTGGGTCAGGACGGCTCGAGTACGAGATCGCCTCCGGAGAGGTTGCCATCCTCCACGCGCGATGCGGCGGCGATATCGACCGCTGGCTCCTGGAGAAGGTCCGTGAGACTCTGACGCGGATCATCTCGGATGCGGCCTTCTCGCCACTCACGGCGGCGAAGGTCCCCCAGGCAGAGATCGCCGGGCAGAGAATCCTCTCGACAGTGGTCGGGGCCGACGGGCTGCAGATCCGGAGCATCCGCTTCGACCGGCTCGGGTACGAGGGGTCTGCCGCCGCAATCCCCGGCGCGCCACGCGCCGGCGTGCATCGAAAAGTGCTCTGGTTTGCCGTGGATTCGTTCGACTGGGCGATCGCCCGCCCACTTGTGGATGCCGGCCGCATGCCCAAACTGAAGCGGTTGATGGACGCAGGGGCCTGGGGCAACCTGCAATCGATCATGCCGATGCTCTCTCCGGTGATCTGGACGTCGGTGGCCACGGGCAAACGACCCGAAAAGCACGGCATCCTGGACTTCGTGGCCACCGATCCGCAGACGGGAGCCACATTGCCGGTCACCAGCACATTGCGAAAGTCACGCGCCTTCTGGAACATACTGAGCGACGGCGGCGTCTCCGTGGGCGTGGTGGCCTGGTGGGCGACATTCCCGGCCGAGCAGGTGAACGGGTTCATCGCCACCGACCGGATCTCCTACCAGCTTTTCAAGGGGAGGATCAAGAAGGATGAAGCGGCGGACGACCCCTTCAAGACGAGCCCGGCCGAACTGTACCGGCAGATCGCGCCCCTGATCAAGGCTCCGGCGGCCGTGACGACAGCCGACCTCTCCCGCTTCGTTGACGTTGGGCGTTACGCACCGCTCTTTTCTCCAGACGACAAGGAGAGGGTGCAGGAGTTCGCCACGGCGGTGGCCGCCTCCCATACATACACGGATGTCGCGCGGAAGCTGTTCAGCGAACGGCCGACCGAGCTCCGCGTGGTCTACTTCGAGGGGCCGGACGAGGCCTCGCACCAGTTCATGCCGTTTGTCCCGCCGCCGATCAAGACCGTGGATGGTAGCAAGGCGGCCTGGTTCGGCGGGGTCGTGCCCGAGTACTACGTCTATCAGGACGAGCTGATAGGGGAGTTCCTGCTGGCCTTCGCCGACGATGACACGACGGTCATCGTCTCCTCGGATCATGGCTTCAGGACCGGAGACGGGCGCCCCGAGACCGAATCGCGCATCAGTCATGGCAAGGCGGCCGATTGGCACGCGTGGAACGGAATGATCCTGCTGGCGGGAAAGGACATCAACAAGGGCGCCCGCATCGTGGGCGCAACCGTGCTGGATATCCTTCCGACGCTGCTGCTGCTCTATGGGATGCCCATCGGGGAGGACATGGACGGCAAGCCCCTGACGATGGCGCTGTCTGCCGAGTTCCTGGCCAGCCACCAGCCCACGCAGATCGCCACCTACGAATCCGGCGAGCGCCAACAGGCCGCGCCTGCGGCGATGGCCTCCGAGGAGGACGAGGAACTCCTCGCGAAGCTGCGCTCCCTCGGCTACATCCAGCAGGATAAGCCCGGCGCGGTTCTGAACGAGGCCACCGCCTTCATGCAGTCGGGCGAATACGAGAAGGCCATTGCAGGGTTCGAGGCGGCGCTGAGGCGGAAGGACAACCCCGAGCTGCGCTACACCCTCGCGAGGGCGTATCGCCTCAACGGGCAACCCGACCAGGCCATCGAGCAGCTTGATCTCCTCATGAAAGAAGGCTGGGGAAAGACCGACGTGCTGAACGAGTTGTCGTTGATCAGCCGCGAACGCAAGGACTTCAAGGGCGCCGAAGGCCTCCTCAGACAGGCGCTGGAGGCCGATCCCAACCTTGCCCAGGCGCACCTGAACCGAGCAAGGCTCTATGCGCAGCAGAAGAGGTGGGACGACGCCCTTGCCTCGTATCGACGCGCCGCACAACTCGATCCGAACTCCGGCGAGGCCTTTAGCCAGATCGGCGTCGTTCTCAAGCTGCTCGGCCGGGTTGACGAGGCCGTGGAGGCGCTTCAACAGGCCACCAAGCTCAACCCCGACCTGATGGCCCCGTACAACAACCTCGGCCTCATCTACCGCGAGACCGGCCAGTTGGGCAAGGCACGTGAGGTGCTTACGCTCGGCGCCTCCATGGCGCCCAAGAGCCCAGTCATTCACAACACCCTGGGTTCCCTTTACTACGACCAGGGCGAGGTGGAGAATGCCGCCAAGGAGTTCGAGATCGTGCTCGCACTGGACCCCAACCATCCTGGGGCGCTGAGCAACCTCGCCGTGATCTACATGGACCGGGGCGACTCCGCGCAGTCGGCGAAGTACCTGAGTCGCCTCGTGGAAGTGGAGCCGGGAAACTCCGGCGCGCGCACCTCTTTGGCGCTGTCTCTCCTGGAGATGAAGAAGACCGACGAGGCGAAGCGGCTGCTCGTCGACCTCCTCGCGAAGGAGCCTCGCAACCACGAGGCGATGATGATCCTAGGAGAGGTGGAGCTGGCAAGTGGGGATCCCGGCGAGGCAGTGCGTCTGCTGGTGCGGGCTGGTGAGCTCGAGGGGAACAACCCCTGCCTCTGGAACGATCTCGCCCACTGCTATCTGGCCATGGGCCGGAAGGAGGAAGCTCGCCAGGCATTGAGACGCTCGCTGGCCGTCGATCCCAGGCAACCCGATGTTAGCAGGAAGCTCGCCGAGATGGGCGGGTAGTCGGGTGGCCACCTGATGCGATGAAAGACGACATGGATCAGCTCGAATGAGTGTGCAGTCCCGTCTTGCGACTCGGCGACTGGCTGGCCGATTGATCCTCCACCGCGCAGCCGTCCCCGGGGAGGTGGAGCTGGCGAGCGATGGATGGGCGAGGAGCCGGTGCCCGCGGATGAGGTTGAGGGGACAAGCTCAGATCAGCCCCTCGATCGGACTCGACGCGGTGGCGTACAGCTTCTTCGGGATCCGCCCCGCCTCGTACGCGAGCCGCCCCGCCTCGATGGCGAGCCTCATGGCCCGCGCCATCTTCACGGGATCCCTCGCGCCGGCGATGGCGGTGTTCATCAGCACACCATCGGCGCCCATCTCCATGGCCACCGCGGCATCTGAAGCGGTACCGACCCCCGCGTCCACGATGACCGGGATGTCGGTGATCTCCTCCAGCAGGAGCTGCAGGTTGACCGGGTTTCGCAGCCCCAGGCCCGACCCGATGGGCGCCCCCAAGGGCATCACCGCCGCGGCGCCTGCGTCGCGCAGCTTCCTGGCCAGCACCAGATCGTCGTTGGTATAGGGGAGTACCACGAACCCCTCCTTCACCAAGGTGCGCGTGGCCTCCAGCAGCCCCTCGTTGTCAGGGAACAGCGTTTTCTCGTCGCCGATGACCTCCAGCTTGACGAAGTTCGAGAGCCCCGCCTCGCGCCCCAGCCTCGCCGTGCGCACGGCCTCGTCAGCGGTGTAGCAGCCTGCCGTGTTGGGAAGCAGCATCAGCCGTTTCGGATCGATGTGATCGAGAAGCGATTCCTTCGACCGATCCGATACGTTCACGCGGCGCACTGCGACGGTGACGATCTCGGCGCCCGAGGCCTCGTGCGCTCGGCACATGACGTCGAAGGAGGAATACTTGCCGGTGCCCACGATGAGGCGCGAGCCGAAGGCGCGTCCGGCGATGGTGAGCCTCTCGGCCTTCATATTCAACCTCCTCCCACAAGGGTGACGATCTCGATCCGGTCGCCCTCCTCCACCGGCTCGGATGCGATCCGGGACCGCGGCACCACCTGCTGGTTTCGCTCCACCGCCACACGGGAGCTGTCAAGCTCCAGCCCGGTGATCAGCGCCGCCAGGGTGAGCCCCGACTCCACGCTCTTCTCCTTGCCGTTCAGGACGATCTCGATCAAGGCTGCACCTCCAACAGGATCTCGTCCTGGCCCTGCGGGCAGGAGGCTTCGATCACCATCCTGGACCCTGCGAGATCCCGCGGTATCTGCACCACGGCGTGCAGAATGCCGGCTTCATCGGTGGCTCCCTCGAACAGCTTGATCTGACGCTCCCCCGGCAGGCCGGCCCGAATGACGATTGCGGCGCCGGCCACCGGGGCGCTGCGCACCTCGCCCCGCACGGCAAGGTCGAAAAGGGCCAGGTCACGG
>JAWPNA010000114.1:0-9487 GCA_045402695.1 Acidobacteriota bacterium
CGGACCATCGCCCGGCAGGTGATCCAGAGAGACGGCTACACCTGCGGCGCACCGGAGTGCCTGATGCGGGGCGGTCTGGAGGCGGACCACATCAAGCTGCGGTCCAGAGGAGGCCCGACGATCCTGAGCAACATGACGGCGCTGTGTGTCGCCCATCACCGGTATCACAAGCACGTGCTGGGGAGCCTGGTGCTGAGTGGCGAGGCGCCCGATGCGCTGACGGTGAAGCTGGGGAGCCGGCTCTACCAGAAAGACGAGCTGCTCTACCCGAAGTTCGACGAGGGGGAACTGGACAACGATCCGTGGAAAATCGGCGAGCCGACGCTACTTGGAGGACTTTCCGGTCTTGGGCGACTTGCCGAGCAGTCGGCCGACGACGGACCCTTTGGGTTTGGCGGCCTCCCGCTCCTCTTTCACGAGAGGATTCACGATCACCGGCTTCCTGGGGGCTGATGTCGCCTTGCCGGCGTCCTCCACGCTCCCGGTGATCTGCTCGACGTCCATCACGGCGCGGTCACCTGGGCGGAAGTAGAAGGCCAGCTCCTGCCCGCCGCGCCCAACCTCGGCACGGTCGAAGACGAAGACGTCGTCGATCTCGCCGGCGAGGCTCTGCTTGTAGGAAGTGATCCCTTTCACGGTGACCACGGTCTTGAGATAGGAGGTCTTGCGGCCGCCCATGAAGCCTCCGGATCCTCCGGAGCCATCCGCGCGGGTGAGGGTGAAGACGAGTGTGTGCGTCGCCTTGTCGTGCACCAGGTCGCGGCCGAGGAAGGTGGCCTCGCGCAGCACTTGCACGGCCTTGAGAAATGATGCTCGATCGGAGAACTGTTGTTTCATGGCGGGCGCATTGTACTGGGTCCGTAGGGACAACGCCAGCCAGCGCCAGACCCCGCCGTGATGGGATAAGATGACCGCCGTCATCGCAGGCCGGAAGCGGGATGACATGGGAGCCATCAAGAGATGACCAGCGAGAAGGCCTGGGCCGGCGGCGCCCCCCGCACTCGGGCGGTTCATGCCGGGAGCGTCCCGGACCCGGCCACCGGCTCGATGACCACGCCGATCCACCGCACGACCGGGTTCGCCTTCGACAGCGTCGAGGAGATGGCCGAGACATTCGCGGGTCGCCGCGCTCACTACATCTACACCCGCTATGACAACCCGACCCTGAAGGAGGCCGAGGCAAAGCTCGCCGCGCTCGAGGATGCGCCACCCGGCGCGGAGGCGGTGGTCTTCTCCTCGGGGATGGCCGCCATCTCGGCGGGGCTGCTGGCGGGGCTCTCGGCGGGAGACCACCTGGTGGCGCAGGCGGAGCTGTACGGGGGCACGACGATGCTGCTGCGGAGCTTCGCGGGCAGGTTCGGCATCGGCGTGGACTTCATCGCCGGCGCGGAGCTTGAGGCCGGAAACCTCGACGCGGTCCTCGATCGGGCGGCGCGCGAAACGACGCGGGCCATCTACCTGGAGACCCCGGCCAACCCGACGCTGCAGATCGTGGACATCCGCGCGGTGGCGCATGCTGCCCGCGGACGTGGATGGCGCCTCTACGTGGACAACACGTTCGCCTCGCCGATCAACCAGCGCCCCTTCGAGTTGGGAGCCGACGTGATCCTCCACAGCGCGACCAAGTACCTCGCGGGCCACGACGATCTCACGGCTGGTTTCCTGCTGGCGGCTGGCGAGATTCTCGTCAACGCCCGCCAGATCCGGATCGACATGGGCGCATGTCTCGACCCTTCGGTGGGATGGCTGCTGGCGCGCTCGATGAAGACGCTGGGCCTGCGCGTCGCCGCGCAGAACGACAACGCCCTCGCCGTGGCGCGGCACCTGGAAGCGCACCCGAAGGTCGGGCGGGTGAACTATCCGGGGCTCCCATCGCATGCCGGGCACGCCGTGGCGGCACGGCAGATGCACGGCTACGGCGGGATGCTCTCCTTCGATCTCGCCGTCGAGCAGCACCACGCGGCCGAAGCGGCTGCCCGGGCGCTGAAGTCCTTCAGGATGATCCGGATCGTCCCGACGCTGGGCGGTGTGGAAACGCTCGCAATGGTTCCGGCGGTCTCCTCCCACTTCAGGATTCCCGCCGAGGAGCGAAGGAAGGCCGGGATCGGCGACGGCCTCATCCGGCTATCGGTGGGGATCGAGGACGCGCAAGACATCATCCAGGATCTGGACCGGGCGCTGGAGCGCGTCTGATGCCTCAGTGGCTCAACCACGGCATGCCGCTGATGCTGCTGGCGCTCGGGATCCTCGCCATCGGGTATCGCTATTACAGCGCCTTTTTGGCCACGAAGGTCGCGGTGCTGGACGCGGACCGTGAAACCCCCGCGCACCGGTTCTCGGACGGCCAGAACTACGTCCCCACCAACAAGTGGGTCCTGTTCGGCCATCACTTCGCCGCCATCACCGGCGCGGGGCCGCTGATCGGACCGGTCCTGGCCGCGCAGTTCGGATACCTGCCGGGATTGATCTGGATCGTCATCGGCGTGGTGCTGGCCGGCGCGGTGCACGATTTCATCATCCTGTTCGCTTCGGTGCGACGCGGCGGACGGTCCCTGGCCGAGATCGCCCGCACCGAGATCGGCCCCGTGAGCGGGCTGGTGACGGGCCTGGCCATTCTCTTTATCATCGTCATCGCCCTGGCGGGCCTGGGTTTGGCCGTGGTGAACGCCCTGAAGGGGTCGCCCTGGGGCACGTTCACCATCGCCTGCAGCATCCCCCTCGCGCTCTACATGGGCTTCCACATGTATGTCTTCCGCCAGGGGAGGATCGCGGAGGCGACGGTCATCGGGGTGGTGGGGCTGCTGGCGGCCGTCATCTCCGGCGCGTGGATCCCGGGCTCGCCGGTCGCCGCGTGGTTCACCTTCAGTCATCAGGGAATCACCCTCCTGATCGCCGCGTACGGTCTCATCGCGTCCGTGCTGCCGGTCTGGCTGCTGCTGTGCCCGCGCGACTACCTGTCGTCGTACATGAAGCTGGGCACCATCGCGGTGCTGGTAGTGGGCGTGCTCATCGTCAATCCGGCGCTCAAGATGCCCCCGTTGAGCCAGTTCATCTCGGGCGGCGGGCCGATCATCCCCGGCAAGCTCTATCCGTTTGTCTTCATCACCATCGCCTGCGGCGCCATCTCGGGGTTTCATTCCCTGGTGGGCTCGGGAACCACCCCCAAGATGATCTCCAACGAGCGCGACATCAGGCCCATCGGGTATGGCGCCATGCTGCTGGAAGGGCTCGTCGGCGTCACATCAATGATCGCAGCTTCGTGTCTGAGTCCGGGCGACTATTTCGCCGTGAACGTGCCGCCGGAAGCTTTCTCCGGGCTGGGAATGCACACGGTCAATCTCGCCGACCTGTCCGCGCAGGTGGGCGAAAACGTGACGGGCCGCACCGGCGGCGCGGTGTCGCTCGCGCTGGGCATGGCGCAGATTTTCACGGGGCTGCCGGGCATGCGCGGGCTGATGTCGTACTGGTACCACTTCGCCATCATGTTCGAGGCGCTCTTCATCCTGACCACCATCGACACCGGCACGCGTGTGGCCCGGTTTCTGGTGCAGGAGTTCCTGGGGAAGATCTACAAGCCGATGGAGCGCACTGACTGGATGCCCGGCACCATCGTCTCCTCGCTGCTGGTCGTGGCCGGATGGACCTACTTCATCCTGACCGGAAGCATCACCACCATCTGGCCGATGTTCGGCATATCGAATCAGTTGCTGGCCGCGGTGGCGCTGTGCGTGGGCACCACCGTCATCATCAACTCGGGACGCGCGAAGTACGCATTCGTCACACTGGTGCCGCTGGCCTTCGTGGCCACCACCACGCTGACCGCCGGGTGGCTCAGCGTCACGACCAACTTCCTGCCGATGACCGCACGTCCCGGCCTCGCGTTCCAGGGATACCTCAACGCGACGATGACCCTCATCATGATGGGGTGCGTGGGGGTGATCCTGGTGGACTGCATCCGGAGATGGTCGTTGGTGCTGCTGGCGCCGCCCGGCGCGCGGGCCGCCCTACCTGGCCGCTGAGCCGGCGGCGATCAGCACGATGGGCGGTGGAGGAGGTGGAGCGACGAAGAGTTTCTCGCCGGGCAGCAGCGAGTAGTGCAGGAACTTGGCCGTGTCGAGATCGGTGGTGAGATAGAGCGTCAGGAGGGGCTGGCCGGGACGTTTCTTTTCTCCGGAGCCCCACCATCCCGACATCGCCTCCCGCACTCCCGCGATGATGTCGCCGAGGCGATCGGATGCCTTCTCGCGGAAGCTGAGCACCTTCGCCGTCCTGATGTGGAAGACGACCTCCTCCTCGAACTTGATGTAGTACTCCGAGGGGGCGTCCACGCCGAGCACCCCCGCGTCGCTGTGAACCGGTCCGGCTCCCGTCTGCGCATTGAGCTGGTTGGGATCCGAGTAGAGCTGGCCGGCCTGCTGGGCCTCCTGCTGCGAGGGAGGGATCAGCTCGGGATGGCCGCCCTCCTTTTCGAGGACCGTGAGGGGGCCGTTGAACATCCGCCAGATCGCTTCGGCGTCCGCCGGATGCCGGCCCCGCTCATCGTGAGCCACACTGCTGAACACATATGTCTTCAGGGTCCGGCCGCGGACGCGGAACTCCAGCTTGCCTTCCTTCGGGTGGAACACGATGTAGGGGGCCTTCGTCGCGGCGATCTCGGCCTCCTGCTTCAGGGTCGTGTTCTCCCTCAGAAGGCCACGCTGTTTTAGAAGCAGCGCCTGGTACTTGTCCAGCGCCGTCTCGGCTCCCGCGCGCGCCGTGGTGGCGCCGGCGATCGCCGCCAGCGCGACGCCGGCTGCGGCCACGAATGCCGCGCGGCGCGAGGGATGTCTCATATGATGTATACCTTGGTCCCGGTCTTCACGGTCTTGAAGATCTCCTCGAGGTCCTTCGACCCCAGGCGCACGCACCCATGGGTCACGTGCAACCCCAGCGCGCGCTCGAACAGAGTGCCGTGGATCAGATAGCCCTCGCCGAGGTCCAGCGCATAGTCGCCCAGCACCCCCTCCTCGACGCGTTCATTCCAGCTCCTCGGCATATCCTCGCCCGCCTCGACGAAGGCCCAGTCCGGCTTGGTCCAGGCGGGATCGTTGACCTTGCGCAGGACGGTGTACTCGCCGCGCGGCGTGTCGAAGACCCAGGAGCGCGGTTTGTTGGGATCCGACAGCCGCACTCCGGATCCGGTCGAGCAGACGGCATCGCGCATGACGGCGTCGTCCTGCATCATGTAGAGATGGTTCGCCCCCGTGTCGATGACAAGGTAGACGCCGCGCGGCTGCAGGGCGCGAATTCTCTTCTCGAGCCTCTCGTTGACCGCGGCCAGCTTCTTGACGTCTTTCTGCAGAGTGGCCAGGGCGGCTTCCAGTGCCTGTGCGTCGCCCGGGACCTCGACCCGCTCGGCAGCTCGTGTCGGGGCACCGCCACCGCGCGACCATTGCAGCGCGAGCAGGCCGGCCGACACGAGCAGCACGGTGAGCATGAGAAGGATGAGCGCTCGGGCGATGTTGCCGCCCAACGTCTTGGGCCGGGGCGCGGCTGACTCAGGCCCTGCGGGGTCCGGCTTGTCGTGGGCCGATTCGCTCATGACCAGGCCCCCCCTACCGAGAGCCGCCCGCGACGCCGGCGCCGCGGGTCGCGGAGGCGCGGGGCTGCGTCCCCCCGCCCAGTCGTGCCGCGGCGAGATCGGTTGTGCCATCCGACTCGAACCCAACGATCGTGACGGGTGTGCCGACGCCGACCCGATCGAACAGATCGTCCATGTCGCGGTTCAAGAGCGCGACGCACCCGTCGGTCCAGTCGCCGCCGCGTCCGCCCTCGCCGTGAATCTCGATCAGGCCACCGATGCGGGCCCGGCGCGACACCTGCCCGCGTTGCTTGGCCTGGTTGAACCGCGCCATGTCTTCCGCGTTCGGGTAGTTCAGGAGAAGGGCCTTGTACCACCGCGTCTGCCGCAATCCGCGCTTTTCCGTGACGCGGTACCGCCCTTCCGGCGTGGCCCGGTCGCCGGAGACGATCTTGTCCATCGTTCCGTTGACTCCCAGCTCGGCGCGGTACGAGCGCACGCGGCGGCCGTCCGAAACAAGCGATAACGTGCGCCTCATCTTGTCCACGATGATCGCCTTGCTGTCGTTGGCGGCGGACCATTCGAGAGTCTCGCGCACCCAGCGACGGTAAAGGGCGCTGCGCCCGGGATCGGCGCTCGACCGGATGTAACGGGAAAACCTGGCTCGCGCCGAGTCCAGGCCTTCGTTGGCATGCTGCGCCGACTGGAGGGCGCGGGCAAACTCGCCGCTCCCCAGCAATGACTTGGCTTCGATGTAACTGACCTCGGCGCGCTTCACGTCCGAGCGGATCGAGCTCCGGGGAGGGATGTACGTCATCAGCCACTCCATCTGGTCGAAACTGGAGTCGGCCCTTCTCAGCAGGTGCGTGGCGCGGTGCTGGTCGTGCGCCTGCTGCTGCCGGGATCGGGTCTGGGCGAGCCGCGCGCGGCGGATGCTCGTCTCGAACATGGCTTCAGAGCGCCCGAACGCGCGGTTCCACCGCATCTTTTGGAGCTGGAGGCCCATCTCACGCAATCCCGCCGTGAACGATTCCTCCGCGGCCGCCATCAACTCGGGAGCGAGATCGCCGGCCCCCTCGTCACGTGCTTTCTGGAGCTCGGCCTTCGCCTCGTACTTCCTGGTGATGGGCGCCTCGGCACAACCGGCGGCTGTCAGCGCGAGGCAGATCGCCGCCCCCATCGCCGGGAGGCGACACAGGAAAGAGCGAGTCGGGGGAGTTGGGCGAGGGAAGTTCAGATCTTCCATTCCGGAGAGCGCGAGAACCAGTCCGCGAGATAGTCTGCCTGTACGTCCATTCCGGCCAAGAACCTCCCGAAATGTACGCCCCGGGCCGCCGGTTCGCAATCTCCGGCGGCCCGGGCGCAGTGGTCCGCGACGGCTTACTTTCTGCCCTTCTTCTTCATCGCGGCCTTCTCGGCCGCCTCGGTCAGCTTCGTCGCGATGTCGGATGCCGACTGAGTGATGCTGGTGGCCTTGCTGGAGGCGCCCTTGTAGTCCTCGCTGGAGATGAGGTTCCGAACCTCTCCTAGGGACTGATCGAGGCCGTCCAGATCGGAGGTGAAGAGCTGGATGTCGGCCCGGGTGTCCTTGGTCACGGGAGCCTTGCTGAGGGCGTCGCGCGCGCTCTGGATCGCGGCGGTGGCTTCCTGCAGCTTCATGTTGGCCTCGTTCTTCGCGGCCTCCTTGGCGGCGACAGCGGCCTGCTTCGCCTTGGCGGCGTCGTTCTTGGCCTGGACGAACATCTCCTTCGCCTTGTCGTAATTCCTCATGAGGGCGAAGCGCTGGTTCTGCGCCTCGACTTCCTGGTTGGCCTGATCGAGCGCGCTCTTGGCCGCCTGGTAGTCGCTGGATGCCCACTTGTCGGCCTGCGTCGTGTTGCGGGCTTCATCGAGGGCGGCCTGGGCTTCCTTCATCTCCATCTCCGGAGGCTTGGCGCATCCCGCAAAGACCACGGCAAAAACGAGCAGGCTGCTCGCGAGCAACAACTTCCTGGTTCTCATTTCTTCTCTCCTCCTGTCGGCGTCTCCGTGTTCGGGGGCGCCTCGTCAACGTGAGTTGCGGGGCAAGCACTGCGTTAAAGTCGTGTATGTACTCCAGCCACCCCCGCGCGTCGTGCGCGAGTTGGAACGAACGAGCACTGATCTTGAGTCCGGGATTTACTGCGGGCACCTGGGCGGCCCCAGGGCCCCCTTCGAGCGCTCTGCGACCTCTGCACGCTCAGTGCCTATCTATTGTGGAGTCACTGACGCATCGTTTATGGCCTTCAATCCGGGTCCCCCGAGTGGATCCCGGTGAGGCGAGTTGCATGATACCCGATGCGGCCAAGCTAATTCAAGGCCTCAATTCGGGACCCCTGGGCAGCCTCCAGTCTGCCCGGATGGCGCGCGAGCGGGTCCTTAGGAGCGGAAGGCTGGAGGCTGGAGGCGGCGACCGGAATCGAACCGGTGGTGAAGGTTTTGCAGACCTCTGCCTTACCGCTTGGCTACGCCGCCCCTTGGCTCCAGGCTTCACCAGCGACTGTCCGCTCCGGGGGCAGGCGTTCCATACATACCGGGGCGGCGGGAGTCGGTGAGGAAGGTGGAGCGGGAAACGGGATTCGAACCCGCGACTTCAACCTTGGCAAGGTTGCACTCTACCACTGAGTTATTCCCGCTCGCGCCGCGTTGTTATAACAGACGTTCGGGGCACTGTCAAACGCACGGCGGGCGTTCCTTGGCGCTCAGGAAGCGGGGCGAAAGGCGTCCTCGAAGTGATCGAGAATGGGCTCGTGGCCGCCTCTCCACATGATCGCGATGACATCGAACCGACATGGCGAGTCTCCAGGAAGATGCGAGGAGATGTATTCGGCCGCGACTCTGCCAAGCCGGGCCTGCTTCCCCGGATGCACCGCCTCCGCGGGAGTGCCGAACTCCGTGCTCCGGCGAGCCTTGACCTCGACGAACACGAGCGTGCCGTCTCCCGACGCCGCGATCAGGTCCACTTCACCGGAGCGTGTTCTATACCGCCGCTGAAGGATGCGATACCCCTTCGACACGAGGAATCGGGCGGCGAGGTCCTCGGCGTCCATGCCCAGTTGCTGCGCGCTCGGGGGCATCCAGAACTCAGGGACGGCCTGGAGGCGGGATGCGGCGCTGCCCCAAGGGCCCGGGGGGGCGGCCCTCGCCTGGGGACGGTCCGCCGCCCGGGCCCATCCGGCGCAAGCGCTCCTGCATCTCGTGGCGGAAACGCTCCTGGAAGACGACGAACCTGGCCTGCTGCCGCGGCGTGAGCGCCGCGCGAATGGTGTCCCTGGCCTTGATCTCCTCCTGGCGGAAGTCCCGGTCGAGCGCATCGAGCTGATCGAGGAGCCGGGCCGTCTCCGCGTCGTCGCCCGCATCCTCCTCCACGAGCGGCATGAGCTTCATGAGGGTCAGGCGGCGCTTCTTCATCATCTGCCGCCGTGAGTTGTTGAGCTCCTCCACCGCGGGAATCACCTTGCGCTCCTGGTCGTCGGTGAGGTCCAGAAAGCGCTTCATCTTGGCGATCATGTAGATCTCAACGGTCTCCTGGAGGTCCTCGCGCATCGACTCGTCGTCGCCCGGCAGGTCCGGCCCAGCCTGTCGCGCGGAGACGTGGCCAGGCTGGAAGAACAGGAGCGCCGCCATCGAACCGACCGCCGCCCAGCGTGACATCCTCGAGGACCTCATCACTGACTCCTTTTGATGGGACTGCGTTTTCCTCTTCAACACTGCTCCGCGGCGAGCTGCGCGCGCAGGCGGGCCGCCTGAGGAGCGGACAGGCCTTGCAGCAGCCCTGCGACGTCGTCTTCGACCCACAGGTATCCATCCCCCGCCGGGCGGTAGATCTCCTCGATCGCCTGGATCAGGTCGGCGGGATCGATCTCCGGCAGGTTCACCGTCGACGACCGCGGCGAGCCGACCGCCGGG
>JAWPNA010000311.1:0-13328 GCA_045402695.1 Acidobacteriota bacterium
GTTCGGAACCGCGTCCGCAAGGGGGTAGGTTGGCACTACACGCGAGTTTGAGTCAGGCCGTAACACAAACAAACAACTTCGGCTCACGACCACCCCGAAAATAGTTCGGATCAGAGGTCAACTGCGGAAGTTGGGCTAGGCGGGAATCTCATGCATCGGGACAGTCACTGCCCGACAGGAGGTGTCCATCTGGGTGTCCAGAACCCTCGTACTGTACGGTCACTCCCCGTAACACTTGGAAACGGGAAAGGGCAACGAGTTGGTAACTTACTGATTTCATTGCCACTTCCGCGTCGCCTTAAAATCCCCTGGGCCTTAGGCCCATCTGGGTTCAAGCCCCAGCCCCGGCAGCAGGTTCTGAGTGAGTTGCGTGAAACGACGGATCTCATCCGAGGCAGGCGCTCGGCAGAATGGGCCAGGGCCGTGTCGCGTTCACTTGCGAGCGGCGTCGGCGCTCGCGTAGCGCCGCTCGTCAGGTGCGGCGTGTTGGGCGGCACCCGCGATGGCCGCGAAGGCGACCCCCGTCAGCGGCCCGTGAGGGACAGCCGGAACGCGACCATCTCGTGGTCGTTGCGAGCCAGCAGGACATCGCCGATCAGCACTGGGTGGTTCCAGGTCTTGCCCTCGATCGCCGGCCACCGCGCGAGCTCCTCGAACTGGTCGGGGGCCGCAGCGACCAGCGCCAGCTCCCCCTCCTCCGACAGCACCAGCAGCAGGTCCTGGTCGGGCAACAGGACGAGCTGACCGTGGCCGTAGCGTCCGCCCTTCCACTTGCGCTTGCCGTCCTCGAGGTCGATGCACGCGAGGATGCTGCCGTCGAAGCCGAAAGCATGGCCCTTGTGAACGACGAAGTCGTTGAAGTAGGGCTTCAGCCCGACCGAGGTCCAGCGCTCTTTGGCGGTCCATCCGCCGGGTCCGTGCGCCACCGCGATGCGGCGCATGCCGACCCCGGCGCCGGTGCCCATTCCGGAGCCGCTGCCGATCAGGACGTCGCCGTCCGCGGTCAGGGCCGGCTGCACGATGCCGTCGCCCGGCCACTTGTGCTCCCAAAGCAGAGTGCCGTCGCCCGGCGCGACGCTGATCGCACCGGCGCCGTTCAGCAGCAGGATCTGCGCGACTCCGTCGATCGTCACCAGGTGTGGCGAGCTGTAGCCCCAGCCGCCGGCCGGGCCGAACCAGCGCGGATCGCCGGTGGAGAGGTCGTAGGCGACGAGCTTGCCGGCGGTGGCGACAATAACGACATCATCGACCACCAACGGTGAGCTCGCGAAGCCCCAGCCTGGGACCTTCTTGCCGGTGTCGGACGCCGCGTTGCGCGACCACATGACGGCGCCGTCAGCGGCGTCGAGCACGTTCACGATTCCGGTCGCACCGAGCGTGTACACGCGACCGGTGCTGAGGGTTGGCGTCGCGCGCGGACCGGCACCGCCATTCGACTCCCAGAACCGGGCCGCGTCGTCGTGCCTCCAGACCGGCTGGCCGGTGGTCACGTTGTAGCAGGCGACGACCTCGTCGTCGCCGCGCTGCTCCTGGGTGTAGAGGAGGTCGCCGCGGACCGCGAACGACGACCAGCCCGGTCCGATCGGCCGGCGCCACAACTCGACCGGCGGCGACGCGGTCCAGTTGGTCGCGATCCGTACGCCGCGAATGATGCCGTCGCGATCGGGTCCGCGAAAGCCGGGCCAATCGGCAACTGTTTCCGCTGCTACCTGAGTCGGCCGAAGCGCCGCCGGCTCCTCGCCGGCTTGAGCCACGAGCCGTTCCTCGGGAGTCTGCGCCCACCTCCAATGGAAATCCGATTTGCCGTCGCCGGTAATCCCACCGGTGCGCAGGAGCGTGAACACTCCGCACGCCAGCAAGATGGTGGGGATCAGCGACGCGCGCCGAGGTCCGTCAGAGAGGCGACGGCTGGCGGCCGCCCAGGACACCAAGGCGAGGCTCAGGACCGGGATGGCGAAGATGGGCAACATCATCCCCATCCCCGCGTTCGCAATGGACTTGTGAACGATGCGCGATGTCGCGAACAGCGCGACGATCATCAGGACGATGGCGCCCACACGCTCGGACCAGGGCGCCCTGCTGAAGAACAGCCACCACACGACGACTGCCAGCCCGCCTAAGACTCCGGCAAGCACCCCGTAGAGCATGCCCTCGGGAACGACGAAAAGGAGGACGAGCCAGGCCGGCCACTGCAGCATCACGGCGACCACACCGGGCCACAGCCGGAGCGGTTTCTGCGTCGGTTCGTCGGTCCGCGCGATCGTCATACTCGACCAGACTCTCCAAATGATCCGTTTGTTCCCTGTTTTCTCGCCGGGACTCTACCGCACAACGCCCACGCTCACCCGCGGCGGGCGGACATCACTGGCACCATATCAGCACCGCCGCGTTCCTCCCCTGCATCCGGCCGCCGATATTACTACGGCTCGCGCTCGTTCGAGTTCCTAGATCCTACCTCAAAACTGTTTCACCAGGATCGCGATGGATGCCAGATGGACGAATCCGAGGAAGTTTTCGGGGGAGTAGTCCCAACGAACGAGCAGGCGACCTGCCACTGGATCCAGGCGAAGAAGCGTTCGACCAGCCGGCGACGTTCGTACCGGCGTAGCCGGCGGCCGTCTTGAGTCTTGCGTTCCCTCCTGTTGGACCGATGCGGAGCGATCATCACGTCGGCGCCACGAGGTAAAGCTGCGGCACGAAGTGGCCCAACATAGCGTTGGCGGCAAGCGCCCTCTCACCCTGCCGGGAGAGGAGCTGATCAAGGAGAGGCGTGACTCGAGTTCAGGAACACTGACCTGCTGCACCGGAGGAACTGGGTGCTGCTTGCCCACGCAGGATCGCTCCTTCTGGACCAAGGAGCACAGGAGCGACGCTTCGGTCATGGTGCGGCGGATCCAGTTCATCACCTGCGCCCCGGGCTCTCCGCCGCGCTCGCTACTCGCAGTCCCGGGCAGGTCCCCGATCTGTCGCAGGACTTCGAGGTTCGCGATCACCGGGAGCTTGGTCCTGCACTGAGCGCCCAACAGCTGCCAGCTTCTCGAGGCAACGGCTCAGGTGACGCTTATGACGACTTTGCCTCGGGCATCGCCTGTTCCCACGTATCGGACAGCGTCGGGAACCTCGCTCAACGGATACTGTCGATCGATCACCGGAAAGAGCTTTCCGGCTTCGACGAGATCCTTCAGCACGACAAGATCCTCATGCCTCACCCTGGCCAGAAACGACGCGATTCGTTGGCTCCCGATGCGCGACAACAGCTGCGCCTTGAGCAGACGCGACAGTATTGCCCAAGGCCTCTTGGGCGCGCCGGCGAGTATCATCGTTCCGTTCGGAACCAGGACGCGCCGGCAATCGGCGAATGAACGGTTCGCACCGACATCGAACAGGACGTCGTAGCGCTGTCCACGTCTGGTGAAATCGTCCTTTGTGTAATCGATGACCTCATCAGCGCCGATTGAGCGGACGAGGTCCACGTTCCTCGTGCTGCTCACGGCGGTGACGTGCGCCCCGATCGACTTGGCGATCTGGACGGCGAACGTGCCCACGCCGCCCCCGGCTCCGTAGATCAGCACCCTCTGCCCCTGCTGGACGTGCGCCGCGTCGCGCAGACCCTGCAAGGCCGTGACGCCCGCGACAGGGATGGCCGCGGCCTGCTCGAACGTCAGATTGCCAGGCTTCGGCGCCAAGCGGTCTTCGGTGGTCGTCACGTACTCGGCGAAGGTCCCAATCCCCGTGCCGAACACTTCGTCGCCGCGCTTGAATCGCGTCACGTTCTTGCCCACCTCCTCGACATGTCCGGCCACGTCGAAGCCCCGAACGCTGCTCCGGGGACTGCGCAGAAGCATGCCGATGAGGTGCGGCAGCCTTTGCATGAGGTGCCAGTCGGCGGCGTTGACCGAGGCTGCGCTGACCCTCAGGAGCACACGGTCCTCGCCGACGACCGGCTTTTCGATCTCCCGGAGCTTAAGAAAGTCAGGTGAGCCGTATCCACCCTGGACGATGGCCTTCATCTTGACCTGCCCCCCTTCACTGGTCCCTCTTAACTTCTCTAGCGGCCTCGGGGATTCGCACGGATACCCGGATGTTGATCCGGTCACCACTTCGCGCGATTCTTCAGCGGGGCGCGCGTCCGATCACGTCACGGCGGAGCCGCATCGGCCTCACCGTCGGGCCGACGCCCGACACGCCACGCACCCGGGGCGACACCCACCGCGCGTTTGAACGCGCGAGAGAACGCGGCCTCGCTCTCGTACCCCACACCGAGCGCAACCTCGATGATCTTCGCCTTCGTGTCGCGCAGAAGCCTCGAGGCCACTTGCATGCGCCACTGCGCCAGGTACTGCATGGGCGGTTGGCCGACGAAGTGGACGAAGCGCTCGTGCAACGTCGAGCGCGACATTGCCGCGTCATCGGCGAGGCGTTCGAGCGTCCACGGCGCCTCCGGCTTTTCGTGCAGGAGTGCGAGCACGCGGCCGACGGAGGAGTCGCGCATCCCTGCGAGCCATCCGGTCCGTCCGTCGGGCAGGGTGTCGGCGTAGCGGCGCAACACCTCGACGAAGAGCATCTCGCTCATCCTTTCGAGCACGGCCTCTCCGCCGGGACGCCGCTGATTCGACTCGACGACCACCGCGCGCAGGAACGACGCGACCCACGAATCGGGGCCGAGCGTCGAGCCCGAGATGTGGAGCACCCGGGGCAGCGCCGCGAGGAGAGGATTGAACGGCCGCGCGTCCAGCCCAAGGAAGCCGCATACGATGGTCGTGCGATCACGCCCTCCGCCGTCCAGGCGCGCCGTTGTGACCTCGGCGCCGCCCAGGCTGAGCGCGTAGGGCAGCTGAGGAGGGCGCGGCGCGTAGTAGACAGCTTTGTTCGGCAACGGCGGCGGCCTCATCCCCGGGGCGCTCGACATGACGTGCGGATCCCCCTGCGGGAAGAGGATGACGTCGCTTTCTGCGAGGCGGAGCGGCGGCTCGCCGACGATCGCGGCCCAGCATGATCCCTCGACGACGGCGTGGAACTCCATCATGTGCTCGGCGCCGGGTATGATGGCAGGGATGATCTCCCGCGCGGGGGGCGCCTCCGCCACCCAGGGGGAGCTTCCGTCGATGTAGTAAAAGACGGCACCCTGGAGCCGGACCGCACGCAGCACGTCGGACAGAATGTCTCGACTCATCCCCCATCTCCGGACGATCGGCAAAGTATTTCCAACACGCGGCTATACGTCAAGACCGACGCGTCGGTATAGTGTCCCTCGTCGACACCGCCTCACACGTACGCCTGGTCGAGCTGTTCGGTTCGGGCGCGTCCGACAATCGGACGGAGCGGAAGCTGTGCGTGTTCGGGCGCATGGACATCGGAGGTCTGCAATGGCGGGAATCGTAGTCAAGACGATCGACGGGAAACACGTATCTCTCTCATCCGAAGCGCTGGACGGGCTTCGAGGCGGACTCCGCGGCGCACTGTGTCTTCCCGGGGACGCGGGTTACGACGAAGCGAGGACGATTTGGAACGCGATGATCGACAAGCGTCCCGCGGCGGTCGTGCGCGCGGTCGGGGCGAATGACGTCATCCAGACCGTTCGCCTGGCAGCGCAACACGGGCTGCTGCTGTCGGTCCGGGGCGGTGGGCACAACATCGCGGGAAACGCCGTGTGCGACGGGGGGCTGATGCTCGACCTGTCGCGGATGGGCTCGGTGCGGGTCGATCCCGAGGCACGCATCGCCCGCGTCGAGCCCGGCGCCAGGCTTGCCGATCTCGACAAGGAGACTCAAGCCTTCGGTCTCGCGACTCCGGTGGGGATCAACTCGACGACCGGAGTCGCTGGGCTGACTCTCGGCGGCGGATTCGGCTGGCTCAGCCGAAAGCACGGACTAACGGTCGACAACCTCCTTTCAGCCGACGTCGTGACCGCCGCGGGAGAGCTGGTGCGCGCGAGCGGTACCGATCACCCGGATCTCTTCTGGGCGATCCGCGGTGGAGGTGGGAATTTCGGCGTCGTGACTTCGTTCGAATTCAAGCTCCACCCCGTGGGCCCCCAGGTCATCGCGGGGCTCATCGTTCACCCGTTCTCGAATGCGAAGGAGGTTCTCCACGAGTACCGTCGTCTGGTCGCGAAGGCACCGGACGAATTGTGTTGCTGGGCCGTGATGCGGAAGGCGCCGCCCCTCTCGTTCCTTCCGGAGGAGGTGCATGGCACGGAGGTTCTCGTGCTCGCCCTCTGTCACGCCGGCGATCCCGTTGCCGGAGAAAAGGCCGTGGCGCCGTTCAAGGCGATCGGGAAACCAATCGCGGACGTCGTCGGGCCCGCCCCTTACGCAGCGTGGCAGACGGCCTTTGATCCTCTGCTCACCGCCGGCGAGCGGAACTACTGGAAATCGCACGATTTCGTCGAGCTAGCTGACGGCCTGATCGATGTGCTCTTGAACGCGGTCCTGCGTCTCCCGTCCCCGCAGTGCGAGATCTTCATAGGCAGCCTCGGTGGCGCGATCAACCGCATTCCCGTCGAGGCGACCGCCTATCCGCACCGGAACGTCAATTTCGTGATGAACGTGCACACGCGCTGGAGCAGTCCGTCTCAGGACTCGCCGTGCCTCGGATGGACGCGGGCGCTGTACGATGCAGCCGCGCCGTTCGCGACGGGAGGCGTCTACGTCAATTTCATGCCCGCCGACGAAGCCCAACGTGTCCGCTCCGGCGCCTACGGCCCGAACTATGACCGACTCGCCAAGGTCAAGGCGAAATACGACCCGAACAACCTTTTCCGCATGAATCAGAACGTCGCGCCTGCCGCGACAGCCTGACGGAGCGCTCATGGCGAACTTGGGAGCAACCCGTGTGAATCAACCTGGTGTATTCCCGGACGGCTCGCGACGGTGATGATGTTTCCGTGATCCTCGCGGATTGGACCATGTGGTTTGTCGCAAGGGTGGGCTCGCCCCACGGAGAATTCGGGTTGGTGAGCTTGACGCCGCTCTGGTTTGTTCCCTCGAGGTCGTCGATCGTGGCGCCCTTCAGGTTGACCGCACTCGGCTCGTCCACGGCCACCTCGACCCCGCCGTCGTCCGTGACGATGTCGCGGGCCGTTCTCTGCTCAGGTCCCGAGAACTGGAGCTCGTGATGGGATCCTCCCGGCCCGCGACCCGGGATCGCCACGCGCTGGGCGAGGCACGAAGAGACTTGACTCGATCGCGCCGCCTGCCTGAGACTTACCGAAGATGCCATCATCGGGACGCCTGCCGCGCGCCAAGACCGCCGTCTTCTCCTGCCTCATCGTCGTTTCCTTCTTCGCTCTTGCGGAGGCCGTCCTGTGGGTCGCCGGCGTGAGGACGCTGCTCGCCGAGCGGGATCCGTTCGAGGGTTTCTCGCGTCTGGTGCGCGTGTTCGTCGAGGATCCCGCACGAGGCGTGCTCGCCACACCGCCGCGCGCCGTGCAGCGATCCTTCAACTACCAGGAATTCCGCGCCGTCAAGCCCGCCGACGGCTTTCGGTTCTTCGTCCTCGGTGGCTCCAGCGCCGCCGGCTTTCCCTGGGGAGCGGAAATCGCCTTCACCAAGGTCCTCGGCGAAGCGCTCAAGTCATCCTGGCCGGAGAGGACCATCGAGGCGGTCAACGCGGCCGCGATGTCGTACGGATCGCACCGCCTGAGAATCCTCGCTCACGAGGTGATCGACTACAGCCCCGACGTCCTGGTGGTGTACGAAGGCCACAACGAGTTCGTCGAGAGGCGCTTCTACAAGGACTTCCTGGAGCGGAGCCCGCGGCTTGATCGGCTGCGCGCTCTGATGTACCGGTCGCGGCTCTACTCCCTGCTGGTGCGCGCCGCCCAGCGCATCCGCGCTGCGGCGAAGCCGCCCGTCCAGGAGATCGCGGCCTCAACCACCGGGGGGCTGCTCGGCCTCGACGTGACGCGCGAGGAGGCCGCGGGCGTCACCGAAGAGGACAAGACCCGCGCGCGCGATCTATTCGAGGAGAATCTGCGCGCGATCGTCGAGCTGGGGAGCAGCCGCCGCGTCCCTGTCGTGCTGTGCACCGTGGCATCGAACCTGCGCGACTGGCCCCCGAACCAGTCCTCCTTCGAAACGGCGCTCGGAGAGGAGGCGCGCCGGCGCGCGGCGGCGTTTCTCGATCAGGGCAAGGCGCTGCTGCAGGGCGGCGACCCTGCCGGCGCGGCCGCGAGCCTCGAGTCGGCGCGAAGCATCGCCCCAGAGTACGCGGAGATCCAGTTCGCGCTGGGCCGGGCCTACGAGGCGCTGTCACGATGGGACGACGCCCGCGCGGCCTACATCGCGGCCCGCGACGCCGATGCGCAGCCCGCCAGGGCGAGCAGCTCCCTCAACGCCGTGATCCGTCGCGTCGCCGCGGACACCGGAGCTATCCTGGTGGACATCGAGCGCCTGTTCGAGCACGAAGCACCCCACGGTCTGGTCGGCTTCAACCTGATCGAGGACTATGTCCACCCCACACCACAAGGACACCGGCTGATCGCGCTGGAGCTGTGGAAGGACGTCAACGAGCACGGCCTGCCGGGAGCGGCGAGGGCCGCCGACGCCTCGGAGTTCTGGAGGGTCGTCGGGCAGGCCCCCTCGGGCGACGTCGCGGCCGCGACAGGACTGGCCGGCGCGTCCGCCGAGGAGAGAGGCAAGGCTGCGATCTACCTGTACAACCAGGGCGTGGTGCTCGAGCAGCAAAGCCTCATCGAGCCCGCCATCGAGAAGTACCGAGCCTGCCTGGAGCTCGAGCCGCGCTACTTCGCGGCGGTTTTCAACCTGGGCCGGCTGTTTCACATTCAGGGGCATCCGGATCTGGCCGCGGAGCAGTTTCGCAAGGCCCTCGAGGCCGAGCCCGGCCACGTGAAGTCGATGCTGGGGCTCGGCATGGCCCTGGTGCGGATGGGCCACCCCGATCAGGCGGAGGCCGTCCTGGCTCGCGCGACCCGGGTGGATCCCGGCCTGGCGGGGGCATGGAACGGCCTGGGCCACACGATGGTGTTGCAGGGCAGGACATCGGAGGCCATCGCCGTCTTCCGAAAGGCAGTCACGCTGGAGCCGGGCGATCCCGACGCTCGGATCAACCTCGGCCTGGCGCTCCTGCAGATGGGCCAAGGCGAGGAGGCCGCCACCCATCTGCGCGCGGGCCTGACCGCCCGCCCCGGCGACCAGCGCGCGCGGGCGGGGTTGGCGGCGCTGGCAGGACGCCGACGAAGTCCTTGACGCCGCGACGGGCGAGCGAGTCGCCGCCGCCGTATGATTGAGGATGTGCCCTCAGATAGGGCCCTGCGCGGCGTGACACCCAGCGGTTCACGAGAGGCCCAATCGCCCACAACCAGCTTCCGCGTCACACGGGAGGAGAGATGAACGCCACGTTCCGATTGCCGATGGCGATCACGCTGGCGGCGCTCGTATCATCCGTCGCTGCCGCGAAGAATCTCCCGAACTACGACGCATCCGCCGACAAGCCGGCGGCCGCCAACGCGCCGGGCAACGCCGATTTCAGCGGCGTCTACTCGCTCGAGATGTCATCAGGATCTCCCTCAGGGCGATCTGCTCGCCAAGATCATCGAGACGGACGAGAGGGGCCGCACGAGCTGGCTTCTCAGGGTCAGCCGGACCCACCCGGCGTAAGGGCTGAGTGATCCCTTTCCCTTCGAGAACGGGACGTCGACATTCAGGCCCGCGGAGGTCCAGAGATTCGAGTCAGGGGCGGCCTTCGCCGACACCGTGATGTACTCCTTCGGTGAGCCTGTCACCCGGTGGGAGCGGAAGATGGGGTGGTACAATGCGGCCCGCTGCAGAAGTGCGAACCCGGTGTGCCCCGTTTCAGATGGAGGATTCGAGGGTGCCCATCGATCCCAGGCAGAAGGAGCTCTGGCTCAATGAGCTGATGATCAACGGCTTCATCACCCTCCGGAACTTCCTGCCGGTGGAGCTGGTGGAGGGGATGTACGAGCAGCTCCTGCCGATCCTGCGCGGCGAGCACGCCAGGGCCGTGGCCGACAACTTCAAGGAGGGGCGGGGTTCGGGCCGGCTGGCAATCGATCTCACAGGTTATGCGAGGGTTCTTCAGGGCCCGCTTGCGAGCGTGCTGTATCACCGCAACCCGGTCATCGAGGAAATGGTTGACGCGGTCTTCACTCCCTACGGCGCCTGGAGGCGCGTTTGGACGAATGTTGAGGCTGTGTTCCATGGCTCCCAATACATGGGGTGGCACTCGGATCAGAGATGGCCGACACCATCCGAGCCCGACGGCCGCCATCGTTCACTCCGCCTCACGTACAACATCCCGCTCGTTGATTTCCGGTGGTCCAACGGCGCCATGAGCATCCTGCCGGGTACCCATCATCTGCCGCGATCGTTCAGCGCGACCCGGCCGGTGATCGACATCCCCAACGTGTACCCCGTCTCTCTCGATCTGCAGCGCGGCGACGCCCTGCTGCGCGACGGCAACACCCTCCATCGAGGCACGCCCAACCTCACCGACGAGCCGCGCCCGATGCTCGACCAGACCTACGAGCTGGTCCTTGCCGAGCCCGCGACCTCGCAGCCCGCGCGGAAAGGCTGAGTGCTTGTCGCCGGGACCAGTCCGGGTTACCCGTCATTCCACACCGTCACCGTCAACTTCGAGAACTTCTGGGCGGGCCAGAGCACGCGGATACGCTTCCGGATCGGGTCCGATGTCGCCGTGGGGGCTCCCGGCTGAGACGTGGACGACATCGCGTTCAGCAACATCGCCAACCTCCCCTTCAACGCGCTGCTTCCCGACGACGGCGTGTGCGTCAATGTGGACAGCGATCTCGACGGCGGCAACGACGCGGTCGACTCTGCGCGGTTCGATCCCAGCGTCTGGGAGATCCCGGGCGACGTGCAGGACCTGACGATCATCGGCGCGGCGCCCACCAAGTTGAGTTGGAGCGCACCCTCGGACCCGGGCGGCGACAGCGTGGCGTATGACCTGCTCAGGAGCCGGTCGGCCTCGCCCTTCTCGGGGGCCTCATGTCTGGAGTCGAATGAGACGGACCGCGTCGCCGATCTTCTACTATCTCGTTCGCTCGGAGAATTCGTGCGGCGGCAACCTCGGCTCCCAGTCCGACGGCACCCCGCACTCAGGCGTCAGCTGTCCGTAGTTCTTGCGCGCCGTCTCACGACTCTCCGACGCGCTCGATCCCTTCCCTCGCCTGGCCCAGAACGGGGCGTAGCTCGGGGTCGCAGTCACGCCAGAGATCCAGGAAGCGGCGGTAATGGGCCGCCGCCTCCCGGGGACGCCGCAGACGCTCGCTGATCTCACCGCGCCGGAAATGGGCCGGAGCCACGTATACCTGATCGTAGATCGAGTTCTCGGCGAAGGCCCCGTACCAGACAAGGGCCTCCTCCAGTCGGCCCACGGAAGACAGCAGGGCCGCCCGCGTGAACCGCTCGCGGGACTGCGAGAAGAACGGCGACCAGAGGATCAGGTCGAACCGCGTCTGCATGCGCGTCCCCTCCAGCAGCGATAGCCCCTCGGCGGCGCGGCCCGCCTCCGACGCCACGTGAGCGCGCACGCTGCGGGCCAGGTCCTCGATGAACGGCGCCGCCTCATCGGAACCGGAAAGGACCTCGAGCCGCGCCGCGCAGTCGATCGCTTCGTCCGGATGTCCGGTCCGCGTGGCAAGCAGCCCCGTCAGATAGAGCTGGAGGTGCTGGTGAAGGCCGTCGTGAGGCCCGAGCCATGCGGGCGTCTCGATCCGGGCGACGCCCTCCTCCGGCGCCATGCTTCGCACGCTCTCGAGGACCTCCCGCAGCCTGTCCTGCGAGATCGGCGCGAACGGAGTGGCGGACAGGAGCGCCCGGTACAGCAGAGGGGATGTCGCGTGAAGCGACTCCGCGGCGGATAGCTCGGCCTCCGCGGCTCGCCATCGGCCGCGGGCCAGTTCCAGGTGCGCCCGCATCACGTGCCCGTACGCCCGGACCTCCGCCGACCGCACCGGTTCCGTCAGGAGGCCAGCGAGCCGGAGGGCGGCCGACGGGTTGCCCAGGTAGGCGCCGAGGAACTGGGCCGCGAACACGATGCTGTAGTCGCTCGCGGCTCTCAGCTCGGCCAGAAGGGCAGTCTGCTCCGCCCCATCGTCGCGCGAGAAGGCCCAGAAGGCTCGTATCCAGATCGCCGCGTCTCCCGTCGGGCTGAGCTGCATGACTCGGCGCACCGACGACTCGAAGTCATCCCACCGGCCCTGGCTGGCGGCAATGACGCCGAGGTGGACCAGGCCGTTGATGTGCTTCGGCTCGAGAAACAGCAGCCGCTCCCAGACCTCGCGCGACTCGGCGATGGAGCGCCCGTGCTGCGGCCCGCAATGAAACAGCACCTCGCCGAGCTGGTACCACGCCTCGACGTCGTCGGGATACGCGCCGACGATGGCCCGGTAGCGCCGCTCGGCCTCGTCGTTGGCGCCTCTCCGCGCGGCGCCGAACGCCTGCAAGAGACTTCGGTCTCGTTCCGAGAGGCGTCCGCTCAACTGGATCGCCTGCCGCGCGGCCGCGCGCGACGTCTCCGACTGGCCGGACCACAATGCAGCGACGCCAAGGCGGTACCACGCCAGCGCGAAGCCGGGGTCCGCTTCCACGGCGCGCCGGTACGACTCGGCCGCCGCGACGCGGCGGAAGGCGCGCATGTGACTCTCTCCTTCCAGGTAGGCCTTCAGCGCGGGGAAGGAGTCGGTGGCCATCGCGGCGATCCGGGAGAGCCGCGCGCCGGGGCCACCGGGACGGCGGGCCAGCAGATCGGCCGTCAGGCGATCCACCAGGTCGAAGATCCGCGTGGCCTCCCCGCGCGCGGAAGCCCTGCTCTCCACGCGAAGACCCTCCACGGCGTCGTAAAGAGTCGCGTCCACGTTGAGCTGGCCGCCCACCTCCAGGATGTTACCCAGGACAAAGAGTCCCGCGCCGTACCTGCGTGCAATCGATGAGGCCTTCTCGGGATCGGGAGCCCCTTCCTCGGGCTCCGTGCAGCAGAGAATGACATTGGGATCGACACTCCTGAGGTCTCCCGCCCCGTCCAGCTTGGTGCTGAGCAGGTCTACGATCCCGGCGCCCAGGTATGCGAAATCGCGGCCGCCGCGCACGGTGAAGGGGAACACCGCGAGGGTGCTGCACGAGACGGCGGCGGCGGGCTGCGCGGCGGTTTCCGTCCGCGCTCCCGGAAACGCCGTCCGCTGCACCGCCCCGAGGGCCCCGGCGAGCTCGGCGCCGTCGGTGAACCGCCCCGCCGCATCCTTGCGCAGACACCGCAGGACGATGCGCTCCAGTTCCTCGGGCAGTTCCGGCCTCAGGCTGCGTGGAGGCTCGGGCTCCGCCTCGAGA
>JAWPNA010000468.1:0-16919 GCA_045402695.1 Acidobacteriota bacterium
GCTTCCATGGCGGCGCCGGGACGATCACGACTCTGTTGGACGAAGACATCGAGGCGATTGTGCGCGAGTGCCCCGCCGTGAAGATGGCGACTCCCTCCGTGGGATGCGGTGTGTCTCTCGTCTTCGGTAACCAAAACTGGAACACGCGCGCCGAGGGGACAAGCGCGGACTTCCCCGCCATCCGGAACTGGCCGCTGGCCTTGGGTGGCTTCTTCACGGAATCCGACGTGCGCACCGCGGCGCGGGTGGCCGTGCTGGGCAGGACGGTGGCCGACAATCTGTTCGCCGGCGCCGATCCCACGGGGCAGACGATCCGCGTGCGCAACCTCCCGTTCCAGGTGGTCGGCGTGCTCTCCCCCAAGGGGCAGAACCAGTGGGGCCGCGACCAGGACGACACGATCATCCTCCCCTGGACCACGGTGCAAAGAAAGCTGCTCGCAATCAGCCACATCACCGGCGGAATGATCTCGGCGGTCTCATCATCAGCCACCTTCGCCGCCCAGCAGCAGATCACCTCCCTGCTGCGCCAGCGGCACCGGATCACGCCGGACCGCGACGATGACTTCTCCGTGCGCAATCTCACCGACATCGCGGAAGCCGCCGAGCAGACGCAGCGGACTCTCGCGACACTGCTGGGCAGCATCGCCGGCGTATCGCTGCTGGTGGGCGGCATCGGCATCATGAACATCATGCTGGTGAGCGTCACCGAGCGCACTCGCGAGATCGGGCTGAGGATGGCCGTCGGCGCCCGCACGGGGCAGGTGAGACTCCAGTTCCTTCTTGAGTCGATGGTACTGAGCACCGTGGGAGGACTGGTGGGCATCCTGCTGGGCATCGGCGTGTCGGTCCTGCTCTCCTGGCAGCTCAGTTGGCCCATGCTGTTCTCCCCCATCGCGGTGCTCACATCGGTGCTTTTCGCCGGCGGGGTCGGGCTGATCTTCGGCTACTACCCGGCGCACAAGGCCGCATCGCTCGACCCGATCGAGGCCCTGCGGTACGAGTAGGGCTCCGCTGGATCGATCGCGGTCCCCTCACAGCGGCTCCTTTCCGATATAATGCCCGGCGATCCAATCCCACAGGAGGCGCGTCGTGGAACTTCTCTATCTCTCGCGAGAGGATGTGGCGTCCACCGCCCCGGCGATGGAGCAGATCATCGACCTGCTGGCGGTTGCCTTCCGCGAGAAGGGGGAGGGCAGAACCGAGATGCCTCCCAAGCTCGACGTGCACCCCCGCAAGGACTGCTTCATCCACGCGATGCCGGCCGTCATTCCCGCGTTGGGCGCGGCGGGGGTCAAGTGGATCAGCGGTTACCCCACCAACCGGGATCGCGACCTGCCCTACATCACGGGGCTGCTGATCCTCAATGACCCCGACACCGGCCTGCCCGTCGCCGTGATGGACGCCGCCTGGATCACCGCCGAGCGCACCGGTGCCGCCACGGCGCTGGCGGCGCGCTATCTGGCCCGCGAGGACGCCTCCATCCTGGCGATCCTTGGGTGCGGCGTGCAGGGACGCTCCAATCTCAAGGCGCTGCGCTGCGTGCGGCCCGGGCTGAAGCAAGTCCGGGCCTACGACATCCATCCCGACAGGGCGCAGTCCTACATCCAGGAGATGTCGCGCACCTATCCCGGCCTCGAACTGATCGCATCTGACTCCCCGCGTGAGGCCGTGGCCGGCGCGGACATTATCGTGACGGCCGGCCCGATCCTCAGCGAGCCGAAGCCTTCGCTCGAGGCGTCGTGGATCAAACCGGGCGCCTTCCTCTGCCCCCTCGACTATGGCTCGTACCTCAAGCCCGAGGTGTTCCGCAAAGCGGACAAGTTCCTCACCGACGACACGGAGCAGATCCTGAGCCCCCGATCCGCCTGCTACTTCCCCGACATGCCCCCGCTGTACGGAGACCTGGGCGAGGTGGCGGCCCAGCTCAAGCCGGGCCGCGAGAGGGAAACCGAGCGAATCGTCTGCGCCAACCTGGGTCTCGCGATCGACGACATGGCTCTCGGCATCGAGGTGCTCCGGCGCGCCCGCCAGGCCGGCCGCGGCGTGCGTCTTCCCCTGTGAAACTCTCCCGCTGTGTCCCCTGGACCGCATGCCTCGCGGCCGTGCTGGCCGGCGCCACGGTGGTTGTCGAGGCTCAGGTGCGCATCCCGCCGCGCACGGACCACCCGGTGCACGACTATGCGGGAGTCATCGTGCACGACGACTTCACCGCGATGGAGGCGCTCGCGCGTGAGGTGTTCGAGAAGTCCCGCGTGGCCGTCATCGTGGTGACGATCAAGTCGCTCGAGGGCGAGGAGATCGAAGAACTGACTCTGCGGTGGCTGCGCGAGTGGGGCGTGGGCGACAAGAAGGACAATCGGGGGGTCCTGTTCCTCGTGGCGGTGGGAGATCGCAAGTCCCGCATCGAGAACGGGTACGGTGTGGAAGGGTACCTGCCGGACGGATTGTGCGGCCAGATTCTCGACGACGATGCAATCCCCTATTTCAAGCGGGGTGACTACTCGGTGGGGGCCCGCAACGTGGTCGAGCGCCTCGCGCTGCTGACCTCGCGGGAATTCGGCTTCGAGCTGACGGGCAAGCTCTCGCCGCGGGTTCCGCAATCGGTCGTCACGGGCAGCGGCAAGCTGCTGCTCTACGTGCTGATCATCCTCTTCGTCGCGGCGGGAGGACCGTCGGCGCTCCTGTGGCTGCTGCTCGGCGGGCGGATGAGGCGCTCGTCGAGGCGCGGCGGGCGCCCGTGGTACTGGGGATCGGGCGGCCCGTTCACAAGCGGCAGCGGCGGATTCGGCGGCCGGGGAGGGCTGGGCGGAGGAGGATTCGGAGGGTTCGGCGGCGGATCGGGGGGAGGAGGAGGCGCCTCCCGCGGCTGGTGAGGTCAACGACATGGCGGAGAGAGGGATGACCGACACGGAAACACGCGGGAGGCTGGAGCGGCTGACCTCCGATCTGAAGAGCGCCTTCGGCGAGGAGCTGCAGTCGGTGGTGTTGTACGGATCCGCGGCCCGGGGAGATCACATGGGTGGCGGGTCCGATCTGAACGTGGTGGTGGTCGTGACCGACCTTGCGCTCCCTAAGATTGAGCGCGGCACGCAGATCATGCGCGCGTGGGAGGCGCAGGGCAACCGCCCGCTGCTCTTCGTCTCGCCGGACTGGATCGAGCTGTCGCGAGACGTCTTTCCCATCGAATTTCTCGACATCATCGAGTCGCACATCGTGGTGTTCGGGCCGGATCCGTTCGTGGGCCTGGCGGTCTCGCGGGAGAACCTGAGGCTTCAGTGCGAGAGCGAGCTGAAGACCAGGCTGATCCAGCTTCGCACGGGATACATCCAGGGCCACGACGACGCGGACCGGCTGTCCGCCCTCATGGCGGCGAGCTACGCGCCCGTGGTGGCGCTGTGCCGCGCGGCGCTCAGGATTGCCGGGGCAATGGTGCCGCTTCCGGGCGCCGACGTGGTGAAGGACGCCTCCATGCTGTGCGGCTTCGACGCGGCACCGTTCATGGAGGTGGCGGCCGTGAAGCGCTCGGGGCCAAGCGCCGCCTCGATCGCGATCAAGCCTCTGTTCAAGCAATACTACGCACAGGTGGAGACGCTGGCGCGCGCGGTCGACGCCGGACTCCCCCGCGCACAAGGAGCGAAGCGATGAAGAAGATGTTCCTCGCCGGCGGCTGCGGCCTGCTGGCGCTGCTGGGCGTGCTGATGGTGGGCGCCGGACTCTATCTGATGTCCACATACAACAGGATCGTCACCTACGAGCAGTCGGTGGACAACGCCTGGGCGCAGGTGGAGAACAACCTGCAACGCCGAGGCGACCTGGTGCCCAATCTGGTCGAGACCGTCAAGGGGTACGCGTCCCACGAGAAGGAGATTTTCGAGAGCGTGGCCGCGGCCCGCGGCCGCCTGGCCGGGGCCACCACGCCCGAGGAGGCGATGGCGGCCAATGCGGGGCTCTCCTCCGCTCTGGGCCGGCTGCTCGCCATCGTCGAGAACTACCCGGACTTGAAGGCGAACCAGAGTTTCATCAGGCTGCAGGACGAGCTGGCCGGGACCGAGAACAGGCTCGCTGTCGCGCGCCGCGACTACAACGAGCAAGTGCGCGCGTACAACACCTATATCGCGACGTTCCCGGCGAACCTTGCCGCGGGGCTGTTCGGCAGGAAAGCTCGCGCCTACTTCGAGGCGGAGGACGAGAAGAAAGAAGTCCCGAAGGTCAAGTTCGGGCGCAGGGCGGACCCGCCGATTGGTCCGCGGGAAAGGAGCCATGCATGACACCCAACACGCTCTTGGCGCTTGGCTTCCTCGTGCTGGCCGCGGTGGTGACGTGGTACCTCGTGGCGGCGCTGAAGCAGGTCAAGAAGACCGCACTCGCCGCGGAACTGATGATGACCGGCACGCGTCCAGACATCGAGGCCGCCGCCAGCCATCTCAGATCGATCCTGTCGCGCACCGACGGCATCCTGGCCGCGGTGGAGGAGTCGGGCGTAGAAGCGAGAGGCCTGCTACAATTGGTGAGACAAGTGATATCCAGCTGGAGGCGGGATCGCGAGGAGTCCACCTCCCGAATCATCAAGATGGTCTCCTTCATCTCGAACACGGCGCTGTGGATAAGCCGTCTCTGGCCGCGGAGTTCGGAGGAACGCATGTCGGCCGGCGGCCGCTCGGCCGAGGGAGGCGTAAAACCATGAGCGACTACAGAAGTGACCTGGCAGGGGTTCTGGGAGCGTTTCTGGCCGGCACCGTCATCGGCGTCGGCGTGGGCATTCTGCTGGCGCCGAAGTCGGGCAAGGAAACTCGCAAGCAGCTCGCGGAACTGGCGAAGAAGGCACAGGAGAGGGCCGAGGAGATGGCCGGGCGCTTTCGCCGTGCCGACGCGGAAACCGCTCGCGCGGACTAGAGTGGTGGCGGAGGTCTAGCCCTGGCGGGAGAGGACCTTCGCCATGAGCTGCTCCACCTCTTCCAGCTTGAATGGCTTGGCCAGGTACGGATTGCCCGTCTGCTGGAAGAACGCCTGCGTCACGGGGTTCACCGTGTCGCCGGTCGAGAAGATCATGCGCTCCAGCAAGTGCGGCTTGATCTGGCTGATCGATTCGTACAGCTTCTGGCCTCCCATGTCAGGCATCTTCACGTCGGAGATGATAATGTCGTAGTCTGCCCGACGGATTTTCTCGAGTGCCTCGCGTCCGTTGCCGGCGGTGTCCACGTGGTGCCCGTACCCCTCCAGAAGCGCCAGCAGGAGATCCAGGATCGTCTCCTCGTCGTCCACCACGAGGATAGTCCTTCCCCCCGCGACAGGCACCTGGCCGATCACGGCATCTAGTTTTTCCTCGGACACGTGCTCTCCCTCCCGCTTGACGGGCAGCTCCACCGTGAACGTGGACCCCGCTCCCGGCTTGCTCCTGACGAGGATCCGGCCCTCGTGCTCCTTTACGATGCCGTAGGAGAGCGACAGCCCCAGCCCCGTTCCCCTGCCGATCTCCTTCGTCGTGAAGAACGGGTCGAAGATCTTCGCGATCTTGTCCTCGGGGATCCCCGGCCCGTTGTCGATGAAATCGACTTTCAGCGTCTCGCTCGCCTGGCGCGACCGGATGGTGAGACATCCGCCGTGGTGGCTTTCCACCATCGCCTGGTGGGCGTTGTTGATGATGTTGATGAAGACCTGCTGGATCTGGTGCGTGTCGGCCAGGACGAAAGCGGGCTCCGGTTGCAGGTCCACCACCAGCTCGACGTTGTCCACCCTGAGCTGGTACTCCCTCAGGTCCACAGTGCTGCGGATCACATCGTTGATGTCCACGAGCCTGCGCTCCGGACGATGGCGCCTCGCGAAGGCCAGCAGGTTCTGCACGATCTTCTGGCACCTCAGCGCTTCCTTGTTGATGCGCTCGAGGCTCTTCTTGATCTCGGGAGCCGCCTCCGAGCTCATCAGAAGCTGTGAGTAGCCCATGACCCCCGTGAGGGGATTGTTGAGCTCGTGCGCCACGCCCGAGATCATCTCGCCGAGGGCCGAGAGCTTCTCGGCCTGGATGAGCTGCTCTTGAGCAGCCTGGAGCTGTGCCATCGAATCACGCAGCTTCTGGTTCGCATCCAGAACCTCCTCATGCATTCTGCGGCGCTCACCCTCCGCGTTCTTCTGCTCGCGCAGGTCCGAGACGATGGCGAAGGAACCGATCATCGCGCTGTTCTGGAGGTACGGCGTCGCGCTGATAAGCACAGGGATCCGCTCACCGCCCTGCACGACGATGAAGGCCTCAAGCCGGGACACCGCCCCTCCTTCGTGAAGTCTCGCGCGCCTGCGGAACTGCTCCACCGAATCGGGAGGCATGAGGAACGAGAGGGGTTTGCCTGCGATCTCACGCTCTGCGTAGCCCGTCAGCGAAGCCAGCGCCGGGTTCACGAACGTGATCTTCTCCCGCAAGTCCACCGTGAAGAGGCCGTCGTTCATCGTCTCGACGAGCGTCCGGTACCGCTCGGTGGTCTTCTTCACCTCTTGATCGAGCTTTTTCTCTTCGATCGCGTGCGCCACCTGGTTCGCGAACAGCTCCAGCGGCGAGACGCTCTCGGCCGTCGGGCGCCGGCCGTCGGCCGGGTCATCCACCGACACGATTCCCACGATCTTGCGGTTGGACCCGAACAAGGGGATGAAGAGGAAGTCGTCCGGGTGCCAGTCCACCATCCCCACGATGTTCCTGGTGCTGCGCACTCCCTCATAGTGCCATCCTTCATCGTGGGGAATGTAGTAGGAGTTGCCGAGGCGGAACCGCTCCTGGAAGATGGTCACCCTCTCGCGGGATGTGAGCTTGTTCTGGTGGAAGGCAGTGATCTGCTCTTCGCTCAGCCCGGCGAAATACCACTGGTAGCCCCGGAACTCGTCGTCGCACAGCGTCAGGATGGCGCGGTTGAAGGTCGAGACATCCCGGATCGCCTCCACGAACATCCGGCAGACCCGGTCCAGGTCCTTCTCCTGCAGGATCATGCTGCTGACGCGGGAGAACTCCTTGAGCTGCTGGAGGTTTCTCTGGGTGTGCTCTTCGCCCCGGCGCACCTGCTCCGCGAGCTCGCGCGTTGCGGTCACGTCGATGGCGACCCAGATCGCCCCGGTGGGCTTGCCACCGGAATCCTCCACGAGCGCTCCGTTGAAGGAGAGGACCCGGCCGGACATGATGGTCAGGTCGAGCTCCTCGACGGGCCTTCCCGAGAGAACGGCGGCCTGGGCGCGGCGCGCCACCGGCCTGTCCCGTTCAATCACGAGCGCCTCGATGACGTCGCGGCCCAGGATCTCGGAGAGAGGGATCCCGGCAGTCTCGCGGAACCTCCGGTTGAAGAGGGTGGTCCGGCCTTGCGTGTCCACTCCCAGGACACAGGCGTTGACCGTCTCCAGCAGGCCGCGCGACATCGCTTTCTCGCGGCGGACCATCTCCAGCATCCGGGATTTCTCCGTGACGTCGAGCATCACGGCGAGCATGCCGGACGACATGGGCTCGAGATGCACGGAGACGGGCCGGGAGCCTTCGGAGTCGTGGCGGGCCAGCGCGACGTCCAGCAGACTGCTGCCGGCGCGCGAAACCTCGCGCAACGCGGAGTCGACCCGAGCCGCCTCGTGCGACTCCACCAGGTCCACAAGATGCATGCCGCGGAGAACTTCGGGGGCGCGGCCCGCCATCAGCCCTGCGGCGGCGTTGGCTTCCTTGATGATGCCGGTGCCATCCTCGAGAAGGAGCAAGCCGTCGGACGAACAGCGGAATAGCGCCCGGTACAGGTCCGGCCCCATGTCCCCCATGGGCGTCATTGCGGTCCTGTCCCTCTCATGGATCGGGTCCACGGTAGCGTCTCCTGCGCCGGGATCTCTGATGAGAGGAGACCGTTACTGTACGGCCTCGAGAAGCCGGGACACCTCTTTCTTGAGGTTTTCGATCTGGAGGGGCTTGGTGAGGCACAGATCGGCGCCCACCTTGTAGACCCGCTCCATGACTCCCTGCTCGGGCAGGCCCGTGAGGGCCACCACCTTGATGCTCTCGGTGTCCGGGTCCAGCTTGATCCGCTTGCAGACCTCCACCGCATCCACGTTCGGGGTCATGGTGTCGAGGATGACCAGGTCTGGCTTGAAACTCCCGATCTTGAGCCCGGCCTCGTATCCGTCCTTGGCCGTGATGATGCTGAAGCCGGCGGAGTCTCCACCCATGGCGCGCGAGATCAACTCCAGCGCCCCGGCCTCCTCGTCGATGATCAGGATCCTCTTGCGCGCCTCGGCGAAGAACTCGTGGTCCACGGGCATGCCGAACCGTTCGAGGAATTCCTTGAAGTCACTCTTTCTGATTCTGTAGTGTCCACCCGGCGTGGAGTAGGCTCGAAGCTTCTTCGCCTTGATCCACTTCACGACGCCGTCGTTCGTGACCTGACAGTAGGAGGCGACCTCGGATGTGGTGAGAAGCTTGTCATTCATGCGGTTCATTCCTCGTAGCGGACGTTCCTGACTCCCCTGTCCCGAAAGGGCGCTCAGGATTCGTGGATTTTGCCTAAGTAGCTGATTTCCGGGCTTCGAGAATGTAGGGCCGCCCCATACTTCAGTCAAACCGACAATAGGGGAATATTCGGAACCTGAACGCCGTCATCCGGCGCCGGATCGTGGAGGGTGGATTTCGAGAAATTCCCTCTTTACGCCACTCAGAAACACGGTAGATTCACAAGGAAACGTCACAAGCGTCCGTTCTCCAGGAGACTCACGAAACCTGTCTGGGGGGTACCCCTTCCATGCGATGGACAAGAAATGTCATGGGCGCGCTCCCGTGCGCCGTGGCCCTGGTGTCGGTCTGGCTCGTCCCGGTCAATCCCGTCGAAGCCTCGATCATGAGGTTTGTACCGATCGAGGAGCTGGCAGGGAAGTCCTCCCTGGTTGTGAGGGCGCGGATCACGGGCCAGTCGGTCCACTGGACCACAAACCACGAAGGCATCTATACCCAGGTCGAGGCGGTGGTCCTCGACCCCCTCAAGGGACGGCCACCGCAACAGGGAGCTACCGATGTCAGGCGCTTGACCATCATCCAGGCCGGCGGAGTCATCGACGGCGTGTCGCTCGACTGGACCGGGCGGCCCACCTTCCGCACCGGCGAGGATCTGATCCTGTTCCTGCAGGCTTACGACCCGGCCGACCCGGCCGATCCCCGGCTGCTGGTGGTGGCGGGCAAACAGGGTCGAATGCGCGTCATCGAGGACCCCTACGGCAAGTCGCCCGTGATGGTGCAGCGGGATCTCATCGGCGTGCTGGATGCCCCCTTCATCGAGGGAGACGAGCCAATCGGGCCGGCCCCGCGGCGCGACCTGATCCCGCTCGAGGAAGTGGCGCGCCGGGTGCGAGAGGCGGATGGAGGGTCAGGCAGATGACGCACAGGACCGATCGAGCTCTCCTTCTCGCCGCCGGCCTCGCGCTGGCGGCGATGTGCGCCGCGAGCCCCGCCCTGGCCTTCATCCGCGCCACGCTGAGCGCGACGGATGCCACGCCACTGCGGTGGGACTTGGAAGAAACGCTGATGCCTCTGCCGGCCGTGTCGGGAGGCGAGATCATCTACGTGATCGACACCGCCGGCAGCGGGGACATCGCGGGCACGGCCGACATGGACGCGGTGGCGCGAGCCTTCGATCATTGGGAGGGGATCGGCACCTCCCGGGTGGCCTTCAGCCGGGGGGCCGACCAGGCCATCCAGGTCGCCAACAGCGACAACATCAACGCCGTCTACTGGGCCGAGGGGACCAAGACGATCGTCGGCGGCTCAATGACCAGCGTGGATGGCTTTGTTTCGATGACCCCCGTCTTCTCGGTGGCCTCGGGAGCCAACAAGGGCCTCATCCTGGACGCCAACATCATCCTCAACGGCAATGACTTCTCATGGACCGTCACTCCGGAGAGCGTCCTGACGTCGTACGACGTGGAAGCCGTCCTCACGCACGAGATCGGCCACTTCATCGGGCTGGACCACAGCCCGGTCCTGAGCGCCTCGATGTCGCCCCGGTTCGTCGCCGGGGAGATCCGGCCGCGGCTGCTGCACCAGGACGACAGCATCGGCGCCTCCAGCATCTACCCGGATGGGAGCTTCACGACCGCCACCGGATCGATCTCCGGCGCCGTGGGGCGTCCGGCGGCGGTGTTCGGCGCGCTGGTGACGGTGGCCGACTCCGTCACGGGGCGCGTCGTGTCGGAGTCGATCTCGGGCACGACCGGGTCGTACGCCGCGCCGGGCCTGCATGACGGGGACTACGACACCTACGTCGAGCCGATCGATCGGCTGCCGCCGACCACCACCAACCTGTTCGACGAGGCCGACCTGGGCGGTATCTACGGCTCGACGGTGGATCCCAACTTCTTCGCGAGCCTGCCGCTCCTCACCACGGTGACGGCGCCGGCCGACACCATCCGTTCCTTTACCGTGGGAACGACGCCGCCCGGGATCAACATCTCCAAGATCGGTGGGCGTGCCTCGACCGTCCCTGCGATGATTTTCCGCAACGCCCCGACCTTCCTCTTCCAGGGCGAGTCGAACATCCTGCTGGGGGTGGCGGGGCCGAATTTGGCCGGCCCTGTGATCCTCGAGCTGACCGGCCCTGGCATCATCCATAACAATAGTGGCAACCCAATCGCGACGGGGAGCGTGGATGGCGAGGCCTCGGCCATCCACTCCTTCACCGTGGATGCCAACGCCCCGCTGGGCTTGCGCAGCATCATCATTTCGTCCGGTGGCCTCGGCCGCACCTATGCGACGGGCTCGGTGGAAATCATTCCCAACCAGGCCACGGTGCTGACGGCGCCCGGGTTCTGGTTCGCGGCACCCGGAGAGGTCAACACGACGCAGGATCCGATCACCGTGACGCGCAACGGCGACGACATCGAGATCGACTGGAGCGACGTGAAGACCGCGCACGGCTACCACGTGTACAGGGGCACCCTCGCGGCGCCGGGGTCCTTTGTGTACAACCACCAGGCCATCCCCGGGACGGTCAACGGGCAGTGTCGGGTGAGCACGCCGCACACCGTGCTGCACGACGAGGCGCTCGACCCGGCCGACGTCTACTACCTGGTCACGGCGTACAACAACGCGGGGGAGGGACACGCGGGACGCAGGAGCAACGGGGCCATCAGGCCGGCCGCGTCGCCGGCCTGCACGACACCGTGAGAACCCTGTCGGCCCCCTTGATGTGATACGGTGGGCCGCGCGGCCGGCGGGAGATCGGGCAGCGCCGCGCGGAGGACGCGAGATGAGAATCGTCGTGGACCGATCCAAGTGCATCGGCGCGGCCAACTGCGTCGGAATGGCGCCGGCGGTGTTCATGCTGGACGGGACGAAGAAGGCTATCGTGATAAATGGCAAGGGGGCCGACGAGGAGACACTGATAGAGGCCGCGGAGGCCTGCCCGACGGAGGCCATCGTCCTGTACGACGAGGAGACCGGAGAGAAGGTCTTCCCGTGATCCAGAGTGAAGCAACTCACCCCTTGTGCGTGCTGTAGCCTGGAAAGACGCTGAGCTCGGGCTTGAGGAAGTGGGCCGCGTTGCACACCGCCGTGGCAGCCTCGCCGAAGTCCGTGACGATCAGGCGCACCTTGCCCGGATACCAGGTCACATCACCCGCCGCGTAGATCCCCGGAACGGTCGTCTCCATCCTTGTGCTGACCGCTATCGAGTGTTCCCTCATATCGAGACCCCACTGGGCCATCAGGCCGACGTCGGCCACGAACCCCACGCAGGCCACCACGGCGTCAATCCCCAACGTCTCCTCTTCCCGCGTCTGGCTGCGGTAGATGATGGCGCGCTCGACAACATTCGCTCCCTGGATGTCGCGCAACTCGTAAGGGGTCTTCACCGCGACGGTGGATGACAGGAGCTGTCTGAGACTGTCCTCGTGCGCGCGGAACTGGCTTCTGCGGTGGATGAGCGTGATGCGCGAGGCCAGCGGCTCGAGGTTGAGTGCCCAGTCCACCGCCGAATCCCCGCCCCCGATGACGAGCACCCGCTTGCCTCGGTACGGCTCGAGCTGCTTGACGAAGTAGGCGAGGCCTCTGCCCTCGAAGCGCTGGAAGTTCGTGAGCCTGCGGGGCTGGAACATGCCGATCCCGGCGGTGATCAGGACGGAGCGGCCCGTGTGCTCCCCCACGTCTGTCGTGATCGTGAAATGCCCGTCCGCGCCGCGGCGCATCATCATGACCTTTTCGCCGAGTCGGATGGCCGGCTGGTATCGGCCCGACTGCTGCACGAGACGGTCGATCAGCTCGCGGCCCGTGACCTTCGGGAATCCCGCCACGTCGTAGATGAACTTCTCCGGGTACATGGCCGCCACCTGGCCGCCCAGCTCCTGGAGGCTGTCGATGATCTTCACAGACAGGTCGCGGAAGCCCGCGTAGTAGGCCCCGAAGAGCCCGGTCGGTCCGCCGCCGATGATGAGGAGATCGTGAAGATCGCTGAGGGTCATGCCAGGATGATACCGTCAGCGCCTTCGAGAGGACAATCGTTGAACTGCCGGACGGGGCTGTGATATGGTGCGGCCCTTCATTCACCTCTGTGAGCGGGCCCTTAGCTCAGCTGGATAGAGCGTCTGACTACGAATCAGAAGGTCGGGTGTTCGAATCACCCAGGGCCCACCAATAACCAGAACCGCTTACGAGACGCAGGCCAGGACGAAGCTCCAGAGATTGTCCGAGTTCTTTCCGAGTTCTCATCTTCCGCCCTTTCCTGCCTTCCTCATCTCAACGACGTTTGGTTCCGTGCGCAGGGCCTCGACGTACTCGGCGAGCCGTGCGGCCGCCAGCTTCAGGTCGGATCCCGAGACGATGTTGTAGCGGTCGAAAACCGACCGCGTCTTGTGGCCGGTGATCGCCATGGCGACTCTCTCGGGGACGCCGGCTCTGACCAGGTTGCGGACCGCCGTTCTTCGGAAGTCGTGCGGCATCCCCCCGGAGAGTTTCTGCCCTGCCTGGCCGATCCTTGTAGGGAATCCGGCTTCCTTGCACGCCGTAGCCCATCTTTTGCGCCAGTCGCAGATCGGACGGCCCTTGACATGAAACACGAACCGTGACGTATGCTCCTCGCCGTCAGGTCCGGCGAAGCTCCGCGCATTCCACTGACGCTCGATCGCGTCCTTCCAAGGACCGACCAGCTCGAGGGTGCGTCTCTGCCGGTTCTTGGACAGCTCGGGCCTCAGCCGAATGACACCGGCCTCGAGGTCCACGTCCGCCCACTCAAGGCGACTCATCTCAGATTCCCGCCATCCGGTGAAGTAGGCGAAGTCCAAGACATCCTGGTGAGCGGACGGTGGGTGCTCTCTCGCGGCGCGTCTTCATCGGTCCCCAAGTGGCACGGCAAACGGGTACCAGTTCTTTCGACCGCGGTCTGACAACCCGGCCACGTCATATGGTTTGATGACGCGAAACACTTCGTCAATCAAGTCATTTGTCGGCATGACCGCTTCACAACAACGACATAACGCGGGGCCAAACTGGGGGTCGTCGCAGAGCAGGAACGATGCCGCCAGCTCAGGTTGACCGCGCCGTCGTGCCGTCTCCGAATAACTCGCCGCAGCAAAATACAGCAGCGACAAGGCGACAAAGCTGGGGAAGTCCTTCATTTCCCTGTAGAGTGCGGCGATCAGTTTTTCTGACGCCGCAAGTTCAGCCATGGTCTGCCGCGCGTATATCTGCATTCGGGCGGAATCCCAGTTGTGTTCCATCGCTTCCGCCAGGCGCTCTACGCCGAGTAGCGTCAGCGGAAAGCCGGTCGACAACAGCGGATCGACGAAGCCGGCCGCCGAAGGCAACATCGCCCAGCGCTCGCCTACAACCTCGTTACTGCGGAACGAAAGACGGGGCGTGTGGACGAAAGGCAACTCCGCCCTCGCGTCAGCAAACTGCTGTCGCACTGTTGGCAGTCGCTCCAGCAATCGCGTCCACGCCGGCGCGCCCTCGGCGAAACGCAACTCATTCCCCAGCTTGTCCGTCGCAGCCACGCCCGCGCTCGTAATGCCGTTATTGAAACGCAAGACCCAGATCCAGCCGCCGTCAAACACATGATGCACCGCGGCATCATCGATAGGATATGGCGGCGTTTCTTCGGGCCAAGAAATCTCCATGGCGTCCAATCGCCGCACGCCGGTAAAATGTGAGTATAATGACTGTGTTCCAGGCAAGTGCTCAAAAGGCTTCTCCGTCAAGTTCAGTGCGCGATGCAGGCAACCTCTCGGTCCGGTCGCATCGACCACGAATCGGGCGTTGACCGTCAATTGTGGAGCGCGCAACGTCACGTCCTCAGACGACACATCAAGACCGGTCAGGTTTACCTCGTCCCTGTACTCTACGCCCACAGATTGCGCTTGGTGAACGAGAAATTCGTCGAAGTCCGGGCGATACCAATGCGTGTCGCCGATTTCATCATTCGGACTGGCCCCGACCAACAACTGATTGCGACGTTCTGGTCCGTCCACAAACGGTTTGCCGAACTCGTGATGATAAAACGTGAAACCCCGCTTCAAGCCGCAGCCAATCCGGGGATACGTCCGCTGCCAGCTTCCCCACTTTGACAACGGCGCGATGGCCGGCAAGTCGTAGCGCCACGCCAGTTCCTCCAAGAGACGATTGGCCAGCGGTGTTGACGATTCGCCAATGGCGAAGCGCGGATGACGGCCACGCTCGATCAGGATGACTGAACGGCCGAGTCGGCGCGCGATCATGGCCAGCAGGGAGCCCCCAAAGCCGGAGCCGATCACGGCGATGTCGAACGTTTCCGTCATATGGAGTGCCCAGACTTGTCGACGTCTTGTCGTCCTCTGAGATCGGTGTTGCGAACAACCGGTGATAACCCGAGTCCGACGAGGCGTGGTTCTGTGCAATCACCGCATTCCACACCCCGTGGGCACGGGGCCGGCGGCGTCACCACCTGCCGCAAATTCATATCTCGTAGTCGTTCCGCGCGCACCGCAAAACACCCCCCACAATTCGAGAATCTCTCCAAGTCCCATAGATCGGCGAACACGCGCCCGTGTTTCAGATCGACGCCGTACGCCGTCGCCGCTTCCAATGTGGCGAGCCCTGGCGGCGACCATTCACCGCGTTCAGCCAGCGCTTCGAGCGCTCCATTCCCGGAACGGGTTGGAATCAACGAGGCAACCGTCGCGCCGCAGTCGAACGCGAAATCGATCGAGCGTTTTGCCCATTCCAGCGCTTCGGTTTCATCGAGAAACGGCGGCTTGACCAGGATGAAGACACGCAGGGCGATGTCGTGCTCGCGAAGAAACTCTGCGGCGCGAGAGAACTGATCGAGCGTCATCTGTTTGTTCATCTTTTCCAGGACTTGTGGGTGCGCGGTTTCAAGGCCCATCGCGACTTCGAGTTGAGCCGGTTGTCGTGGGCGCGCGCTTCCGCGTGCGACCGGACCCGTCGCGCCTGGGAAGGGGCTCCCACGATCGCTTTCACAAGCGAGCAAATCCCGCAACCGCAGACAGCGTTCGCCCACAAGGGCAGGATGTGACTCAACAATCACGCGGTCGAAGCCGCGCACGCGCTCGGCACTGGCGGCGTAGTCGTCCGGCGCAATTGCTGTTGGATCGAAAAAACTGCCGCTGTTGTAGAGCTTGATCTGGCGCGCGGGCGACAACTTGCTTAGTGCATAATCAATCTGCGCGGGAATCGCGCCGAGGGGAACGGCCCCAGTCAGCGTGTTCTTCCAGAGGTCGCACATCAGACAATGCCACGGGCATTCCCTGTTGGTCAGAAAGATCGTCGCCACGGGCACGACTTCGCCGTCATCAGTGCGTTCGCTTTCGCTGAGAAAGGCGTAGGGTCGTTCCGGGTCGAGTCGGTTGCGTGCCGTTCGCTGCGCCAATATCCAACGGTCGCGTTCACGGATGGTTTCTGGGTAGGGTGAGATCATCGATTGGTTGTGAGTTGTGGACTACACCTCAACGCAGATGCCGTCCTTCCACGACTTTCAACGTCTTTCCGCTTCGTGAATCAATCCATCCAATGCGCCTTTGGTGCGACTGACCATGGATCCAGGTGACCCCGCTCTGACACTGCTTTCCGGGCAAGAGCAATCACCTCTGGCTCTGTAACCTTCACGGATTGTGGAGTGGCACGACCGGATTGCTTCGGCTCACTCGCAAGATTACCGACACAGACCAAAACCCACGCTAGGGCACAACAAAACACTACCTGGACACGCCACATAACTCACACATACATCGCCAGAAATTGCTTCCGGTAATCCACTTCGCGACCTGGGAGTTGGCTACGCAGCGTTTCCTCGGACAGCGCGCCGTGCTGGAAGCGTCGTTTGGGAAATACGGGCATTGTCATACCAGTGACAGCCTTGACACCGCGGGAAACGATTTCACCTTTCAGTGCGTAGAGACGCGGCACTTGGGAGTCGGTCAGCGTCTGGAACGGGATGCCTTCGGCGATCTGGATGACGTCGGGACGTGTGTACGGGCTGAACCCTTCAAAGCCGTGCCGATGCGCCGGCGCGAAGGTGCGCGTGTAGGAACGGCTCAAGCCGCCGGTATAGGTGACCGAATGCTTGATTGTGCCCACGCCCCAGCCCTCCTGATAGAGCATCCGGTTGTTCAACACGCTGCGGATGGTCAGCTCGGGATTCTCCTCGATGGGGTAGTCCTTCAGATTCTCGTCGCCGCCGTCGCCGTCGATGAGGAATCGCCAATCGGGATACCTTCCGCGAATCCCGCCACAGAGCATGAGCGCCATCGTTGCTGATTCGATGTCGAGCGCCTTATAGTCTTCAACGACGCGAATTGTTTCCCCGATGTCGAGCTTGCCCAGATCGATTTCAATCGGTTCGAGGAACATGCCTAGCCCAAGCGGTTCGAGAAAGGCGCACGCCTGCGCGAGATCGGGTCCATCGCCGAATGAAAGCGTGAACGCCTTGAGCCGACTC
>JAWPNA010000370.1:0-3699 GCA_045402695.1 Acidobacteriota bacterium
ACGCACGGCCGCCATCCTTGCGCCGCGCGGGTCGCAGCCCGCGGCGGCCAGCAGCAGGCGCGCGACGCGGCGGGCCAGCGGCCGCGGCAGCTCCGCCAAACCGCGTGCGCGGGCTGACACCGCCTCGCCACGGTAAGACGCCACATCGGCCCGCGAGGTTACACGGTTCGCCAGCCGTGCCATCGCCTGCTTGGCCAGCTCGTCGAGGTAGGCGTCCTCTTCCTGCAGGATCTCCGCGGTGCGCGCCAGGACGTTCACGGCGGAGGGATTGATCCGCCGCATCGCCGGGAGGAGCCTCGCCCTCACCTTGTTGCGCAGGAAACGCAGGTCGGCGTTGGTTTCGTCCTCGCGGAACCGCCCCCCGATGCTCTTCACCCACGCGCGGGCCTCGGCGCGTCCGATGTCCAACATGGGGCGGATCAGGCGCCCCGGGCCCGCGTATCGCATGCCGGAAAGCCCGCGGCGGCCCGATCCACGCAGGAGCCTCATGAGCACCGTCTCGGCCTGGTCGTCTCTCGTGTGCGCCAGGGCCACTCGATTGCACTCATTCTCACGCGCGGCCCGGTCCAGCAACGCGTGGCGGACCTTCCTCATCGCTTCCTCGCCGCTGCCGGGTAGAAGCGGGCCGCTGACTTCGTCCGGTCTCAAGGCGATGAATCCGAGATGCAGGTCGGACGCGAGCGCCTGCACGAACGCCTGGTCCTCGTCGGCGGCACGGCCGCGCAGGCCGTGATGGACATGGGCGACGACGATGTGGAAGGGGATCTTCCTCGAGAGAAGGGTTAAAAGATGCAGCAGGGTGACCGAGTCGCCGCCGCCCGACACTCCGGCCAGCACCCGATCCCGGGCCGCGAGCAGATCGTGAGTCTCGACGGTCCGGCGGAAGGTCTCGAGAATCATCCGTGTGGCTGGTAGCGGAGGAGGGACTTGAACCCCCGACACCGCGGATATGAGCCGCGTGCTCTAACCACCTGAGCTACTCCGCCACCGCGAAAAATGTAAGCCGTTAGGCTAGGCCAGGTTACAGCAAGAGTCAAGGAGCTGGCGGTGTTATAATGCCGCTCGTTCTGGCGAGGAGACCTTGGAACAAAAGACTTGTTCGAAGTGCGCGGCCACGGGCGAGAAAATTGCCTTCATCAAGTGCCCCATCTGCCACAAGTTGATCTGCGAGAACTGCGTGGTGAGCCGGAGCGGCCGCGCTTTCTGCGGGCAGTACTGCGCCGACGATTTCTTCTTCGGGGACGAAGAGGAGTAGCGGTGGCCGGCTATCCCGGATCGAGGCCCAGGCGGCTGCGGCGCACCGAGGCGATGCGCCGGCTGGTGCGGGAGACCACCCCCGGCCAGGCCCGAGTGATCCTCCCGTTGTTCGTGGTGCCGGGCTCCGGCGTCCGCTCCGAGATCTCCTCGCTCCCCGGGGTCTTTCATCACTCGGTGGACACTCTCGTGAAGGAGGCGGCGGGCGCCCATGCCGCCGGCGTGCACGGCGCCATCCTGTTCGGGATCCCGGAATCGAAGGACGCCACCGGCTCGGGCGCCTACGCCGAGGACGGCATCGCGCAGCGCGCCATGCGGGCTCTCAAAGAGAAGGTCCCCGGCCTGCTGCGTGTCGCCGACGTCTGCCTGTGCGAGTACACCGACCACGGTCACTGCGGCGTGCTGGAGGACGCGGGGGGTGGCGTCGATGTGGCCAACGACCCCACGCTCGATCTTCTGGGGCGCGCCGCGGTCTCCCTGGCTCGCGCGGGCGCAGACCTCATCGCGCCCTCCGACATGATGGATGGCCGCGTGGCGGCCATTCGTTCGGCTCTCGATGCGGCCGGCTTCACCCACGTGCCGATCATGTCGTACGCCGCGAAGTACGCCTCGGTGTTCTACGGACCTTTCCGTGACGCCGCCGGATCGGCGCCCCGCACGGGCGACCGGCGCGGTTACCAGATGGATCCTCCCAACGCCCGGGAAGCGATGAAGGAGATCGCCATGGATATCGAGGAAGGCGCCGACATCATCATGGTAAAGCCCGCGATGCCCTACCTCGACATCATCCGGATGGCCCGCGATCGCTTCGACGTGCCGCTGGCGGCCTTTCAGGTCAGCGGCGAGTACGCGATGATCCAGGCGGCCGCGCAGCGCGGCATGATCGATCGGGACCGCGCCATCGCCGAGTCGCTCACCTACATCCGCAGGGCCGGCGCCGACCTCATCCTCACCTACTTCGCCCGAGAGGCGGCCCGGCTGCCGTGACGCGTCCAGGAGGCGGGCCGAGCCCGCCCGCGCGCCGCGAGTCCCGCGCGCTGTTCGAGCGCGCGCGGCGCCTCATGCCCGGCGGCGTCAATTCCCCGGTGCGTGCCTTCACGGCGGTGGGAGGCGATCCCGTCTTCATGGCTCGCGGCCACGGGTCGCGCGTGGTGGACGCCGACGGCAACGAGTACATCGACTATCTCGGATCGTGGGGGCCGCTCATCCTGGGACATGCTCCCGGCCCGGTGGTCACCGCGATCGAGAACGTCGCGCGCGACGGGACCTCGTTCGGCGCTCCCACGGCGTACGAGATCGAGCTGGCCGAGCTGGTGACGCAGACATTCCCTTCCATTGAGCGCGTGCGGATGGTTAACTCGGGGACCGAGGCCACGCTTTCCGCGCTGAGGCTGGCGCGCGGCGCCACGGGACGCGACCTGATCGTGAAGGCCGAAGGGTGTTACCACGGGCACGTGGATTCGCTGCTGGTGAGGGCAGGCTCGGGGATGGCCACCCTCGGAATCCCGGGCAGTCCCGGCGTGCCCGAGGCGGTCGTGCGGCAGACGCACACCGTCCCGTACAACGACGCCGGAGCTCTGTCGCGGCTGTTCGAGACGCAGGGGCGCGAGATCGCCTGCCTGATCCTGGAGCCGGTGGCGGGCAACATGGGGGTCGTGCCTCCCGCTCCCGGATATCTGCAGGCGGCCCGGGAGATCACGCGCCGTCACGGGGCACTGCTGATCCTGGACGAGGTGATGACCGGGTTCCGCGTGGCGGCCGGCGGCGCGCAGCAACGCTACGGCGTGTCCGCCGACCTGACGACTCTGGGCAAGGTGATCGGAGGCGGGCTGCCCGTGGGCGCCTACGGCGGAGCGGCCCACCTGATGCGGCGCGTGGCGCCCGAGGGGCCCATCTACCAGGCGGGGACGCTCTCGGGCAACCCGCTGGCGATGGCTGCCGGGATCGAGACACTCAGGCAGATCCTCCAACCCGGGTTCTACGAATCGCTGGAGGCCGTCTCGGCGCGGCTGGAGGCGGGGCTCCTGCAGGCCGCGCATCAGGCCGGCGTGCCCGCGGTGGTGAACCGTGTCGGGTCGATGATGACGGTCTTCTTCACGAAGGAGCCGGTGAGCGACTTCGCCTCCGCCTGCCGATCCGACACCGCGAGGTACGCGGCCTTCTTCCGAAAGATGCTCGATCGCGGGGTCAGTCTCGCGCCCTCGCAGTTCGAGGCGCTGTTCGTCTCCTCCGCGCACACGGCGGCCGACATCGACGCGACGTCGGCCGCGGCGCGCGAGGCCATGAGCGAGGTCGCCCATGCTTGAGCTGTTCCAGCACGAAGACTCCCAAGACTGCGGCCGGGTGCGCCTTAAACTATCGGAGCTGATGGTGGACTTCATCGCCCGCCAGGTTCCGGAAGACCCGGCCCTTCGCACCCGCCTGCAGCTCGCCACGGGGCAGAGC
>JAWPNA010000417.1:0-13753 GCA_045402695.1 Acidobacteriota bacterium
CCGCCGCCGTGCCCGCCATCGTCGATCGGCTCACCAGAGAGCTGGAGGCGCCGCCGCTGCCTTCCAGCATCCTGTACATCGTTGAAGAGGCCGGCAGCCTGCCCGAAAACGAGATTGCCTCCGCGATGCCCGAGTGGGCCGCCGGCATCGCCATGCCCGAGACGCACACGGTCGTCATCCGGCCCGAGCGCGTCCCTTCCTACACGCAGCGGCGGCTGGCGGGGGTGCTGGCGCACGAGACCGCTCACCTGATCGCCTACGAAGCCGCGGGACGCGGCGCCGGCCTCATGCCTTCCTGGTTCCGCGAGGGGGTGGCGGCCACGCTGGCCCGCGACGGAGAATGGATGGACTTCGTCGTCCTGTGGCTGTCTGAGGTCCCCTCCTCTCCGAGACCGCTGGCGCAGCTCGATGCGTGCTTTTCTGCGGCCGGAAGCTCGGTGCAACGAAAGGCCGCGTACGCGGGATCGTTCTCGTTTCTCCAGTTCGCCGGTCGTAAGCACGGCGCAGGGTTTCCCGCCCGGGTCCTGGCGGGCCTGCGAGATGGGCTCGACTTCGAGGCCGCGTGGGCGAGGGGCGCCGCTGCCGTCTCTTTGGACCAGGACGAGCAGGCCTGGTCCGTCTCGCTGCGGGGGCGCATGCGCTGGATCGCGGTGCTCACCTCCACCTTCACGCTCTGGACCGCGATCACCCTGCTGGTGATGCTGGCCTACCTGTGGAAGCGCCGGCGCGGGCGGCGGCTGATGGAGCGGTGGAGGGAGGACGAACCGTTCGACTGACCCTATAATGACCGCCATGATTCGGCTGTATCACGTCGGCAAGGCATACGGATCCGGATCTGCCGCGCTGAGCGGCATCTCTCTTCACATCGAGAAGGGGGAGTTCACCTTCCTGACCGGGCCTTCCGGCGCGGGCAAGACCACGCTGCTGCGTCTGATGATGCGCGAGGAGCTGCCCACCGAGGGCCACCTCGTGGTCAACGGCCGCAACGTGGTGGCGATGCGGCCGAGAGAGGTCCCCTATCTGCGCCGCCTGATTGGAGTCATCTTCCAGGACTTCAAGCTCATCCTGAGCCGAACGGTCGTCGAGAACCTCACCATCGTGCAGGAAGCGGTGGGGGTGCCGCGCCGTCTGCAGAGAGATCGCGCGCTGAAGGTGCTCAAGCAGGTCTCCCTCCAGCACAAGATCAACAGCTACCCGGTCCAGCTCTCCGGCGGCGAGCAGCAGCGCGTGGCCATCGCGCGCGCGCTGGTGAACGAGCCGATCATCCTGCTGGCCGACGAGCCCACGGGCAATCTGGATCCGGATCTCGCCGAGGAGATCCTGGGCATCTTGCGCGACATCAACGCGCACGGGACCACGGTGGTGGTGGCGACGCACGATCGCGAGGTGATTCGCAGGTTCGGCCGGAAAGTGATCCACCTGGCGGCCGGACGGATCGTCGAGCCGGACCTGGAGATGGGGCGCAGGGCCGCGCGGGCCGCGGCGATGACTTCCAAGTCGCCGGACATTGGAGGCGGGGGAGAGGGGGGGGCCGACTGAGATGCTCCAGACGCTGCGCTACTTCGTCCGCGAGGCCGTCATCGGGTTCTACCGGGCCCGCGCGATGAACCTGGTCACGGTCTCGATCATCGCGGCCTCTCTGTCCGTGCTGGGGGGGTTCCTGATCCTCTCGGGGAACCTCGGGGCGCTCGCCGAGGGATGGGACCGCGTCCAGATCAACGCCTACCTGAAGGACGACGCGGTGGCGGATCGCCCATCGGAGGTGGAGCGGCTCATCGAGGCGCTCGAGAGCCGACCCATCGTGGACAGGGTGCGGTTCGTGTCGCGCGATGAGGCGCTGGCGATCTTCCGGTCGCGGTTCGCCTCGCTGGCCGGCGCGGCCGACTCGCTTCAGTCCAACCCCTTTCCCGCTTCGATCGAGATCACCGCGAAAGGAAGGCGCAACGAACGGGCGGCCGGCACCGAGGAGATGATTTCGGAGCTGAGATCCTCGCCCTTGGTGGAAAGCGTCCAGGACAACGAAGAGGAGGCGCGCAAGCTCCTGTCAATCCTGGCGGTGGTGTCGAGCATCGGCCTGGGGGTGGGAGGGGTCCTGGCCGCCGCCTCCGTTTTCATCATCTTCAACGTGATCCGCCTGACAGTTCACGCGCGGCGCGACGAGATCAACATCATGCGTCTGGTGGGCGCCACGGGAGGTTTCATCCGGGGGCCGTTTCTGGTCGAGGGGATGCTGCAGGGGGTCCTCGGCGCCGCCGGCGCTCTGGCGCTGCTGTACGGGGGACACCTCTTGTTGATGGACTACGCCGCGCGGTCGGGCAGCGCCCTGTCCGGCCTTCTCAGCGCGCAGTTCCTTCCCACCGCCCGCGCCGCGGGCCTCGCCGGCGGCGGATTGCTCATCGGCCTGGCCGGCAGCGCCCTGTCCCTTCGGCGCTTCCTCGTGGAGTAGGACCTCTCCCCCTCAGAACGCGTAGCCGATGTAGAAGTCGGCGTTGATCGACGTGTCGTCGGTCTCCTCGATCGGGCACTGGGAGACGAAGTTCACGAAGGTCTGGATGTCTGTTATGCCTGACGGAGCGCACGCGTTCGTGATGTGCGTCTCTCCGAATGGCAGCCGCCGCGCGAAGTTCCAGTTCAGATCGAACGGCCCCAGCCGGAACGAGAAACCGATCCCGTACGACGCCCGGCCGTCTTGAAACCTGTTCGCGTCACTGTCGTACAGCTTGAAGTCCCGGAACACCACCAGCTCCTTGTCCCAGAACAGGCCGTCCTGGGTCCAGGCCGCCCCGGCGTCAAAGAACAGCAGCCCGCGGATCTGGCGGATCGAGCCGAATGGGAACCGCAGCTCGTCGATCAGAGGAAACCGCAGCTCCAGATTGGTGAAGGCGGCGCTGTCTCCCAGGAACTCGCGATACCTGAAGCCGCGGATCTGGTTGTAGCCTCCGATGCTGAAGAACGGCGCGCCGTCTCCCCGACTTACGTCGGCAACCAGCCTCCAGGCGAGGAGCGACCGGCGCGTCAGCTTGCGGTAGGCGCGAAAGTCGAGATCGTACTCGGTGAAGGTGCCGATAGCGCCCGTGGAGGCCGGGACCGACGTGATGTTGAAGGCCACGCGCTTCCCGTGCCACGCCCCGAACTCCTTGAAGATCGTGGTGTCGTTCACGATCCCCACCGACGCGAAGGGTGACGTTCCGGTCTCGGTATTGAAGTCGAGGAATCCGATGGTGGCGCCCTTGGGCACGGTGCTGGGATCCGGCACGGGTTCGTTGGGATCCATCGACACGAAACCGGGATCACTCTCGAACAACGCGAGGTTTGAGCTGACGATGTCCCTGTTCATGACCCCCGCGCTCCCCTGGACGCGTGTGTGGGTGCTGAAGGGGTAGACGAGCCCTGCGCGCGCGCTGGTCACCCGGTCCACCTGCTCCCTCACGAAGCTGCTCGAGGAGGTCTGCACCACCACGAAGTCGCGGTAATCGGCGAGCCCCACCAGCCACTGCAGGCGGTTCTTCATGTTGATGTAGCCGACGTCGAAGTTGTTGAAGGAGGCGACGGTCTGCGCGTTGACCCAGATTCTGTGGTCCCCCAGCAGATCGGAGAAGACGAGGTAGGCGTCCCCGAAGACCGTCCCGTCGCTCGCCACGCCGATGCCAACCTGGGGGACGGTCTCGATGTGGTACTTGAGCTTTCCGAACGGCCGCTTCTCCGCTTCGTCCACCGTCAGTTTCAGCGGCGGCTCGAACGGGACGATCTCCTGGGGCTCCTCCACCCGCTCCGAAGGGGAGATGACCTTCACCGGTTTGTCCTGGTCCACCGTGTAGAGCCTGAACCGTCCCTGCCAGTAGGAGGTGGTCACCAGGCGCCGCTTCCCCTCCTCCTCGGGCAGCTCGCGGGGACTGAACGCGCCGCTGATCAGGTCGGTGTACTGCTTCATCTCTCCTGTCTCCAGGTCCAGGGAGAAGATGTTGTAGATCCCTTTGGCGCCTCCATCCGAGGCGTAATAGACCCGCTTGCCGTCGCGCGAGAACGTCGGCTCGATATCGCTGGTCTCGCCGAAGGTGAGCTGAGTCTTCTGCGCAGGGTCGTCGTAATCGAGCAGGAAGACCTTCTCGTAGGAGTTGATCCGCCGGTTGTACAGGATCGTCTTGCCGTCCTCCGACCAGGACGGGTTGGAGTCGTAGAACGAGTCGTTGGTGATGTTGGCCAGCGCCTTGGTCTCGAGGTTGTACTCGAAGATGTCCACCTGCCCTTTCTTGTTTCCCACGAAGGCGATCCGCTTCCCGTCGGGGGAAAAGGCGGGCGAGGCGGCCTGGTCCACGTCCAGGACCTGCTTGAGCACCTGCTTGCCCGTGACGGCGTTGTAAAGCAGAAGCAGCCGCTTGTTGTCCTTGCGGGCGAACACCGCCACCTCGTCGCCGCCGGGCGACCAGGAAATGTCGTTGATGATCCGGCCGCCGTACAGTCCCGTGATGAGATAGTCGTAGTCGGTGGAGATTCCCTTGGTGAGGTTCCGGATCACCTCGCCGTCCTTGGCGTTGATGACGAAGATGTCCAGGTCCTCCGCCTTGTTGGTCATCACCGCGATCAGGTCACCCGAGGGCGACAGGGCGGGTGAGAAGGTGACCACGCCGGGCAGCTTGATCCCCACCTCCTTGCCATGGTCCTCCGGTTCGTTCTTGGCAAGCGACGTTGGAACGTACTTCTTCATCAGGAACCGCTTGAAGCGCCGATCGAACTCCTCCGGCTCGACGCCGAACGCTTCCTTGATCGCCTTGCCGAGATTCTCCGTCAGAAGGACCTTCCGGTACTCATTGAGAAACGAGCGGATCCCCTCGGGCCCAAACTCCTTCTCGATGAACTCGAAGGCCGCCTGTCCATAGCGGTACAGGATGAGCTGCGAGCCGCCCCGCACCCTGGTGATGGGCGGCACCAGGCCGCTCACCACCGCGTCGCGGATGAACATGATCGCCAGGCTGTCCTCGTCCTGGGCCATGTGCGACGCCATCCCTTCCATCAGCCAGCCGGCGGGATTACCCCTCAAGGCGCGCCCGGCGGAGTCCGAGAACAGGATGCTGAACTGGAAGATGTGGGTCAGCTCGTGCGTGATGACCTTGTACAGGAAGTCGGGAGGCTGATCGATCGGCAGCACCATCCGCTTTTCCAGGGGCTCGGCGAACGCCAGCACGCCGAGATCGATGAAGCCCAGCTCGATGTTGGTCTGCTCGAACTCTCCGTGGGTCTTGTAGTAGATGAGCGGGATCCTGAACTTCGGCTCGTGATCCAGGGACTTGCTGAGGTACAGGTAAGCGCTCTCGGCGCTGGAGACGACTTGCTCCAGGAACGCCTCCTCCTCCGGGTAGTAATAGACATCGAAGTGGGGAGCGTGATAGACGCGCCAGTCGAAATCCAGGTAGTGGACCTTGTTCTGCCCGAACCGGCCGAACTGCGCCCAGGCGTCGGCCCCTCCCCCCTCTCCCACGACCAGCCCGGCCACCATCACGGCGGCGAGAACCGCGCCACGGGCCCATCGGTGCCGCATGGTCATATTGGCGTCACTCCGTGAGCAAGTACCTCGTCTCGACTCTGGTGCGTGGCGTCAGTATTCCCAGGATTCCGTCTCCGACGCGCTCGAAGAGCTGGTGCAGCACGGTCAGGGCGTCGTTTCCCTTGCCGTCGAAGAGGGTTTCCTCGGAGAGGTGGTCTTCATACAGCAGGTCGCCTGAGGAACCCCTGAAGAAGTACAGTCCCAGCTCCATCTGGAACGACTCGCGCTCGACCCAGCGCGAGCGTCGCAGCCTCTGACCCGTCCGCTCGGAGATGAGGTCCTCCTGCACGAACCCGGACTGGTCCTTGGAGCCGAACTCGAGCGTGCCGCCGATGACGAGGTCGGCGTTGAACCGCGTGCCGAGACGTTTCCAGTAGGCGGCATTGCGAATCGCGTCCTCGATTGGCTGCTCGGGCAACGGCAGGGGCTCCACGTCGAGCACCTCGAACTTCGTATGCTTGCGCAACAGGTCTCTCAGGGATCGGTTGAGCTCCCTGTCCAGATCCACCGTGGGGTGATCGACCGCTCGGAAGCCGCCCACCAGGATCCGGTTCATCGCCGTGGTGTCGATCCTCTGAGCGACCGGCAGAGGGATCTGCACCTCGACGACCCCGGCGGTCGCCGCTGCCGCCGGCAGCAGCATCAGCAGTGCCATCAGGGCCACGCCTGCATTGACGGCGACGGTGCCTGTTCTAGGTCCCACCGGGATCCTTGCGCTGCACGTTGTGGGAGTTCATGAACCGATGGTGGTTCTCGAGAATGGTCTTGTTGTCGGGAGCCAGGGTCAGGGCTTTTTCGTACGCCTCGCGCGCGGAGTCAACCTCGCCGAGGCTCTCCTTCGCCACCGCCAGGTTGTTGAACGCCTGGGCGTCGGCGCCGCCGGCTTTGCCGGCCTTTTCGAACCGGAAGGCAGCCTCCCTCCAGGCTCCCTTCAGCGCCATCTTGACGCCGAACTCGAGCTGCCGGGCAGCCTCGCTCTTGAAGACAGCCTCGGGATGACCCCGAACGAGGAGGAGACAACCCAGCGCGCAGGCGGCCACTAGAATCACTCGGCGCTGGCGGCGGTTCACCGTTGTCTCTTCATCCTCGGAATTGATCGCGCCTGGTGCGGCCTGTCTGAAAGTATAATGCAGCATCTTCGGCCCTTTCAACGCACTACGTATCCCCGTCTCGCCGCCGCCGTCGCCCCCGACCGTATGACACCGACCTCGATGCTCCGGTAGCCTGGTTTCTTCGGGTCGGGCGGCTCGTAGGCCAGCAGGTAGCGCGAGCCCAGCGACTCCGTGATGCGCGCGAAGGCTGACCTCATCTGCGAGGTCTCCTTCGCCGCCAGCAGCTCCCCGCCCGTCTCCTGGGTCATCCGGGACAGCGACGCCGGGGTCGCACCCGCGGCCGCGCCGCACACCACGGCGAACACCATCACGTCGGCGGCCTGCGCCGACTCGATGGAGGTCCTGAGGCGTCCTTCGTCCCCCTCGTAAACCGTATCCTCCCCGTCGGTGAACAGCAACAGCACCCGCGTGCCGGACCTATGGGAAAGGTGCATCGACCCGATGCGCAGCGCGTCGTACAGCGCGGTACGGGTCCCCTCCACGCGCACCGCGCCCGCCGCCCGTGCCACAACGCCCGCCTCCTGCGTGAAACCCTGCTCCAGAAAGACCTCGTCGTTGAACGTGAGCAGAGACAGCGCCGAAGAGTCGGGCTGCTCCTCCAGGAACTCGGTGACCGCCTTCTGCGCCGACCAGAGTCGCCCCTCCATGCTCCGGCTGTTGTCCAGCGCCACGACAATCGACGCTGGGGCAGGCTCGCTCGTGAACGAGACGATCGGCTGCGGCCTCCCGTCTTCGCGGATGATGAAGTCGGAGGCGGTGAGGCCCCGGAGCGGGCGCCCGTTCTGGTCGCGCACCACCACCGGGACCTGCACGAGATCCACGCTGATCGACTCCACGTAGGGGCGGGTGGCCGGCGCAGCCCCCAGGTCAGAGGACAGAATCAGGGAGAAGACGAACGCGAGCATGCGATCAGTATAATCTCCCCATGTCGGTCCATGAACCGGGCCAGCCTGTCGCGATCCTCCCCTCGGGGCCTTTAGACGCCGAGGTCGAGGCGCCGCCGTCGAAGAGCCTCACCATCCGGGCCCTGGCGACCGCCGCCCTGGCCGCGGGGCGCTCCGCCCTGAGGCGGCCGCTTCTCTCGGATGACACGGAGCGGATGACGCGCGCTCTTGGCACCCTCGGTATCGAGACAAGCAGGCGAGGCTCGTCCATGATCGTGGTGGGGCGCGGCGGCGGCCTTCCGGTCGAGGGGGCCGCCCTCGATCTGGGCCACGCGGGCACCCCGCTGAGGCTCTTGACGGCGATCTGCTGCCTCGGGCGCGGCCGCTTCGTCCTGGACGGATCCCCGCGCATGCGGCAGCGGCCGATGGCCGACCTGATCGAGGCGCTGGCGTCTCTCGGCGTCCACATCGTTTCGATGAACTCAGACGGCTGTCCCCCGGTTGAGATCCGTGCCTGTGGCCTTTCGGGCGGAAGGGTCCGCCTGCGCGGAAGCGTCTCGAGCCAGTTCCTTTCGGCGCTCCTCATCGTGGGTCCTTGCGCGTGTTCCGGCCTCGAGATCGAGGTGGACGGCACGTTGGTCTCGCGTCCCTACGTGGACCTCACGATCCAGGTGATGGAATCGTTCGGCGCGCGCATCGAGCGGGACGGTTTCCGCTGGTTCCGCGCGGAAGCCGGCCACCCCTATCAGGCGCGGGTCTTCCCGGTGGAGGGGGACGCCTCCAGCGCCTCGTATTTCTTCGCCGCCGCCGCCGTGACGGGGGGCCGGGTCCGCGTGAGCGGGATCCCCTACGGCTCGAGCCAGGGAGATCTCGGATTGCTCGACCTTCTGGAAGAGATGGGTTGCAGGGTAGATCGCCGGCCGACCACGATCGAGGTCGTGGGAGTGGGACCTCTTGCCGGGATCGACGCCGATCTGACCGACCTGCCCGACATGGCTCCAACGCTCGCGGTGATGGCGCTGTTCGCCGGCAGCCCGACGACCCTGAGGGGGGTGGGTCATCTGCGGTTCAAGGAATCCGACCGTATCGAGAGAGTGGCCGCGTGCGTGCGGGCGCTCGGGGGCGCGGCCGACACGGGCGCCGACTGGCTCCGGATCAGACCGCCCGCCGCCGGCCAGTCCGGGCTGCGAGGGGCCGACATCGATCCACGGGATGACCACCGTATCGCCATGGCCTTCTCCGTGGCAGGACTCGCCGTGCCGGGCGTGCGGATCCTCGATCCCGGGTGCGTCACCAAGTCGTTTCCAGGGTTTTTCGACCACCTGGGGGCGTTGCCTTCGGCCTGATCTCGCACTGACTCAGGCTCTTGCCTCATCGTCCTCCACTCTGTCGGAGAATCCTGAAAGAAAGATCTGGTTGGTCTGTATGTCGTGACCGTATATTCTTGCCGTAGGCCCTGCATTCCCACTCCGAATCCCAAGGAGTCCGAGCCATATGCAACCACGAAAAACCATACGCACGGTCCTGTTTTCCCTCGGTTTGTCATCTTTGCTGCTGGCAGGATCTTCACGAGGCCCCGGCTCCGGCCGGGAGCCGACCGGGACGCCCGAGCCGGGTGGACCTCTGGATGCCACCGTCAGCCTTGTTTCGGTGGACAACACGGGCCTATCTCCGCGCGCCCTCGTCAGGATCAGCCTCACGTCACCTGAAACCGATGCCGCGGCGACAGTTTTCGCCGCTGGCAGCGATTCGGAGCGCGAGCCCGGCAAGACGCTGGCGCGGACGTGGCTGGAGAAGGGCAGGAGCGGATCGGTGGAGGTGGAAAGCGATCTGACGCCGGGCCAGGAGAACCACCTGTTCTACAAGGTCGCCGCCCTGGGCACCGGTGGAGATCTCACGGAGGCCACCGTTTACCTTCGGGTGGACCTCGATCGGGAAAACGACGGGCAGATCGTGGGAGATTACCTGCAGTTTCCCGGCGGCTCGGGCGAGGCGGTGGAGCCATGAGGGCCGCGCGATACGGTTTCGCCCTTTTCCTGGCGGCCGCGATCCTCTGCCTGGCGCCGGCCCCCGTCATGGCCAACTGGACCGCCACGGGGCGGTTCGTCTACGTGGATCGCGAGTACGATCAGACCGGCTTCACCGGCGTGGAGACGCAGCGCCCGATCCGGTTCGCGGACGTGCACATCGTGGACAACAAGGGCAGCAAGGTCATCGCCTCGGTCGCCAGCGATCCCAACGGCAACTTCAGCATCCTCGTCGTGGACTCCAGCACGCGCACCGTCTACGCGCGCGTCACGACCCGCTCGGTGAACGACCCCACGCTGTGGGTAGACGTGCAGTCGAACTCCACGGGCAAGCCCAGCTACTACGCGGTGAAGGGCTCGAACGTCTCGAGCCACAATCCCAACACCAACGTGAACTTCGGCACCATCGTGGCGCTGAAAGGGCAGGGCGGCGAGGCGTTCAACATCTTCGACCAGATGGTGTACGGCATGGACTACATCGCCTCGCTGAGAGGATCGAGACCCGGCTCGGCGGATGATCTCACGGCGCTCTGGGCGCTCAACCGCGGTGTCACCGATTCCACATACACCATCGGCAGCCGCGCGCTCAACATGAGAGACACCGCCGGATATGACGACACCGTCATCCTCCACGAGATGGGCCACTACGAGGTGTTCGAGTTCTCCGCCAGCGACTCGCCCCTCACCGGCCATACGTTCAGCGATTGCAACGCCGACATCCGCCTGGCCTACGACGAGGGACACGCCACCTACTTCGGCAACTCGGTCCTCAGGTTCAACAACTTCCCGCGGTGCAACATCTACACGCGAACCAATGGAGGCCCCGGGCCGGGCAACCTCGTTCGCTACGCCGACGTGGAGACCGACGCCCAGTACCTCTGCCAGGGCTCCACCAGCGAGCTGAACGTCGCGATCGCGCTGTGGGACATCAACGACTCGGCCTCCACCACCGACACGACTCCCGGCGTGGAGGACGCCGGCGACGCGCTGGCGCTGCCCGACGCGGAACCCTGGCAGGTGCAGACGGACTACATGACCACGGCGGTCAACAAGTCACTGGAGGATTTCTGGGATGGATGGTTCAAGGCGCCGATCTCCAACGGTTTCCCCGTCGAGATGCGCGCCATCTTCACCCTCGTCGCCACGGAGTTCTGGGAGGACGGCAACGAGGTGAACAACACGGCCGCCACCGCCTCGCCCATCACGATCGGCGGCGGCCAGATCTCAGCCACTTTCTTCTACGACCCCGACGGTGACCAGGCCGGACAGGCCGACACCGACTACTACGTCTTCAGCGCGGGGGAAGGCCAGGCTCTGCGGGCCCAGACCACGAACCTTTTGAGTGACGCCAACACCTTCCTGGAGATTCTCGACACCGACGGATCGACGGTCCTGGCCTCCAGCTCGTCGCTCATCGACTGGACGGCCCCCCGGTCGGATGCTTTCTACCTCCGCTTGACCCACGCGGCCGACTGGGGCATCTACGGGTCGTACAAGCTCCAGCTCGATCCTCTGTAAACCGCCGTATCACATGAAAAAAGCCCCCGGGGATCGCTCCCCGGGGGCTTCAGCTTCCTTCAGACGTTCAGACCACCAAACGGGCTAGAAGCGGGCTCGAGCCTGCAGCGTCAGCCTCCATGCCGCGTCGGAGCCGGCGCCCTTGAAATCCTCGTTAGGTGCGAATCCTGTCCCGAAATTACTCCAGTGATCCTCGATCGCGTCGCCCGGCTCGAACCAGGAAAGGGCGGTGTCGAACGAGAAGTTCTCGGTCAGGTTGTAGTTGTAGTACAGGTCCAGCTCCTGGCCGAGCGCCTCCTCGCACTCGACGGTGTCGCCGTTGAGGTCGGTGGTGACACCGTCGATACAGGCGTCGGCCAGCGCGTTGCCGGTCGAGCCGAAGGTCAGCGGGGAGAAGGTGCCCGCCTCGGTCGCGTCCTGCGAGAAGTCATACAAGGTGGCGCCGAAGATGTGCTTGTCGTCCACGTTGACCTTGTAGCCGACGTAGAACGCCTGGATGTTGGTCACTGCGAACAGGTCGGCGTATCCCAGCCGGTTGTGGAAGTCGGTGTACAGCGGCTGGAACGACTCGGAGCTGTCGTCGTCGGGATCGTCGTCACCGGTGGCCCAGGTGGTGCCGCCCCAGAACTTCTGGTCGGTCTTCCCGTTGTGCCAGGTGTAGCCGAGCGAGCCCTCGAACACCCACGCCTTCTGGTCGAGAGGATCCTCCAGACAACTGGGTGGGAAGGAGGAGAGGAACCCGGCGATGGTCGTCAGCCCGGCGCAGGGCTGCACGTCGCCGAACTGGTAGGAGAACTCGGCGTTCCAGCTCCAGCCGTTCTTTCCCTGGACCATCCGGCCCCAGCGGCCACCGAGCGTCCAGAGCATCGTCTTGTCGCCGTGCAGGACGCTGTCGCCCGAGTTCGGATCGGTGAACGAGTCGAGTCCGAAGTCATCCAGCCTCTGCAGGAACAGGTAGTAGGCGACGTCCTGATCGTGGTCCTTGCCGATCATGTGCTTGAAGTGCGCGCCGTAGGTGTTGTCGTCGGCGTCGCTGAACTCGTCAAGGGCGGTGGCGAACAGGTTCGACTCGAAGTTCTGCACCCAGAAGCCGTGGATGGAGAAGTTGTCCCAGTCCCACGCCGCCATCACGCCGTCGTGGGAGATACCGTTGTAGAAGTCGAGGGCGCTGAAGTGCAGGCCGCGATCGAACACGATCTCCTGGCGGCCGAAGGTCAGGTCGGTGACCGACTTGCCGATGTCCTTGATCTTGACGTATCCCTGGTACAGCTCGACGCCGCTGTTGATGACCTCGGTGTCGTCGCCGAAGAACGGGTCGGTCTCGCCGAAGGCACCGCCACCGGCCACTCCGGCCCCCTGGAACTCGCCGTACACCCAGACATCGTGGCCCAGGTCCCCCTTGGCGGCCAGGCGGACGCGGTACGGGAAGATGTCGAAGCTGTCGTTGGCTTCGGCGTTCTGAATCACCGAGTCCGTATCGGTGAAGTCGGTGAGGTTGTCCCACCACTCACCGCGGAATCGAATCTCGCCATGGATGCTGAATTTCTTGTCGCCGCCCTCGTCGTCGTCCGCCATGGCGGCCTGTGCGACGCTGCCGACAAAGAGCACGGCCACGAAGCTCAGCAGGAAGTATCCTAGTTTCTTCATTTCTCAGAGTCCTCCTTCAGTGTGACGTGACGTGCTTTGTCCCACACAACCCTTGCCCACATACGGTCCAGCTATGCCAGGGGCGACAACTCCCCTTTCACTTGCTTCCCCCAGGGGCGGTGCCGCCTTGATTTGATGTCACTTCGAGTTGTCCCGCGACAGCGGGAGGCGTGCGCGTTGTTTCTTCCTCACCTCCTTCGTTCGGTCCAGGCATGAACCCCTGGACGCAATCGGACCTCTGTATATCGCTTAACTCCTGCGCCATATCCAGGGCAGGAAGGCTGGCCTATAGAACTGCCCCCTCGCGAGGTGAGAGTTTCAAAGGAGCCAGGGGGTTATCCGAGCGCCGAAGCCTTGGCGCCTTCTTCCGTGCCGCCCGTGGGAGCTCTCCTCCCGGTTGAGTCGGGAAAGGGGCTGCACCTTTGGTCCCAGCGCTGGTCAGCGTATACGGACGATGTCTTGTAAACAGGCACCGAGCGCGCTTTTTCCAGCCGCTCTGTTCAACCCATCAAGAATCAGGTAGTTAGCACCTCATCCCCAATCTGAGAAGCTCAGAGGCCGGTGCGTTATACCCTTTCGGCTCTGGCGGTGTCAAGCGGTTTCTTGCCGGCGGCACAAGGGGGGGGCATGACCATCCTGACTATGCCAGTCATCTTTCGGCCGTCGTGAGAGGTGCCAGCAGGAGAAGCACCACCTGCTTCACCCCCGTCACGAACGGATCTGTATCGGCGTACTCATCCGGAGTGTGGGCCCCGTCGCCCGTCGTGACACCGATGGCAATCCCCGGGATTCTCCTCACGAGCGCCACGTTGTGGTCCGCCGTCCCGCGGGGTGTCACCTGCACCTGCGCCCAGCCGAGATAAGCCAGCACGTCGCGGGCGGAGCGGACCAGGACGGATTCCGGGGAGCCGAGCGGCTTCACCCCTTCGAGCCGGTGCAGCGTCTCGAGGTCGAACTGAACCCCCACCTCGCTCGCGGTGCGGCTCCCGATCTCCGCCACCTGCCTTTCCAGATCCTCCAGAC
>JAWPNA010000298.1:0-12506 GCA_045402695.1 Acidobacteriota bacterium
CGGCGAGGGCCGCGCTTGCGAGCGCGAGCGGGGGAGAGCCGCCCCCCGCGCTGCTCCTGCTGTCGCACCGACTGGGCCTATCGGTGTTTGAGCGCGACATCCTGCTGCTGTGCCTGGGCGTGGAGCTCGACACCCGCGTCGCGGCCCTCTGCGCACGCGCCCAGGACGACCCAGGGCGGTTCTCCCCGACCTTCGCTCTCGCGATGACGCTGTTCGACAACCCCGCCTGGGAGGCGCTTTCGCCGGAGCGGCCTTTGCGCTATTGGCGGCTCTTGGAAGTCAATCAGCCGGGAGCTCAGCCCCTGACCACAAGCGCGCTGCGAGCGGACGAGCGCATCGTCAGCTATGTCAAGGGCCTCAACTACATCGACGACCGGCTCGCGCCCTTGCTGAGCCCCTTGCCCCAGGTGGCATTCGAGACGTTGCCGGCCTCGCAGCAGGCGACCACCAGACACATCGTGAGCACACTGACCACCGCGCACAAACCCGTCGGGCCGGTCCTTCTGCTTGGCCGTGATCGCGACAGCAAGCGCCAGGTGGCCGGCGCCGTCGCTTCCGCTTTGGGCATCCACTTCTACCGCCTGCCCGCCGACGCATTGCCTGCCCATGTGGGCGAACTGGAGACACTGGCGCGGCTGTGGCAACGAGACAGCCTGCTGTTGCCCCTGGCCATGTATATCGATGCGCACGACCTGGACAAGATCGCAGGCGCCGACGGCATCCTGAGTCGGCTCACGCGGTTCGTGCTACGCACCGGCGGTCTCGTTCTTGTCGATTCTCGCGATGGCGCGGCGGCTTTGTTCGAGCGCGGTTTCGCCGTCGAAGTCGATAAGCCCATGCCGGCAGAGCAGCGGGCCATGTGGGAAGCCGCGCTAGGTGAGGAGAGCGGAGATATTCCTGCGCAACTGGCAGGCCAGTTCAACCTCAACCAGGAAGGCATTGCATCCATTGTCGCGCAGGCCCGGCAGAGCGAAGCCCCCGAACCGCTCGACGAGAAATTGTGGCAGCAATGCCTGGCCAAGACCCGACCCGGTATGGATCGCTTGGCCGAGAAGCTGAACGCAAAGGCCACCTGGGACGACATCGTCCTGCCCGAGCAGGAAGCCGGGCTCCTGCGCCAGGTCGCCGCACAGGTGCGGGTGCGCGCCCGCGTCTACGACGACTGGGGCTTCCGAGCCCGGATGAACCGGGGCCTCGGCATCAGCGCGTTGTTCGCAGGCGACAGCGGAACCGGCAAGACCATGGCGGCCGAGGTCCTGGCCAATGCGCTCACGCTCGATCTCTACCGCATCGACCTTTCGGCGGTCGTCAGCAAATACATCGGCGAAACCGAGAAGAACCTGCGCCAGGTATTCGACGCCGCGGAGGACGGCGGCGCCATCCTGTTTTTCGACGAGGCCGACGCGATTTTCGGCAAGCGCAGCGAGGTCAAAGACTCCCACGACCGCTACGCCAACATCGAGATCAACTACCTGCTGCAGCGCATGGAGGCCTATCGCGGCCTGGCCATTCTCGCCACTAACATGAAGAGCGCGTTGGATTCCGCCTTCATGCGGCGCCTGCGATTCATCGTCAACTTCCCGTTCCCGGGCGCTGTAGAGCGCAAGCGGATGTGGGAGCGGGTATTCCCCGCCGAGACCAAGACTGAGCCCTTGGATTACGACCGTTTGGCCCGTTTCAACCTGACCGGCGGTAGCATCCACAACATTGCGCTCAATGCTGCGTTCCTGGCGGCGCAGACGAACGGGTCGGTAACGATGCCCCTCCTCCTTGAAGCTGCCCGCAATGAGTTTCGGAAGCTGGATAGGTCGATCAACGAGGCCGACTTCCGTCTGGTCAAAGCAGTGGAGCAGAGTGCATGAACATCCATTTGCATATTGACCGTTTGGTTCTTGACGGCTTGGACATCGCGCCCCATCAGCGTCACGTGCTGCAGGCGGCCGTGGAGGCGGAGCTGAGCCGCTTGCTTGGCGAAAGCGGAATTTCGACTGATTTTCAGCGCGCAGGCAATCCGGCCCGGATTCTCGCGCCGGCGTTTCACATGAAATCATCGCCCGATGCGAAGGTACTGGGAGCTCAAATCGGCGCAGGAGTCTACACCGCGATCACCGGACTCGATCGATAGGGGGAAAGCCATGACTGAAGAGAACAACAAAGAAGATCTGGGCCTCTACTTGCAGCGTGCGGGTGAGCGAATCGCTATCGTGGAGCTGCCTGATCGCTTCACCGTGCGGCTGAAGCGCGGCGTTTCGAAGGAGAAGGTCGCGGCGGACTACCATGCCACCCACCGCCGCGGGCTACGCCGGCAGAATCTCGAAGAGTACGCCATAGACGCGGAAGAACGCGATGCGGTCATGGATCGAGTGCGCCGCGGCAGAGACGTCGAGTTCGCGTCGCACGTTTACGCCCCGGCGGATGAGCCCCAGGCCAAGCTGTACTTGACCGACCAGATCACGGTGCAATTCAAGCCGGAGATCTCCGACGATGAAATCGAGAAGATCACGACCGATCTCGGTCTGATTCTAGTCAAGGAAATCCTCGGCGTGACCCGCGCCTTTGTTTTCCGAGTCGGGCCACAGGCGACCGAGAATCCGATCAAGATTGCCAACCGGATCGCTGGGAACACCAAGGTTCTGATGAGTGAGCCGAACGTGGCGGTCGCCTCCCGCAGCCACTACACCCCCAGCGATACGCTGTTCCCCGAGCAATGGCATCTTTTCAATGCCGGCGGTCCATGGGTTGCAACAAGCAGCCACATCGACGCGGTGCATGCGTGGGACGTCAGCCGCGGGGAACGCTCGGTGATCGTGGCCGTGGCCGATGATTCCTGCGACCTCCATCACAGCGACTTCCAGGGGGCCGCGAAGATCGTCGCACCGCGGGATTTCGCCGGGCAGGATTTCGAACCGCTGCCCGAATTGGAGGATGATAACCACGGCACGGCCTGCTGCGGCGTCGCTGTGGCCGAGGAAACCGGTACCGGGGTGGTTGGTGTTGCGCCTGGCTGCGCGCTGATGCCGATCCGCACCAGCGGTATCATCGATGATTCATCCATCGAGGAACTGTGTGACTGGGTCATCGACCATGGCGCCAGCGTCATGTCATGCAGTTGGGGTGTGAATTCGCGCAACTTCAGTCTGACCCTGCGCATGCGCACTGCCCTGCATCGGGCAGCCACTGTCGGGCGCGGCGGGAAAGGCTGTGTAGTGGTCTTCGCGTCAGGCAACGAGAACCGTCCCGTAAACGGCACGGTCAATGAGACCGGGTGGCCAAACAACCAGCCGAACGGACCAACCCAATGGCGCGCGGGCTTCGCCGCACACGAGGACGTCATCGCAGTGGCGGCATCCAGCAGCCTGGCGACCAAATCGGCATACAGCAACTGGGGGCCGGAAATCGCGGTGTGCGCGCCCAGCAACAATGTGGGTCCACACACCTACCCACGCGTCACGGCCGCCGTAAACGGCCGCGGTATTGTCACAACGGATCGGGTCGGACCAAGCGGTTACTCCAGCACGGATTACACGCGGGACTTCGGTGGGACCTCGAGCGCGTGCCCGACGGTAGCCGGGGTCGCGGCCCTAGTGCTCTCCGCGAATCCCAACCTCTCGGCGGCAGAAGTGCGGGACATCCTGCAGTCGACCGCTGACAAAATCGTGGACAACAACGCCGATCCTCAACTGGGCAAACAGTTCGGCACCTACGACGCGAACGGGCACTCTCAGTGGTTCGGCTTCGGGCGGGTAAACGCCTTGAAAGCGGTGACCGAGGCAAGGCGCCGGTTACAAGGCGCACCGGGGCAAACCGTGCGCAAATCCTCAACCCCGGAGCTCCCCATTCCCGACAATGATTCTGCCGGCGTACGAAACACCATTCGCATCGACGAAGCCGGCAGCCTGGCGTCAATCAAGGTCAACGTGGACATCAGCCACACCTTCATCGGCGACCTGCGCCTCACCCTGATCGCCGCGTCGGGGAAGCAAATCGTGCTGCATGGCCGAAACGGCGGATCGGCGGACAACATCCGGGGCAGCTACGACGCTGCGTCCACGCCCGGTCTGTCAGGCCTCGCCGGAGAGTCGATCAAGGGTGACTGGCTGCTGTGGGTGCAGGACCTTGCCGCGGTCGATCGCGGCACGCTGAATCGCTGGGAGCTCGAAATCGAGACGCGAGCCGCCGCGATGATTGAAGTCCAGGAAACGCCGGGCACACAGATTCCCGACAACAACCCGGCCGGTATCGAACGCACCTTGACCGTCGCGGAGAGCGGACAGATTCAGGATCTGGAGGTGTCCGTGGACATCACCCATACCTATATCGGCGATCTGACGGTCATGCTCGTGTCGCCCGCCGCTACCCAGGTCGTGCTCCATGGCCGCGGCGGTGGCTCCCAGGACAACCTTTTGCGCAGCTTCCGGTTTGCCGACACACCAGCGCTGCAAAGCCTGCGCGGCCAATCGTTGCAGGGTGCCTGGAAACTGCGGGTGGCGGACCTGGAAGCGGTGGATCTGGGCAAGCTCAATCGTTGGGGGTTGAAGATCAGTCGTTGAAAAGGGCAAGGACTAACACCGTGTCTCAGACCATTTCATCCAGTGTGGCTACGGCCCAGCCGACCCTCACGCCCGCAAGCCGGGGGGTGCTGCAGCGCAAGTGCGCCTGCGGCACCCATACCGCCGGCGGTGGGGAATGCACGGAATGCAGCAAGCAGAAGACACGGTTGCAGCGCAAGGTCATGGTCGGCGCAAGCAATGACCCGCTGGAGTTGGAAGCGGATCGGGTCGCCGATCAGGTGATGACAATGCCCGCGCATTCGGCCGTTAGTGGCACGCCACCGCGCATCCAGCGCTTCACGGGGCAAACCACGGTCTCGGTGGCTGATGCGCCGGCGAGTGTAGAACGAGCCCTATCCAGGGCTGCGAGTGCGCTAGAGCCGGCGCTGCGGCGGGACATGGAGGAGCGCTTTGGCTGTGACTTTTCCCGAGTGCGTGTGCATGCTGGCGGCGTTGCGGCCGCTTCGGCCCGCGACGTACATGCCCAGGCTTACACGGTGGGCCGCGACATGGTCTTCGCACGCGGGCGCTTCGCGCCCGAGACTGCCGAGGGACGCCGCCTGCTGGCGCACGAGCTGGTCCACGTTGTGCAGCAGACCGTGCCGTCGGCGGATAACGGGGCTGCGGCGGCGACCACGTCCAGGACGTTGCTCCGGCAGCCGGAGGACGATGCTGAAGCCAGCGCGGAGCCGCCGATGACGCGGGCCGAGGAGATTGCCCTCTCGCACAGCAGCCCGGGCGAGGTAGCCGGCCAGCCCGAGCCGCTTACGCTCAGCCTCTACAACTATGCCATAGACGGCGACGCGCCCAAGCCGGAGCACCGCGCTGTCCTACTGGAGCTGGGCCGCTTCCTGCGTGCGCGGGCCACCGCAGCTACGGTCGTGCGGGTAATCGGCTTCGCCGACTCGACCGGCGACGAGCGGCATAACCTGCTGTTGTCGAGCCGCCGCGCGGCCAAGGTGCAGGCGCTGATGCAGCGGATGGTTAGCCAGCGCGTCTCGGTGTCGGCGTATGGCGAGACCAACCCGGTCGCCAGAAACGAGACGGTGAGCGGGCGCACCCGCAACCGTCGCGTGGACCTGCGCTTCTCGTCACTGCGGCCAATGCCGGTGCCGACGCCATCACCTACGCCCACGCCCACGCCAACGCCGACGCCCACGCCAACGCCAACGCCCATCCCCACGCAGCCCCCCAGGCCCGATGAACGCAGCTTGTGCGATGAGTACCCGCTGATGTGCGGCCTGGGCGTCACGCCATTCCTGGTGCCGTTGGCATGTCTCGTGGCGCCCGAAGTGTGTGCGGCCATCGCCTGCGCGCTCGCGCCGGAGCTTTGCGTGCCGCCGCTGCCGCCGCAGACGCCCAAGCCGCCGCAGACGCCCGGCGACGACCCGCGGCGGCCGCATGTGATGTTCGTTCCTGACGTGCGCGCTGCCAACACGCCTCGCGGCCTGCCCGACCGCATCGGCCTGCGCGACGCGGTGCCGCTGACCGCGGTCGTGGTCCATCCGCCGCCTGCGGGGTCGCCGATCACGATCGATGTCGACGGCATGATCCCACGCGCCGGCCGCGCATCGATCAATGGCGCCTCCGCGATCCGGATCCAGAACACCACCGCGCTTGAAGTACTCGGCATCGAGATGACCTCCGGCGGTTTCGTGTTCAGCCCCTTCCTGCAGCTGGGCGCCTGGTGGGGCGACGACCTGGTGGGTACGAGCAACCGTTTCGCGGTGTCGTCCATCATGGAGAACTGGACGGTGGGCTTGGACGGCGCCGACCGCACACCCATCGGCCTCGCGTTCTACGCTCGCATGGACTGGGTGTCGGACAGCGGCGCATACCGCGACCTGGACGAATGCCGGTACGTAGAGCTGGTGGAGGTGGTCGAGGAACGGGGTGCCCTACGCGGCATGGGCACGGGCGAGACCAACGATCCAGACGACATCGTCACCGGCGACCTGCATCCCACCTTCGACCAGCATGGCACGCCTCACGAGCGGACGCGGCGGGGCGCCGGCTACAGCCGCCTGAAACAGCTGTTCCGCATCCGCGACATGCGCGCCGATGGCGGCTGGGTGGCGTCGACGCGTTCGGGGTTCGAGATCGAGCGCACCGTCGAGCGCGATAACGAAGATCCAGACTGCTGGCGGCTCAACGTGACCAAGCAGGGTGCAGACGTGAATTCCGGCGGCTTGCGCAGCGATGCCGGTAGCGGTCACGCGACGCACACCTTCCACCACCTGAACTGCGCGCCGCCTCCGACACCCACGCCGACACCTGAGCCCACGCCGACTCCTGTGCCGCCGCCCACGCCGACGCCCTCGGACGAGTTGCCGTGCGACCGCGACGAGTTGACGCGGCGTGTGGACGCGTGCATCGAGGAGGCCAAGCAGGGCGCGATTGAGTGCACCGCCAAGGCGCTGATCGAGCCCTTCGGCTGGGGCGGCGTGGGCTCCGGTATCGAGTACTTGTTGTGCCTGCGCCGCCTTCGCGAGCGCCTGCTGGAGTGCGACCGTGCCGCCAAGCGCGACACCCATTGCGAGGATGGCCGCAACGACGGTCCCGTGATCGCCCGCGCGGCCGGCCTGCCGCAGGGGGACGACACTGGAGGGCGCGCATGATGGCCCCGGCCTTGCTCGACACGCCGTCGCTGCTGATGGCCCTGCTGCCGTATGTTGGTCCACGCGCGGCGCTGGCCTCCACGCGCGCGGTGCTCAAGTTGGCGCCGTCTGAGCCGCTGGTGGTCGCCGCGTCGACGCTGGAGTTTCTCGCAGCCCCCGACCGCGTGCTGTCACGCCGGGACGAAGCCTTCCGCCTGGCGCAGGGGCGCGTGTTCGACGGGCCGGTGCAGTTGCCGCTGAGCGACGAGACGCGCCGTCCCGCAGACGCCACGCGCCACCGTTGGCAACTCAATGACTGGACGGTGGAGGCGCCGATGACGGTGGCCGATGCTGGCGGGCTTCACGCAACCTGGCTGCCGCTGTTGCTGCCACTGCGTGAGGACGTTGCGGTGATCGCCGAGTTGGTCAACGACGGCCCGGCGCCGCTGGACATGGCGCAAGGCGTGCAGCAAGCCCGATGCTGGGCCGACGGTATCGCCTGGGCCAGCATCGCTGGCCGAGCCTGGGACGGCCGCTACCTGCTGCCGCCCGGCCATTCCGGTACGCATCGCTTTGCGCTGCCCGACTTTCCTGGCGCACCGACCGACGGTGAACACGAGATGGCGATCGAGCTGCTGGGCCGACGCAGCCCGCCGGTGAGAGTGCGCTGGCACGGCAGGCCATGGGTGGGTGTTCGTGAGTAGGGCCAAAGAGGGCAGGGTCAATACGTCCATGAATGCGGAATATTGAATTCATGAGCATGCAGATGGAAAAGCAAGCCAAATCGGCGCCGTACTCGGTTAAGCCTTCGGTCAACCGTATTCCCGAGGCCTTACTCTATCGCAACTGCGTCTGCGGGAGTCACGCGACGATGGGCGGTGAATGCGTCGAGTGCGGCAAGAACAGGCAATTGCTGCAGCGCTCAGCGTTGCACGCTTCTTCGGCTAGTACCGAACACATTGAAATCCCTGCCATTGTTCATGAGGTCTTGCGCTCACCCGGCCGGCCGCTCGACCCGGCTACCCTGGCGTTTTTCGAGCCACGGTTTGGTCACGACTTCAGTCAGGTGCGAGTCCATGCGGATTCAATTGCGGCACAGTCTGCGCGTGCGGTGAGCGCGCGGGCCTATACCGTCGGCTCGAACATCGTATTCGGAGTTGGGCAGTACGCCCCGGGAAGTGCAGGGGGCCTTCGCTTGCTAACGCATGAGCTGGCCCATGTGGCCCAGGGAACGGAGCTCGCCCGCACCTCGCCAATGGCGGTAGCCGCGACCCGTGAAGAACGCGAGTTGGAGGCCCGGCAGGCGGGTGGGTTGGGAGACCACCCCGGACACTTCGGTGTCCCGCTTACCCGCATGGATCTGTCTGCCGCTTCTAGGCTCTGGCGCACCCCGGTTGACGATCAGACCCGCGCCGCAACCTACCCCACGACCGGCGAGCGAACTGCGATCCAGGAGATCGTAAACCCGCAACAGCAGCAGGCGGTTGCCGCCGGCAGATCGATCGACGCGGTCACCGATCCGGGTGGGTTCCAGACCGACATGACCGACCGGCTGAACGACTACATCAATCGCGCCTTGCCGCCGGCCCAGGCACGCCGGGCATCCAGCGTCGTGCTGAATGTGCCCGAACTGACCGCTTTGGCGGATATTGCACAGCCGGAGGTGAACACCTTCTATGGTACTTACCTTCGCGCCGCGGTTCACTCTCCCGCCGAGCACGCGGCTCGCGCCGCATACCATCTGAGCGCGCATCTTCACGAGGTGCCCACCGCCTTGACCGCGCAAACCGATGACACGGCCCGCGACTGGGTGGCGTCCCAAATGCGCCAGCAGGGGGGCGACCTGCTGCCGCAGTATCACGTGGTGTCTGGAGGAACGGCGGCCCGCGATCAAGCGCTGTTCGACGGCGTTAGGGATCACATCTTCGCCCTCCGCACCGCCGACTTGCGAACGATCATCTTGTATCACCCGGGATACGAGGGCGGTGGGGAGGCCTACATCCAACGGCACGTTGCCCCGCTGCACGCCGGAGAGGCCCCCGGCGCCACGCGCCGTCGTGGCCGCTGGCAAACCCTTGCCACCACCATCCATGAGATGTTGCACGCCGTCGCTCACGAAGACTTCCAGACCGCCGCACGGGCACTCGAAGAGTCCGGCATCGCGGTGGAAGGGTTCGCCCAGTATTTCACGTTGCCGGTCTATGAATCGCTCACGGAGCACGCCGCGCGTGATGCCGCCTTCCGTGCTTCGGTCGAAGGAGTGGCCGCGCCCTTCCTTCGCCCACCGGATGCGCGGGGCTATGAACGCTACGTAGAGGGCGTGACCCGCATCCGCGACATCCTAGGCGGCAACGAGGAGAACCTGAGGGTGGCTTTCTTTCTCGGACGCATCGAGTACCTGGGATTGGGCGGGTGGAACCAAAGCGAGGCGGCGAGGCGGCGTTATTCCGCGAACACGGTCGGTGCGGCCGCACTGCTCACCGACAACGGCCAGGGCTACTTCCGCGTCAACTACGGGCGGGTCCTGCTGGGCCGCGATGCCCCGTTCCAGCTCCAAATCGGCGGCACGCTCAATTACCTCACGCAAGGGGACCGGCTCGGGTTGGGCGGAACGCTTGCCCTCCAGTACTCCTGGCCACAAGTGTATGTTCGGGCCGGCTTGGACGTGGCCACCAGCACATCCGTCACCCAGCCGTTTGCGAGCTCCGTGCGCTTAGATCTCTTGCCGGGCGTGGAGGCCGGCGTTCGCATCGGCATCGCCCGTGTGGGGGCCGGCGCGTTCCTGCTGATCCCGGTCGCGGGTGGCCCGGTAAGCGAACGCACCATGCGCCTCGCGGCAGGCGTTGGGGCGTCCTTTGAATTCTGACCGGCGGAGGACCAGCCTGAACATGGGCACCACGAACATCAACATGGGAACGGAAATCGAGGCGCTGGCCACGGGGCACTTCTTGGCGTGGCACGGGCTGGACCCGTTTCCCGCGGACAGCCCTCCAGCTTGCTTGCGGCCCACAGGGCAAAGCGGCTGGTTGCCTTTCTCTCAAACCCGGCTCGCGTTCGAGGTATTTCGTTTCCAGCCTTGCCACAGCGAGGTCTGGCTCTTTCGCGACGAACAAGGGCGGATCTGCTTGGTCGAGATCTACGGCTTGTCTACCGGTCCGTCCTTCACTCAGCTCCTGGATGAACTGAGCTCTCCGGACCTCATGGGTCCAGTCCCGTTGGCGGCCAAGCTTCAGCGCCCCACATACCTCGAAGGCTGCGACCTTGTCGAACGCGTCTACGTTGGGCGGGGCATGGCGCTGGCTACCCGCAAGGGTACCGAAGGGCAGCTGGAGCTTGTCCGTGTACGTGGGTTCCAAGTCATGCCCGCAGCGCGGTACCAGGAGCGTTTCGTGAACCTCCCTGCAACGCGCTTCTTGGAGCAGCAATGACCAGCTTCCTCAACTCCCCGCGCCTCCTGAAAGGCGCCCTCATCGGCGTCGACATCTTCAACCCGCTCGCCAGCGTGGTGGTGTTCCAGTACAACCCGGACACCATGACGCGGCGGCTGGAGCCGCGCACGGCGAGCGGCGACGGCGAGAGGGGCGAGGCGTTCCGTCTTGCCGGTCCGCCGAAGGAGACGATCACCTTGTCGGTGGAGATCGATGCGACCGACCAGTTGGAGGAGGCCAACGTACTCGCGGTCGCATCCGGCATCACCCCAACGCTGGCGGCGCTGGAGATGATGCTCTATCCGAAGAGCGCCTTGGTCATCGCCAACACCATCCTTGCCGCGATCGGCACTATCGAGGTGATCCCCGCGGAGGGGCCGATGATCCTGTTCGTGTGGGGGCCGACGCGCGTGTTGCCGGTGCGGCTGACCGGACTGACCATCACGGAAGAGGCCTACGACACGCTGCTCAACCCGACGCGCGCGAAGGTGGAGCTATCGCTCGCGGTGCTGAGCTACAACGATCTCAAGCTCCTATCACCTGGCAACGCGCTATTCATGGTGCATCAGATCACCAAGGAAGTACTGGCCACGACCAATCTGTTCAACAGCGTCCAGAACGTGGGAGTCGCATTGAAACTCTAACAAGGAGTTGACCATGTTGTTCCCGGCCAACAGCCGTTACCAGAGCATCGAGACCACGAAGCTCGTTCGGCCAAACGGAACCGAAATCGTATATCTCAAGAGGCGCTTCGTGCCGCAGCCCGAGCGTTTCGCGCTGCTGCAGGAACACGTGGTCGTCGATGGCGACCGGCTGGACAACGTTGCCGCCCGCTATCTTGCGGACCCGGAGCAGTTCTGGCGAGTGTGCGACGCGAATCGTGCCATGCGCCCGGATGAGTTGACGGAAGAAATCGGCCGCCGCCTGAGAATCACCCTGCCCGAGGGCATACCGGGAGCACCCATTGTTTGATGCTGCGCACCTCACCCTTCTGATCGGCCCCTTGCCGGTGCCTGTGCCTGCGCCGCTGCCGGTGATGGAGGCGCTGCAGCGCGTCGAGGTGAACAGCTCGCGAGACCGCAGCGGTTTTCAGATCACGTTCAGCATGGGCAAGACATCGCCGTTACAGCTCGCGCTGCTGCCCCTTGGGTTTTTCGATCCCATGATCACTCGGGTTGTTATCATCGTCACCTTCAAAGGCATTCCCCATGTCCTGATGGACGGTGTGGTGACGCGGCAGGAGATGCAGCCCGGCAACCAACCCGGCCAATCCACGCTCACGCTCACTGGGGAGGACCTGAGCATCCTCATGGATGTGGTTGAGTGGCGTGTGCCCTTCATGGCGACGCCGGAGGTGGCACGAATCAACCTGATCCTCTCCAAGTACGCCGCGTTTGGGATAGCGCCGGTGGTGGTGCCTCCGCCGGTGCTATCCGTAGACAGCCCCACCAGCCGTTTCGATACACAGGACGGCACCGACCGCGCTTACATCAAGGGGCTCGCAGCACAGAGCGGATACGTCTTTTTCGTCGAACCGGGACCGCTGCCGCTTCAGAGCATTGCCTACTTCGGCCCCGATATCCGAATCCCGGTACTCCAGCCCGCCTTGAGCGTGAATTCCGACTGGGATACCAACGTCGAGTCCCTGAGTTTCAGCCTGGACGGCCTGGCGAAGAAGCAAGTGATCATGTTCACCTTCGACCCGGTGACACGCAAGATCCCCCTGCTCATACCTGTCCCGGACATCAATCCGATGCACCCCCCGCTCGGGTTACGCCCAACGCCGCCGGCAAAGGTCTCCTTCGCGACCGAGACCACGCGTCTCACGCCCACGGAACTGGCCAAACGGGCGTTCGGTTACATGCTGGAAAGCGCGGATGCCGTCAGCGGTTCGGGCTCGCTGGACGTGGCGCGTTACGGCCATGTGCTTC
>JAWPNA010000343.1:0-2915 GCA_045402695.1 Acidobacteriota bacterium
CGGGCCTGCGCTGAGCCTCTGCGACGCCAGCAACGGAAGAGGAGGCACGTGGAGTCCCGAGGGGGTGATCCTCTTCGCGCCGCATGGGGTGTCTGGCCTGTTCCGCGTGCCGGCGACCGGTGGCGTCCCCCTCGAGGTGACGAGGCCCGACGTGGCGCACCGCGAGAGGACCCATCGGTGGCCCCAGTTCCTTCCCGGCGGGCGCAAGTTCATCTTCTTTTCGCGCAGTCCAGGTGACGTCGAGGCCAACTCGATCAAGACGGGCTCATTGGACGGTGGCGACGCCAGGGTCATCCTTCGAACCCAATCGAAGGCCGTGTATGCCTCGGGGCACCTGTTCTTCATGCGGGAGACGACCCTGGTGGCGCAGCCGTTCAATGCCGACGACCTGAAGCTGGGCCGCGAGGCAATTCCCGTCGCCGAGCCGGTCTTGGACGCGCAACTCTTCAATGGCGTCTTCTCGGCCTCGGAGAAGGGCGTTCTGGTCTACCAGACAGGCAGTCCCCAGACCGGCTCGCAACTGACCTGGTTCGCTCGCAGCGGCAGGCAGACAGGCATCCTCGGTGACATGGCGGTCTACCACGACTTCAACATCTCCCCTGATCTCAAGAACGTCGCAGTCAACGTGGGGGATCCTCCGATAGGCCTCGCCGACGACCTGTGGATCTACGAGGTGGCTCGCGGCCTGCGGACGCGGTTTACCTCCGAGAACATGTTTGACCGCGCGCCCGTGTGGTCGCCGGACGGCTCCCGGGTCGTCTTCTCCTCCATCCGAAAGGGCAGCTTCGGCTTGTACATCAAGTCGCACGCCCGATCGGCGGACGAGGAGCTGCTCCTCCAGACCGGCCACGACCTGTTCGCCGAAAGTTGGTCCTCCGACGGCCGCTACGTGGCCTTCTACAGCTTCGGCGTCCCGGGCACCGGGTCCGATATCTGGGTCCTTCCGTTCTTCGGCGACCACAAGCCGATCCCTTTCCTTCAGACCGAATTCCTTGAGGAGGAGCCGCAGTTCTCGCCCGACGGCCGTTGGATCGCATACGCCTCCAATGAGTCGGGGCGCGAGGAAGTCTACGTGGCGCCGTTTCCCGGGCCCGGCGGCAAGTGGCGGATCTCCACGGCCGGAGGGAGCAGGCCGCGCTGGCGGCAGGACGGGCGAGAGATCTACTACCTGGCCGAGGACGACAGAATCACCGCGGTGGAGGTCGGCCAGCGGGGATCGACATTCGAGGTGGGCGCCGCAACACCGCTGTTCGTGACCCGCTCGCAGCGGCAGGGGACGATCTACCGGGTCTCCCCCGACGGGAAGCGGTTCCTCGTCAACACCGACGTCTACGAGGAGCACCCCTCCCCGCTGACGCTCGTCGTGAACTGGACCGCGGACCTGGGGAAAAAGTGACGCCCGCCCCCCGCCGTCGCCAGTCTCGGCTGTCGGCTCAGACGGTCGTTCTACGACGGCATCGCCGTGGTATCCTCAGACCCAGTCGCATCGAGAGAGCAACGCCGGCCTATCCAGGTTGCGAACTCAGCCGAGAGGGTGTCTATTTTGACCCCGGAGCGAGGCCAGACGCTGTCCCACTACCGCCTCGTCCAGAAGATCGGCGAGGGCGGCATGGGTGTTGTATGGAAGGCCCTCGACACAACGCTCGGCCGGCACATTGCCATCAAGGTCCTCCCGGCCGAGCTGACAGCCGATCCCGAGCGGCGGCGCCGGTTCCTGCGCGAGGCGCGCACCGCCGCCGCTGTCACCCACCCGAACATCGCCACCATCCCCGAGATTGACGAGGTCGATGGGATCACGTTCATCTCCATGGAGCTGGTCGAAGGCAGGACGCTGCGCTCCGTCATCGGCGGCCACCCGATCCCGATCCCGGAGGCTCTGCGCATCGCCACCGAGATCGCCGAAGGCCTTGCCCGGGCCCACCAGGCCCACATCGTCCACCGGGACCTCAAGCCCGACAACGTCATCATCGGAGTCGACGGCCACCCCAAAATCCTCGACTTCGGGCTGGCCAAGCTCGTCGAGCAACAGCAAGAGGCCCTTCGCTCGCAGTTGAGCCAGCAGGAGACCCGCACTGAAGAGATGACGCGCGAAGGGAGGATCCTCGGCACTGCCGCCTACATGTCCCCGCAGCAGGTACGAGGCGAAGCCGCTGACGCCCGCTCCGACATCTTCTCTTTCGGTGTGACGCTGTACGAGATGGTGACAGGACGAGTCCCGTTTCACGGTCACAACCAGATCGAGACGCTGGCGGCGATCCTTCACAAGTCGGCCGCGCCTGCCTCTCGGTCCAACGCGGAGGTGCCTGCCCGGCTCGAGGAGATCCTGGGCAAGTGCCTGGAGAAGAACCCCAGAGATCGCTACCAGAGCTGCCAGGATCTCGTGGTGGACCTCAGGCGGATGGGCCGGGACCTGGAGTCTGGGTCATCGCCGCAATACGAAGCCCTTCAGGGGACGATGACGCCGGCGAGACACCACCGATTGCTATTGTGGGGCGCAGCCTTTGTGCTTATCCTCTGCGGCCTTGTTGGAGGCGTGTGGGTCCTTGTGTTGAGGAGTGCTCCGACCGCGAATGCGGATACAATCCTCATCCTCCCCATGGAGATGAGAGGGCAGGCCGTGGGCGGCGATTATGTCGGCCAGGCTTTCGCGGAGGCGATCGCCGTGAACCTGGCTCTGGCCAGGCAGCTCAAGGTGCTGCCCGTGCCTGAAGCGGCCGAGGTGGGTGACGGTGGGGCGCAGGCGCGCGGCCGTGGAGCACTCAAGGTCGGTGCCGGGAGGCTGTTGACCGGAGCACTGACTCGTGACGCCAATGCAGTGCATGTCAGCCTCAGCCTGCTGGACGCAGAGCAGAACAGGATTCTGTGGGGCGTCCAGAAGGATGCCGGTGATACCGCGCTCCCTGAGCTGGCGGCCT
>JAWPNA010000339.1:0-3515 GCA_045402695.1 Acidobacteriota bacterium
CGCTCCGAGATGGCCGTACACCACCAGCTGACGATTCTCCGGATCATGCTGATCCCGGCGTTCGTGTTGCTGGTGGTGTACGGCCATCTCGGAGCGGCGCTGCTCGCCTTCATCACGGCGGGAATCACCGATGCACTCGACGGCGTGATCGCGCGCCGCGCCGGCCAGCGCACGAGCCTTGGGGCCTGGCTCGATCCGATGGCCGACAAGCTCCTGCTCGTCACCACGTTCATCGTGCTCACACTCCCCAGCATTCCCCTGACCAACCACCTGCCCTTGTGGCTGACCGTGCTCGTCATCAGCCGAGACGTGGTCATCGTGGGGGTCGTGGCCATTGTCAATCTAGCGATGGGCCCGCGGACGTTCCGGCCGTCGATGTGGGGGAAGATGACCACGGCCGCGTTCATTCTGACGAGCGTGGCCGTCATGTACTTCAACTACCGCGGCGAGACCTCGCTCGTGGTCGATCTGGCGGTCTGGCTCTCGCTGGCCCTGACGCTGATCTCGAGCGGCGACTACTTCGTGCGCCTTCGACGGCTGATCAACGAGCCTCAGCCCCCAGCTTCATCTTGAAGTAATCCACCGTCTTCAGGAGCCCTTCCTCGAGACCGACCCTGGGTTCCCAGCCGAGCAGCGTACGTGCGCGCGTGATGTCGGGCTGGCGTTGCTTCGGGTCGTCGACCGGCAGCGGCCGGTAGACGACCGCGCTGGTCGATCCGACGAGCGCGATGATGGTCCGTGCGATCTGCTCGATGGTGACCTCGTGCGGGTTGCCGATGTTCACCGGATCGTTGGTGTCCGAGTCCATCAATCTCAGGATGCCGTCCACCAGGTCGGTGACGTAGCAGAAGCTCCTCGTCTGGGTACCGTCACCAAAGACCGTGACGTCCTCGTGGCGCAGGGCCTGCGACATGAACGCCGGAACAGCCCGGCCGTCGCGCAGCCGCATTCGCGGACCGTAGGTGTTGAAGATCCGCACGATCCTCGTATCGACGGCGTGGAACCGGTGGTAGGCGAGCGTGAGGGCTTCCGCGAAGCGCTTGGCCTCGTCATAGACGCCGCGTGGGCCGATCGGATTGACGTTTCCCCAGTAGGTCTCCCGCTGCGGATGCTCCAGCGGATCGCCGTAGATCTCGGACGTCGAGGCGAGCACGAACCGCGCGTGTTTGGCTTTCGCCAGGCCCAGCGCGTTGTGCGTGCCGAGCGATCCGACCTTCAGCGTCTGAATGGGTAGCTCGAGGTAGTCGATCGGGCTGGCCGGGCTCGCCCAGTGCAACACGCAGTCCACCTCGCCGTCCACATCGATGTACTGCGTCACGTCGTGGCGAATGAACTGATAGTCGCGATCGCGCAAGTGCGAGACGTTGGCCATGTCGCCGGTCAGCAGATTGTCGATCCCGACGACCGAGTGGCCACGCTCGAGCAGCGCGTCGCAGAGATGCGAACCGATGAAGCCGGCGGCGCCGGTTACGACTGTTCGGGGCAATGGATGAACCTGTTCATAAAGGCGACTGGCTTTGGGCTACCGGCTACCAGCTACCAGCTACCGGCTAGAGTCAGTAGGCGACGCCGCGCTGGAACACGTGGCGCACCACTGTGAGCCACATGATCTTCAGGTCCAGCGTGACCGACCAGTTCTCGATGTAGTACAGGTCGTACTCGATGCGCTTCTCGAGTGACGTATTGCCGCGCCAGCCATTGCTCTGCGCCCAGCCGGGGATACCCGCCTTCACCTTGTGGCGCAGCATGTACTGCGGGATGCGGTGCTTGAACTGCTCGACAAAAAACGGCCGTTCCGGGCGTGGACCGACGATGGACATGTCGCCCTTCAGGACGTTCCAGAACTGGGGCAGCTCGTCGAGATCCATCCGCCGGAGCCACCGGCCGATTGGCGTGGTCCGCGGGTCGTTGTCGCGCGCCCACACCGGGCCGGTGACGTCCTCTGCATCCTGATTCATCGATCGAAATTTGTAGACGGTGAAGGCCTTCCCGTCGAGCCCCATGCGCTCCTGTTGATAGAAGATTGGACCGGGCGACGTCCACTTCACCAGCGCGGCGATCAGGGCGAATGGAATCGTGAGTACCATCATGGCCACCGCCGACAAGGCCACGTCGAGGCCGCGCTTCAGCCAGGTGTTGAATCCCTGAAGGGGGACTTCGTTGATATTGATGACGGGCAGACCGTCCAGATCTTCCAGGCGGGCGCGGAGAGCGATGAACTGCAGGATGTCCGGCACGACCTTGACGTCGATGAACTCGCGGCTCGTCATCTCCATGAGATCGAGCAGCTTGTCATGCTCCTCGAGGGGGAGTGTCACGTAGAGATGGTCTACGCGCTCCCGCTGAGCGATCTCGGCCACCTCGGACAGCGTGCCGAGCAGCGGCAGGCCCCGGTAGCCGATGTGGTCGCCGACGGCTCGATCGTCGAGGAACCCGATGACTTGATAACCAAGCTCGCGATGCTGGAGCATGCGGTCCGCGACCATGCGGCCCAGATCCCCCGCGCCTGCGATGAGAATCCGTTTCAACCCGATTCCGGCGCGCCAGCGCCGCTCGAGCAGTTCACGCACCGTCGCGCGGGACGCGTAGGTGAACATCAGATTGAGGACGAGAAAGAGGGCCCAGACGATCTGGGAGACCTGGTAGGCACCCTGCGCCCTGGCGGTCTCCGAGGCGTAGTACGCGCCTACATACAGCGTCGAGACGACACCGAACACGACGGCGAGGATGCTCCCGATGAGCACGGCGAAGAAGTCGTCCACGCGCGAGCGACCGCGGCGCAGCCGGTACACGCCCTGCAGCCAGAAGGCGAACGGCGTCAGGACCGCCACGAACGGCAGCAGTTTCAGATACTGCTCGAGCGGTGGATACCCCCGCGTGACCGGAATCAGACCGCTCTCGAAGCGGATGCCGTAGGCCAGGATGAAAGCCCACATAGACAGGACGGCGTCGCTGATGACGTAGAGAGCAACGAGCAGGCGGTTGTGACGTCTTACCACTGCGCCCCCGCCGGCGCCGCCATCGTCTCGTTGATGATGGCCTGCATCGCGTGCCGGTGACGATCCCGCGAGAACTGCTCGGCGTGCGCCCGCATGCGCCCGGCGTCGAAGGGCATCGTGGCGATGCGCACGAGGGCAGCGGCCAGCGACTCCACGGTCGTCTCCGCAAACAGCACGCCCGTCTCGCCGTCTGTCACCGTTTCGAGCACCCCGCCACGACCGAACGCCACCACCGGGCGGCCGCACGCTTGCGCCTCGACCGGCACGATGCCGAAGTCCTCCTCGCCCGGCAAGATCACGGCGAGGGCGCGGCGGTACTCGTCGCGGACCTCCTCGTCGGTGAGTCGGCCAAGAAACGCCACGTCGGACCCTGCGATCTGCTCGAGCTTGCCTCGATCGGGACCGTCGCCGACGATTCGGAGCCGGGCGCCCGTACGACGGCAGGCCTCGATGGCCAGGTCAATCCTCTTGTACGGCACGAAGGCGGACACGATCAGAAAGTGGCTCTCTGGCGAA
>JAWPNA010000107.1:0-8285 GCA_045402695.1 Acidobacteriota bacterium
CTGCCTTTCCAGATCCTCCAGACCAGCCGGGTCGTTTGACCGCAGGTCCACGGTGAACCAGGCATCACGCGCCTGGGCGTTGGGCACATCCCCGCCTCCCTGCATCCCGATGTTGAGCCAGCTTTCCATCTCCTCGGGAGATCTTCTGAGCGGGACGGCCGAGATGCGCTCGATGGCGCGGGCGGCCGCGAGGATCGGGCTTGGCATCTCATGGGCCTTGAGCGTGTGCGATCCACGAGACTTGAAGTGCAGCTTCAGCCAGACGATGCCGGTCGCGCCGTACGAAACCTGTCCGAGAGAGCCATCCAGCGCAATGAAGGCGCCCAGCTCTTGGCCGTGCTCCTCGACGAACGCCTGGGCCCCCTTCAGCCCCACCTCTTCGCGCACCGAAGCCACGATGTACGTGCCGGCCTCTGGAGCCAGGCCGTGGCGCGCCATGAGGTCGAGCGCCGCCAGCATGCCCGCCAGCCCCGAGGAGTTGTCGCGCACGCCGGGACCCTGGAGGCGGCGCCCCTCGAGCCTTTTGACTGAGTGATCGGTTTGCTTGCCTGCGACGGTGTCGAGGTGGGCGACCAGCGCCACCTTCCGCAGGGAGGGGTCCCGTCCGCGCAGCACCCCGACGACGTTGCCCGCGTGATCCCTCGTCACTCCCTCGAGGCCGAGCTGCCGAAATCGCGACTCGAGGTAGTCGGCCCGGCGGCCTTCGTCCCCGGAGGGAGCGGGGATCTCAGCGATGTGAATCCACTCCTCGATGAACTGTTCGCGGCGGGCCTCCGCGTCCTGCAACGCCGACTTGACTTCGGGGGAAGCGGCAAGGACGGCCAGGCTCATCGCCGCCACGGCTGTCAGCACGTGTCCTGCCGGCCTTCGGGGATCAGGCGGAGTCGCATCAGTACTGGATCGCCTCGAACATCCGGTCGAGGCGCTTGTCTCGCTCTTCCCGGCTGATGCGCGGATTCGCGCGCCCGAGGTGCACGCCGGCCTTCTGTCCCACCGCGAGGTAGGTCACGCCGTTCTTTCGCCACATCCAGGCGCGGAACCAGTCAAGGGGGAGGAGGTGAGGCTTTGCGGTATCCTGCCGGCGCTTGACCAGGCCATCCGCGATCCAGATATCGCCGGCCACTGAGGTGCCGGTGATCATCAGATTCTCCGACCTGGGCCGCCAGTGGTCCGCGACCTTCATTCGCAGAACATCGTAGCTCATCGGGTAGTCGGGCTCCGGCCCCCAGGCGAAGTACAGGCGCTCCACCGCATCGGACGCGAGGATCAGAGCCTGCCCCTCGAGGGCCGTGTTGTGAGGCCTCGCGGCGGTGAAGTCGGCGCCGCCGAACGCAAGCTGCGCCTTGTACCCGGGGACCGGCACCCAGTCCAGGGGATGCGCGTAGGAGAGATCGGAGCCAGGGATGTCATATCGCAAGGGCAGGTGTGGAAACTCCCCGAGAGCGGCGCCGGCATGGCAGCGGACAGTAGCCGCCATGTCGCTCTGCCAGTCCAGTAGCACGTCGGGGGCGTTGGCCTTGAGGCTGAGGCTCATATCCGCGACCAGCACCCGCAGCGACTCCGGGCAAGCCCATACGAAGTAGCGCGTTTTCATCTCCCCGTGCGAGGTGGTGGTCTCGAACAAGACGGCCTCGTGCTGGGGCAGCGTCACATTCCGGCCCTGCAGCGGGCCGTCGAGAGTGAATCCCTCCCACAGCCCCGACACCAGCTTGCCCGCATCCTCGACGCTCATTTCCCGGGGCGCCCCCTCGGCCAGCGGCCGCCAGTGCAGGTAGAACATCGGCCACACATCGCGCTCGAACTCCTGGGACCCCTCCTTCGCATCTCCCTTTGCTTCGACCGCGGTCCATCCGGGCGCGAATCCGTTCAGCTTGTCGAGGCTGATCCCGGGTGGCTTTGAGGGCTTCGCATGTGGCGCGGGGGGCGCGGGCTCGACACGCTTCGCCTTCGCCGGGGGAACCGCCCCCAGAAAAAGCGGCAGGATCGAGACCGCCAGGAATCCAAGGGGACCGCGCTTCATCGGGTTTTTCTCCGCCGCCCACTATAGCAGGCCCCCTTCACCTCCGCCTTCAGCCCAAGGCCCGGATTGAGAGACGGCGGCGCCGCCGCCAAGCTCGGAGAAGCCTTCAGGAGGCGAAGCGCTCAGTAAAGATGCCTCCCGCCATCCACCCTGATGCACTCCCCCGTGACGAAGTCGGTCTCCACGAGGAAGATCACTGCCTTCGCGATTTCCTCGCCGCCCCCCCATCTCCGCAGCGGGGTGGCAGCGATGACGCGCCCCTCTTCCTCGGAGGTCATCCCTTCCGGAGGGACGATCGGCCCGGGAGCAACGGCGTTGACCAGGATCTCCGGGGCCAGGTCGAGAGCCAGGCTCTGCGTGAGCCCTGCCACTGCCGCTTTCGCCGTGTAGTAGGGGACGTACCCCCGGTATCGCGGACGGCCGCTGGCCGGCAGCCAGTCGCTGAAGTTGACGATGCGCCCGGCTCCCGCCTTCTTCATGAAGGACGCGGCCTGCAGGCTGAACAACAGGGCGCTCCTCGCGTTGCTGTCGATCGCCTCGGACCAAACCCGCGCGTCGATCCTCTCCACCGGCGTGGACTCGTAGGTGGACGCCATGTTGACCAGGATGTCGAGCCGTCCGAAGCAAGCCGCCGCCCGGGCCACGACATCCGCCACCTGGCTCTCGTCCCGCGCGTCGGCCTGTAGCACCTCGGCCCTGACTCCCGCGGCCCGCGCTGCCTCCGCTGTGCGCTGTGCCGCCTCGCGCGACGTGCGCCACGTCAGCGCCAGGTTGCACCCTCGACTCGAGAGCGCCGCCGCCACGGCCTGACCGATCCGCGCGCCGCCGTTGAGCAGGGCCGCCTTCCCTCTCAGATCCATCGTCGCCTCCGTCTCAAGCCCATGGGGCGGATGCATCGTACCACGCTGGGTTACAATCCCGGCCAGCAGGCACTCGTGGAGGAAACCTTGAAGGCGCGGAGGATAGTGCTGATCGGCGCGCTGGCCGCGCTGGCCTTCCTCAATACGCTCTCCGGCTCATTCGTCTACGATGACGTCTCCGAGATCCTGATGAACCCACGGGCGCACCGCCTCTCGGCGATCCCATCACTGCTGACGACCGAGTTCTGGCAGCGCGAGCGGGGGCACGGCGTCATCTACCGCCCGGTGACCGCGGCCACGATCCCTCCTCTGTTCCTCCTGGATGGAGGAAAGCCGTGGCCCTTCCACGCGGCCAACATCCTCCTGCACGCTCTCGTGTCGTGTTTGCTGGCCGCGGTGATCGCGCGCCTGACGGGGGACATGCTCCTGGCCACCATCTTCGGGATCCTGTTCGCGCTGCACCCGGCGCACTCTGAAGCGGTGGCCTGGATCTCGGGCCGATCCGAGCTGCTGTTCGCCACGGCGGGGGCGATGTCCTGGTGGTTTCACCTTCGGGCGCGGCAAGGAGCTCGGCCGGGATCCGCGGCCGCGGCCGCGACCCTCCTGGCGGCATCCCTCGGGGCCAAGGAGACGGCGTTGTGCTGGCCCGTCATCTTCGTCACGGCGGACCTGCTGTTTCCTCCGGGAGGCGCCCGTCGCCCCCCGCCCTCGCGTCGGACATGGCACCCGCCGCTCTTGAAGCTGTACGGGATCTACGTGACGGTGTCGATCGCCTGGCTCGCCCTGCGGTTCGAGGTGCTCGGACAGATCGGAAGGAAGGTCCAGGATGCGGCTCACCTCCTCAACCCTCTGGAAAGCGATCCTTGGTGGCCCGCGCGCCCCTTCACCTTCCTCAGGCTGCTTGGCCTCGCCGCATGGAAGTGCACCTTCCCATGGCCCGGGTGCATTGACTACGGATTCAACCAGATCCCCCTCGCGCGCGGCCCGTTCGCGCTCGACGTGGTCGCCGCGGCCGCCGGTCTTCTCGCCTTCGCGGCCTGGGCCTGGAGATCGTGGAGGCGGCGCGAGAAGAATCCCGCGGCGATGACGCTCCTTCTCGCCGCCTGCATCTTCCTGCTCTCCTGGCTGCCCGCCTCCAGCCTCCTGGTGCCCTCCGTTTCGATCTTCGCGGAGCGGAACCTCTACCTCCCGTCGTCGGGCTGGTGTCTGGCCGCCGCGGCCCTGGGGGCGTCGGCGTGGCGCCGCGCGCGCAGCGGCCCGGCATGGGCGGCCGCGGCGGCCCAGGCGCTCGCGGCTGCGCTGGCGGCGGGGATGGGCGCGATGACCGTGGCACGCAATACCGCCTTCGCCGACGCGATGACGCTGTATTCCTCCTCGGCCGCCAACTGTGCCAACAGCGCGCGCATCCATCTTCTGCGCGGCGGCCTGCTGGAGGAGGGGGGCGGCGTCCAGGAAACCCTTGAGGCCTACGGCGAGTACCGGAGATCTCTCGCGATCGCTCCTGACTACACCGTGGCGCGGGCCAACCTTTCCCGGATGCTGGCGCAGCTCGGCCGGGGCGAGGAGGCGGCGCGCGAGGCGTCAGAGGCGCTCGCGTCGCACCCGGAGTCGATCGAGGCCCGCGTCGCCGTGATCACCGCCCTCGCCGAGACGGGGCTGAAGGACGAGTCGGAGAAGGCGCTTGAGGATCTGGTGAAGGACCACCCAGACGATCCCTGGGTGATCTTCCATCGTGCTCAGCAACTGCGCAGGAAAGGACGGCTCGATGACGCGCTGGCCGCGTACCAGGAAATCCGCGACCGGTTCCCGGACAATTTCATGGGGTACAACGGTGTGGCGGCCGTCCACATGCAGCGCGGCGACACCGATGCCGCGCGCGAGGCCTTTCTGGCGACTCTGAAGATGGATCCGTACGACAACACGGCGCTGTACTACCTCGGACTGCTGGCGCTGCAGGCCCGGCCTGCTGACGCCCAGCGCGCGCTGGAAGCTGCCGGATGGCTGAGCCGCTACGTGAGGCTGATGCCGGAGGCGGCCGAGGGGTGGCTCCGGCTCGGGCAGGCACGGGAGCGGTCAGGAGATCGGGATGGCGCCGAGACCGCCTACCGCCGCGCGGACCGGCTGGCTCCACGCGACATGGGGATCCACAAGGCGCTCGAGACGTTCCTCGAAAGACATGCCAGGTAGCCGGGGATTCTACCGCGACGTCACGGGCAGGGCCCCGACGAGCCAGGTCGCCTCACGCCGCCGCTGCCAGGCCCGAACCCGCCGAGAACGGGCCCGGGCAGCACAGCCTCCACCAGGAAGTAGGTCTGGGGTCCCGCGGCCGTCACCGTCGCCGATGTGGACGTGATGCCGCAGGCGATGTAGGCGTGATCGTAGAGGCCGCCGATCGAGCCGGCGGCTACTCTGTAGGAGAGGGCCCCCGGCAAAGCATCCCACGTCAGCAGCACCTGGCCGGGCGAGACGCCATCAGCGGCATCCAGCCCGCTCACCGGCGTGCCGGCTGTCGGCGCGACGTTCACGAAGACGGCCCTCACCGGGCCGGCATTGCCCGCCGAGTCAACGCCCGAGATAAAGACGATGTGGCGCCCCGCCGAGAGCGCGGATGTGTCAAGAAGAGCCGCCGCCCCTTCGGTTTGGCTGTCAAAGGAGCCGTCGGATGGCGCCATGGGGACGGCAGTTCCTCCCAGCCAGGACGGCGTGTCGAGGAAGTACCGGGCGCCCGACACGCTGAGGCCCCCGTGCAGCACGTCGGTCACCGTGGCGGTCAACTGGACCGGCGTGCCTGCATCCACGCCCACCGGCGCCGCGCCGATCTGCGTGACATCGGGGCCGCGAACCAGCAGGTACGGTGTGCGCGCGATGCGTGCCGCGTACAGCAACGCGCCCAGGTTCGACTGCTCGATGCCTGGCAGCGCCGCGCAATCCTCGAAGAAGTCGTCTCCCATCTCGAAGGTGAAGGAGGCCACGCCGAGGTCGCCGTAGGCCCATTCGTCCGTTGTCCCGTCGGTGATGTAGAGGTCGCTCGACTGCTCCGGCGTGTAGCCGTTGTAGCTCGCGAACTTCGTCCCGATCAGCTCCAGGTCGGCGCCGTTGGGGGCCGCGTTGAAGACGCTGCCCCACGGCCACAGCACGAGGCGGCTGTAGGAGTGCAGCGAGACGAGGATGCCGGTCGCATCCAGCGGTGCGGCGTCCTGCTGGCGAGTCCCCCTCTGATCGGGGAAGACGGACAGGATCCAGTTCTGCAACGCCGTGGTCTCGGGCTCAGAGGCGGGCGAAGTCCCGTGGTAGGTCTGGGCGCACGGGGCCGCGCTGGAGCCGCCGCAGCAGTTCCACTTGAAGGACGAGTTGCGGTTGAGGTCCACGCCTGCCTGGTTCTGAAGAGTGGGCGGGGAGTCGCACAGCTCCCCCATGTCGTCGTTGCGGTTCTTGCGCTGGAAGTAGCCGAGGTCGGCCAGCCGCCTTCCGTCAGGGTTGGCGACCGGGACCACGTGCACCTCGTGGTGGTCAAGCAGCCAAGTGGCGTCGGGGTCGGTGCCATAGCCGGACGCCAGATACTCGGCGAAGGTGAGGGACACCTCGGCGGTCGTCATCTCGCGCGCGTGGATGGCCGCCATCAGGAAGAAGACCGGCTTCGGGCTGGCAAGCGAGCGGTTGGTGAGTCTCAGGAGGCGGATCTCCTCCCCGAGCCAGGAGGAGCCGATCGGGACCATCTCGGCAATCGCAGGGTGAGCCGCGGCCAGAGAGTCCATGCGCGCGTTGAGTCCATCCACGTCGCTGTAGCAGGGGAATCCAGGGGGCGACAGGAAGCGATCGGTCCTGTTCTGATCCACCTCCAGGCGCAAGCCCTGGCGCCTCAGCTCGGCGTAGTCGCGCGACTCGACAAGCGCCACCACGTATCCGAGATCCTTCCGGACCTCCCAGACGTCGAGAGCACGCACGAACTCGGAGATGCGCGAGGGCCGATCGTAATAGATGCGCACGACATGGGGGCCGGAGATGCTCCTGGGCGAGGTGGGCCGGGGCGCGGCGGACGGAGCCTGTGAGAGGAGGCTGCAGAGCAGGACGGCCAGGAGGGCGCGCTCGATCGATCCCAATGGGCTTCTCCGGAGGCGGATGGCGAATAGTACCGCGAGAGGGAAACGCGGGCAAGCCACGTGGGTTCGGATAGAATCCGCTCTCTTGCGCCATGTGCCTGATGGAGAACCATGCACCCTAGCGCCGCCTCAAGATGGAGGATCATCGCCGCCGCCGCTCTCTTCTCCACCGGAGGCGCTGGGATCAAGGCATGCTCTTTCGGGAGCTGGCAGGTCGCGTGCCTCCGCTCGGGCATCGCCGCACTCGCGATCCTGGTCCTCCTGCCAGAGTCGCGCCGGCGCTGGAGCGGCAGGACCGCGGCCGTGGCGTGCGCATACGCCTTCACGATGATCCTGTTCGTGCACGCCAATAAGCTGACCACTGCGGCCAGCACCATCTTCCTGCAAGCCACGGCGCCTCTTTACCTGTTGTTTCTCGGGCCCTGGCTGCTGCGCGAGCCGGTGCGCCGCCGCGACCTGATCTTCATGACGGCCTTGGCGGCCGGCCTCGCCATGTTCTTCGTGGGGGTGGATCCCGCCGGGAGGTTTGCTCCCGATCCTCTCAGAGGGAATCTCGCCGCGCTGGGCAGCGGTTTCTGCTGGGCCTTCACGGTCACGGGGCTCAGGTGGGCGGCTCGCGGCCACGAGCCCGGATCCGGCTCGGCCGTCGTGGTCGTCTTCGCGGGCAACCTCATCGCCTGCGCCGCATGCCTTCCAGCGGCGCTGCCGATCGCTCTGCCCTCCTCCGCCGACGCCATCCTCGTGATCTACCTCGGTGTGTTCCAGATCGGCCTGGCATACGTGCTGCTCGTCCGCGGCATGAGCCGTGTTTCCGCGCTGGAAACCTCCCTGCTGATGCTGGTGGAGCCGGTCCTCAATCCAATCTGGGCCTGGCTGACGCACGGCGAGAGGCCGGGCGACTGGACGCTCGCGGCAGGAGCGCTCATCCTGGTCGCGACGGCGATCAGGACTTGGACCGAGACGCGGCGGATCGTGACTCGAGACCCCACTTCTTCTGGTCCATGACGCGAGATTCCGCGGGCGATTCTGTATGATGTGGCGACTTCGGGACCAGGGGAGGACGTTTTGATGAATCCATCCACTCTCCACGCCGGCTTCTGCGCGGCGCTCGCCTTGCTCGCGGCCGGCGCCTCCGTGAAAAACCCCTACGCGCCCGACACGCCTGAGCCCGGCTCGGTGGAGGCGATCACCAGGTTCACCACCGACGCGCGGTACGGCAATCCATGGGTGGCCTACGTCCCCGATTCGGCTACCGTTCCCTCGCCGGGACAGTACCTGGGGCACATCGCCGGCGCGCCAGGGGAG
>JAWPNA010000247.1:0-19628 GCA_045402695.1 Acidobacteriota bacterium
GAGAGGGATCTGGGGGAGCGGGATATCGCCCTGGTCACGGAGCTCGTCTACGGTGTCCTGCGGCGGAGGCAATACCTCGATCACGTGATCGCTGCCTTCTCGTCTCGTCCGGTCGAGGAGATCGACCCGGACCTGCGCCGCATCCTCCACCTCGGCCTGTATCAGATCCTGTTGCTTGATCGGATCCCCGATCATGCCGCAGTCAACGAGGCGGGGCGGATGGCGCGGAGCCGGATGAAGGGTCGGGCAGCCCAAGCGGCCGCATTCGTCAACGGAGTGCTGCGCGCCGTCACGCGGGATCGCTCCCGCGTGCCGCCGCCCCCTCGCCCGCGCGCCGGAGTGGATGCCGCCGCGGCGCTGGCGGTCGCGGAGTCGCACCCCGAGTGGCTCGTAAGACGGTGGCTCGATCGGTTCGGGCTGGAGGAGACCTCGGATCTCCTGCGCGCGCAGAACACGCCCGCGCCTATAGCGCTGCGCGTGAACCGGCGCGCGGCTTCGCGCGATCAGGTGGCGGCGTCGCTTGCAGCCGAATCGATCGTCGCGGCGCGATCCTCCCTGCTGGAGGAGTTCCTGATCGTGGAGCAGGGCGCGCCCCAGCGCACGCGGGCGTTCGCGCGCGGGGAGTTCTACATCCAGGATGTCGCTTCGGGGCTCGTTGCACGGCTGGCGGGCGCGGGCCTGAAGGAAGGGGATCGTGTCCTGGATGCCTGCGCCGCGCCCGGAGGCAAGGCGCTCGCCCTCGCGGAGATCGTCGGTGAGCGGGGACTGGTGGTGGCGGCGGACCTCCACCCGGCGCGCCTCGGACTCGTGAGCCAGAACGCCAAGCGGATGGGCTGTGGTGGCCTGGCTCCCTTGGCGGCCGATTTCGCGGGAGATTCGCCGCCGTTCCAGGCTCGGGCCGCGTTTGACGCGGTGGTGGTGGACGCGCCGTGCACGGGAACGGGTGCAATCCGACGCAATCCCGAGCTGAGGTATCGCTTGTCGCACGAGGCCCTGGATCGTCTGGCAGGGGTGCAGGCGCGACTGCTCCATCGCTGCGCGCCGCTCGTGCGTCTCGGCGGATGGCTTGTCTACGCTGTGTGCAGCATCGAGGACGAGGAAGGACTGCAGCGGGTAGGCGGTTTTCTCTCGAAGCATCCGGAGTTTGTCATTCAGGATCCCCGCGAGTCACTCCCCGACAGCGCGAAGCACCTCGTGATCTGCCGATCCGGCGTGCCCGCACTCGTCACTCTGCCGCACAAGGAGGGTCTGGATGGCTTCTTCGCGGTGCGCTTCCTGCGTCAGCGATAGGTCGGGATCTTCCCTGACCTCGCCCTGTTGGCGGGGCTGAGATCCAGGGTGAGGCTCGTGACCTCCCGTGTATCGGCCTGAGCGTCCCACTCATGACGCATACCTTCGGCCTCCAGGATGACGTGCACGACGTAGATACCGGGCCTGACGGCGTCGAAACTGTACCGGCCGTCGGCGCCGGTCAATGTCCGCGAGACCGTGCGGGACTCGACCGCCTCCTCGATCTTCTCGCCGCACTCGGCGTCCAGCGCCTTGATCTCCTTGAGAGTGCGCGCTCGCTGCTGCTTCGCCTCGTCGTATGCCTCGAATGCTTCACTCGTGCCTGAAATCGTCTTCATGGCGCGCTCGGCCTGATCGCCCAATGACGCCGCCTTGTCGCTCAACCCGGAGCGGCGGGTCTGGCACTCGTTGTTGATGGCGGCGATCTGGGCCGCGACGCCCTCGCTGTTCTCCACCAAGCGCACGGCGAGTCCAGATCCCAGAATGGTCTTCCCTCCTTCACCCGTGACGTGAATCGACCCGGAGATCCTCGCAAGCGCCGGTGCGGCGGCGCGAGAGGGCATGGGGGCAGGTGCGCCCTCCTGCGCTTCGCCTCCCAGGTCGTCCGCGAGGATCCATCCCTCCACAGCGACTCGGATCCATCGGTCCCTGGTCTCGATCACCCGCACCGGTGCTCCCGGCAGGAGCACGCCGATTCGTCCCCCGCCAGGCGTCGAGGCGAAATCAGAGGTCCGCGAGAGCGCGAGGCCCGCGTCCTCGGAGGAACCCACGAGCGGGGCAACGAGCGTGGGGAGCGCGAGGAGCGCGAGGCACGAACCGGCGATCAGTCCTGGGCGCATCGGTTTTCTCCTTGGCGCCGCTGGCGCGCCAAAAAAAAGGCAGCGCGTGAGCGCTGCCTTCTGGAAGTGGATCCAAGAGCCTTGGGACGAGGCCCGCGGCCGCGAGTGCAGGCTTCGGTCCATTGACCACCGATCCCCCCCCGGATGACAGATAGAGGAGACGGAAAGATCGGAGGCGATTCTCTCGGATTGGAACGGCGGATCGTATACCCGCGCGGGGTGGTGCTGTCAAGATCTCATCTGGACAAGTTATTGCATTATTATCAATGAGTTACAGGAGAATAGACAAGTGCTATAGTGTGCCCATGGCGCAAGCGTGGTTCCGCATATGAAGTCGTTGTTTCCGGAGATCGAGGCGCAACCTCCAGAGCCCTCGAAAGATGCACCACTGGCCGACCGAATGCGCCCGCGCGGGCTCGATGAGTTCGTCGGGCAGCGGGCCATCCTGGGAGAGGGCAGCCTGTTGCGCCGCGCCATCGAAAATGACGATCTGCGCTCAATCATCCTGTGGGGACCTCCCGGCACCGGCAAGACGACCCTGGCGACCATCATATCCCGGGCGACCCGGGCCGACTTCGTCTCCTTCTCGGCGGTGCTGTCGGGCCTCAAGGAGATCAGGGAAGTGATGAAGGATGCCGAACGGCACCGGCGTGCCGCAGGTCGGCGCACGATCCTCTTCATCGACGAGATCCATCGGTTCAACAAGGCGCAGCAGGACGCGTTCCTGCCGTTTGTCGAGAAAGGGGACATTGTCCTGATCGGGGCCACCACGGAGAACCCCTCCTTCGAGCTGAACTCCGCCCTCTTGTCTCGTTCCAAGGTGTACGTGCTGGCGATGCTGAGCGAGCAGGAGATTCTCTCCATCCTGCGGCGCGCGCTGGAGGACATCGAGAGGGGGCTTGGTGGCAGGGGCATCACCGTGGATGAGGGCTGCCTCGAGGAGATCGCGAGCCGCGCGCAGGGTGACGCCCGCTTCGCGCTCAACTGCCTGGAGGCCGCCGCGGCCGAGTCCAGGATCACGATCGATGTCGTCCGCGACGCACTGCAGAAGACGGCGCTCTATTACGACAAGTCGGGCGAGGAGCACTTCAACCTGATGTCGGCGCTGCACAAATCGATGCGCTCCTCCGAGCCGGACGCCTCGCTGTACTGGCTGGCGCGGATGATCGAGGGCGGGGAGGACCCCATGTACATCGCGCGCCGCATCGTGCGCTTCGCGACGGAGGATATCGGCAACGCTGATCCGCGCGCGCTCCAGATATCGCTGGCCGCGCGCGACGCGTTCCATTTCCTGGGCCTCCCGGAGGGGGCGCTCGCACTGGCGCAGGCGGTGCTCTACATGGCCACCGCGCCCAAGAGCGACGCGGCCTACCGCGCCTACTCCGAGGCCGTTGCCGACATCCGTGCCGGGAAGATCGAGCCGGTGCCACTGAACATCCGCAACGCCCCGACGGGCCTGATGTCCCACCTCGGGTACGGCAAGGGATATCAGCACGCTCACGACTTCGAGGGGGGAGTCACCGACATGGACTGTCTGCCCGATGGTCTCAAGGGGCGCAGCTATTATCGCCCGACCGAGTCGGGCTACGAGAAGACCATCAAGGAGCGCCTCGAGCGGTTCGCCGAGCTGCGCAAGCGGATCGGGGCGCGCAGGAAGAACGACTGAGCGAGGCGGAAACCACGCGCGACGTGGCCCGCCACATGGTGCTGATGCTAGAATACGGGCGCCTCGCGGATTCTCGCGCGTCCTTCCCATCCGGATCGTGTGCTCAGCGTGATCAGGGAGACACCAGTGGCACGCCCAGCGGCGAGGAAGGCCGGTAAGGGAAAGACCGCGCCCCCGAGGCGCGCGTCCCGTCCCGTATCCGAACCCCATAGACTGCAGATGACGTTGTTCGAAGATATGGAAGAGCCGCGATCCGCGAAGAAGACCGAGTCCAAGACCACGGCCAAGAGTGCGAGATCCGCGGTCGATCCGAAGGAAACGGTCAGGTCAAGGCCGAGGGTCGCACCACCGCCCGAGGAAGCGATCCAGGTTGAACCGGAACCAACCACCGCCCGGCATGTTCCACCCACCATCCGCCGCCGCGAGACCGCCGAGAGCTTAGCTGCCCGCCAGCGAGAGATCTCCGTCTCCGAGTTCTTCACGAAGAACCGCCACCTGCTCGGTTTCGACAATCCCGCGAAGGCGCTCCTGACGGCCATCAAGGAAGCCGTGGACAACTCTCTTGATGCATGTGAGGAAGCGGGCATCCTGCCGCGGCTCGAGGTCGTCATCCGCGAGATCTCCGAAGATCGATTCCGCATCTCGGTGACCGACAACGGCCCGGGCATCATGAAGAACCAGATTCCCAAGATCTTCGGCAAGCTCCTCTACGGATCGAAGTTCCACGTCCTGAAGCAGTCGCGCGGGCAGCAGGGCATTGGCATCTCGGCGGCCGGCATGTACAGTCAGCTCACCACGGGCAAGCCGGTCAAGATCGTCTCGCGCACGGGCAAGGGCAAGCCGGCGCATTTCTACGAGATCCAGATCGACACCCGCAAGAACGCTCCCGAGGTGCACAAGGAGGGGACGATCGAGTGGCCCCACGAGCACGGCACCAGCGTCGACATGGAGCTTCAGGCCAGCTACAAGAAGGGGCGGCGATCGGTGGATGACTACATTGCGCAGACGGCCTTGGCGAATCCGCACGCGGAGATCCTCTACACCGATCCGAAGGGGGAGCCGTTCCACTACCCGCGCCTCACGGAAGAGCTGCCTAGAGAGCCTGTGCCCATCAAGCCGCACCCGTACGGGGTGGAGCTGGGCGTCCTGCTCAAGATGATGAAGGAGACGCGCTCGCGGAACTTGAGAGGCGCCCTGCAGCACGATTTCTCGCGTGTGTCGGGCAAGGTGGCCGACGAGATCGCGGTGGCCGCGGGCCTCAGACCGGAGGCGAAGCCTCACGGCCTCGCTCACGACGAGGTCGAGCGGCTGTTCCGCGGCATCCCCAAGGTGAAGATCATGAGTCCGCCGACCAACTGCCTCTCACCGATCGGCGAGGATCTGATCCGCGACGGGCTGGAGAAGGCGCTGCCGGGATGCGATCTCTACACGTCGGTGACGCGCAGCCCCGCGGTATACCGCGGCAACCCGTTCCAGATCGAGGCGGGCCTGGCCTTCGGGGGGGCGCTCCCAGGAGACGAGCTGGCCGATCTGTGGCGATTCGCCAACAGGGTGCCGCTGCAGTACCAGCAATCGGCATGCGCCATCACGCGCGCGGCCATCCTGAACGACTGGAAGAACTACGGTCTCATGCAGGGGAAGGGAGCGCTGCCTACGGCCCCGATGGTGCTGTTCGTGCACATGGCCTCCGCCTGGGTGCCTTTCACGTCGGAGAGCAAGGAGGCGATCGCCTCGTACCCGGAGATCGTCAAGGAGATCCGGCTGGCCCTTCAGGAGTGCGGCCGCAGGCTGGGAGCGTTCCTGCGACACAGGCGCCGCGTGGAGGACGCCGAGAAGAAGCGCTCCTACATCGAGAAGTACATCCCACACATCGGCATCGCGCTGAAGGAGATCCTGGGGTTCTCGGCCAAGGAGGAGGCACGCGTGGTCGAGACGCTCAAGGACACACTGGAGCGAAGCCGGACCATCTGAGAAACGAAGCACCACAGAGCGGGAGAGACGCATCGATGGCCCTCAAGACGGTCGAGAGGATCAAAAGCCAGGCCGAGGACATTCACCGGAAGATCCTCAAGCAGCAGAAGCCGACGTTGAAGTTCCCCCTGCGATCGCTGTCCAACGTCAAATACGACCCGAAGCACGGATTCCTGGAGATGCGCGGTCGCAAGAAAGAGCGGACGCTGACAGTCTCGACGGTGAAGACGTTCGCACAGACTCTGAGGATGATGGCGCTGTCGAAGGAGCTGGTGCAGCAGGACGACATCGCCACGAAACGAGAGGCGTACTACGTCAGCAAGAACTGGGATGAGTGCCGTTTCCTCGAGCAGACCGAGTCCGACACCGTCATGGACGACGTGGAAGCGCTGTTCGAAGTCAACCGCGAGCAGCTCGGTTTCATCCCCGAGGAGAAGGGGGGCGAAGTGGCGGGAAAGCTCTTCATCCTCGACAAGGATCCCGACACCGGCAAGACGCTCAGAATCGACTGCACGAAGTTCGGCTCGGGATCTTATTCGATTCCGATCTCGGTGGAGCACCTCAAGTTCGAGACCGACGCCAGATTCATCCTGGCGATTGAGACGGCCGGCATGTTCCAGCGGCTCGTCAAGCACGGCTACTGGAAGCAGGCCAACTGCGTCCTTGCTTCGATGGGAGGGGTGCCCACGCGCGCCTGCCGCCGGTTCATCCGGAGGCTGGCCGATTTCAAGAAGATCCCCGTGTACGTGTTCGTGGACGGCGACCCGTACGGGATCTCCAACATCTACAGGACACTCAAGGTCGGCTCCGGAAACGCCGCCCATCTCAACGAGTACTTCTGCGTGCCCCAGGCCTCGTTTCTCGGGATCACGCCGCAGGACATCGTGGATTACAAGCTGCCCACGCATCCGCTGAAGGACGTGGACATCAAGCGCGCCCGCGACGCCATCAAGAACGACCCGTTCTTCCAGCATCACAAGAAGTGGGTCAAGGCGATGGAACACCTGCTACAGATGGGCGTCCGCGCGGAGCAGCAGGCGTTGGCCAAGCACGGCCTGAACTACGTCATCGAGAATTATCTGCCGGAGAAGCTGTCCCACCCGGAGAGATTCCTGCCTTGACCTGCGGTTACCAGGGAGGCGATTTGCGATGAGGAGGATCACGATGGTAGGGGTCTTCGCCATCGTGGCGTTCTTCTTCATCGTCAAGGATCTGGCCTGAACGGGGAGCCGACCAGCACCTGAGAGGATCGTCCGGAAGCTACTCGGCGCGCCGGCAGACGGACTGGATGTCGGCGGCGGGGAACCATCGCAGCTCGCCGCGCGGGGTCTGGATCAGATAGGCCGGGGCCGAGGGCTGGTTCGGAAAGGCATGAAGCTCCTTGGTCTGCACGACGACACCGAATGCCGCTCCCTTGATGTCCACGAGATGGTCGCCGGCGGAGAAGGATCGAAGGCGGCCACCGTACAACGGATACCAGACAAATCCGAGAATCCCGACAAGAACGACCAGACAGGCCACGAGCAAACGGACATCGTCCAGTTTGCGACTCCGCTGCGTTTGAGGCGCCCTCTCGGCACGGTCGTAGATCTGTCTGGTGGCTGGGTTCTTCAGGATACTGTGGGCATGCTCGATTTCGGAGATCGGGGCGCCGCGCTGGTCCGGGGACATCTCCTCGATCATCTCGAAGGAGAGCTGGATCTGCTCGGCGACGGCGTCGGGCTCCACGCGGAGGAGCTTGTAATAGCCCAGAGAGTCGCGGTGCGGAGGCATCGCGGCGAAACATGATGGGGCCGCGGGGCGTTGTCAAGCCCGGTCAGGGGCGGCGCCGGGCACCGTCAGTCGGAATACAGGTCTCCCGGCTCCGTCGTGCTGAGCGCCCCGGCGGGAACGCGGCCGCCCTCTGAAGAGGCATCGAGGAAGTGGACCTTGTAACGTTCGAGATCCGTGAAGTTGATGGGCGAGCTGACGTGGTCGTTCTTGAGCCAGACAGCGAACGAGGAGAAGGCGCTCAGATGGGTGGCCAGCGCCGGGATGCGGTTTCCAGCCGAAGCGGTCACGGAAAGCCCATCCCTGACCCTCCGGTGGATCTCGTACACCGACAGGGGGACGCCGGTCTCGTCGGAGTAGAAGGCGTCGTAAAGGGGGTCCAGGCAGATCCATCGCGCCTCGCCTGCTGGACGGGCCTCGATCACCTCGTGCTGCACCAGGCTCACGTAGCGCGCCAGGATGCCGAACGACTGGAGAGCCTGCGCGAGCACGTAGTTGTACTGGGCGCAGAATCCTCCCGTGAAGCCGCGCCGGATGTCGCGCAGGATGATCCGCGCATCGATTGGGGGGTAGGGGTTCGGAATTCCGGGCTCCCACTGTTTCCGCGTCCAGTGCATGAGCCGGATGGCCCGGTCCAGATCCTCGGGGGCTCCCGCGACCACGGCGTCGAGCCCTTCGCTCGAGCGCAGCTCCTTCAAGGCCGCGGGCGGATCGAATGAAAACCTGAAGCGCGGCGTCGGGCGCACGAGACCGGGATCCACGAACATGGGGACGTGGATCTTCTTGCCGGTCTCCTCGCCCGCCCCCGGCGCCGCGGCGGCGGACGGGATCGGAGCGGTGTACCAGGCCATGAGGGCGGCACCAATGCCGGCCACCCCGCAGGCGATCATCGCGGCGGGCCACCACCCGGCCTTTCTCTCCAGCGTCACGTTCATGGATGCGTATAATATCTCCGATGCGGTCCCCGCGCCTTCTGATGGCACTCGGCGTCTTCTGGTTCATCGCCGTCCTGCTCGCGTTTCACTTCGGCAGCGATCTCTATCCGCCGGGGGTGCCCCTGAGCCTCCTGGTCGACCTCGTTCTTCTGATCCTGATCGGGGTTTCCGCGTGGGGGCTCGGCTCCGCGCTGCTCTCTCCCTTGAAGCTCGCTGACGACTCCCCGCACGAGACGCCGGTCTTCGAGCTGGGCGCCGGGCTGGGAGGACTGGCGCTCATCGTTTTCGTCGTCGCGGCGACGGGGCTTCTCTACCGGCCCGTCGTCATCGCGATCCTGGGTGGCTGCGTATCGTTGCTCGCGCGCCGCCTGAAGGCCGGCGCATTCTCCCCCCGCGCGCCGCGGACGGCAGCGGCGCCTCGGCTGAGCCGCGCCGAAGTCCTGCTTGCGGCGCTGCCCGTGGCGGCCGGCCTCGTCACGCTGGCGGGGGCGCTGGCTCCGCCGGAGTTCTACGACGCGCTCATCTACCACCTCGCGGTGCCCGACCTGTACGTCCGGCATCACGGAATGGTCCCGGTGCCTGGCAACTACTATGCGAGCCTGCCCGCCAACATGGGGATGCTGTACGCCGTCGGCTTGTTGATCCGGGGAGGCGGACTGGCGCAGTCGCTCCACTGGCTGTGCGGTGCGGCCGCGGCGGTGGCGTTGCTGGCTTCCGCCGGACGGCACACCGACCGGACGACGGCGCTTCTGGCCTGCGCCGTGTTCGCGCTCACGCCGGGAGTCATGCTGATCTCCACGTACGCGATCGCCGACCTGGGCGTCACACTGTTCGGCACCCTCTGCTTCGCGGCGGTGCTCAACCTGTGGCGGGGAGGCGGCAGGCGATGGTTGGTAACGGCGGGGATTTTCGCCGGGCTCGCTCTGGGGACCAAGCTCACCGCGGCCGCGGTCGTGTGCGCTCCGGCGGCGGCGGCGATCGCGCTGCGACCGGGGCGATCGATCTTCGGGAAGGACGCGCGCCGCGCCCTCGCAGGGGTGGCCCTTTTCGCCGGCATCGCCCTTCTGCCGCTCGTCCCATGGCTCGCCCGCAACCTCGCCTTCACCGGTAACCCGCTGGCGCCCTACTTCGGTGCGACCGGCTCACCCGGGATCACGGACGAGATGTCGCGCCGTCTTCCCCCCGGGGCCGGGCCGATCGAGCTGGCGATGCACTACGTGTCGGCGCCGTGGTCCGTGACGATGAAGCGGCTGGGCGCCGGCGGATACCTGGGCCCGGTCTTCCTCATGTTCGTGCCGTTGCTGATCTTGATGAGGGGCCTGCCGCCCGTTGTCGCGCCGGCGGCGTTGATGGCGGGCCTGGGATTGGCCGGATGGGCGGCCATGTCGCAGGTCACGCGCTACATGCTGCCCGTGCTGCCGCTTTTTGCGCTGCTGGCCGCCGTCGCGGCTCGCCGGCTGCACAGATTGGTGAGCTGCGCCGCGCTGGGCTGGGCGCTCGCATACAACGCCCTGATCTTCTTCATCCTCATCGAGACGACCGGCAACTACAGGGTTGTCACCGGAGCCGAGACGCCAGAGTCGTACCTCTCGCGCCGTGTGACTTACTATCCGGCCGTCGCCTTTTTGAACGACGCGCCTCCCGAGGCGAAGGTGCTGTTCGTGGGAGAGGGACGCGGCTACTACTGCCCGCGCGCCTACGCAGCCACCACCCCCTTCGACGCACCGCTCCTCGACAGGTACGCGGCATCGGCCGCGAGCGAGGAGGCGATGGTGGCCGCGCTGCGCGCGGACGGCTTCACGCACATGCTCGTCAGCGACCCGGAGCTGCGGCGCACGCGAAACATCACCACGGACGATCTGATGAAGAGGTTCTTCCCCTCCGGTGGGCTCCGTCTCTTGTTTGAGAGAAACGGCGTGCGCATCTACGGTCTGGCCGGCTGATCCTGATCTTGACCAGGTCGTCGGATCGGTGTTGACTGTTTCCGGCCGCTAGAGAAAGCGGGCAGGGACAAAGACCACATCCAGAGAGGTTTGCGAGATGGGAGAGAAGATCGACGCATTCAGAGCGCAGCGCCGGAAGATGAACGAGAGGATCCTCGAGACGGGTACGTTGCAGACCAAGCGCTTCTTCGCGCTGGACGGCCAGGTATACGAAGAGGGAGTTCTCGGTTCCAAGACCAAGGAGCTGCTGGGCCTCGTGGCCTCCACCGTACTGCGCTGCAACGACTGCATCAGCTACCACGTTTTGCAGTGCGCCGATCGAGGGGTGACGCTGCAGGAGTTCGTCGAAGCGCTCGATGTCGCCATGATCGTCGGAGGCTCCATCACGATCCCCCATGTCCGCCACGCGCAAGCGATCATCCAGGAGATCGAGGAGGAGGTGGGTCGCGAATGAGGAGGGAGTCCGGGGATGCGCCCCTATGGCGCGACGTGCTATTGTGTGCGGCTCAGGTGGGAGAGATTCCCGGATGCCGCGCGTCACGTTCCTTCCACAGCGGGTCAGCGTCATGGTCGAGGAGGGCACCACGATTCTGAAGGCCGCCCGCGAGTTGAAGCTGGAGCTGCGCACCGACTGCGAGTTCGGGTGGTGCGGGACCGATGCCTTCATCATTGTGTCCGGCCAGGAAAACCTTTCTGAGCCGGAGGAGGACGAGCGGGAGAACATCAAGATGAACCACTTCCCGCCGAACGTGAGGATGGCATGCGTCGCCAGGGTGCGCGGCGACGTCGTCGTGGAAAGGTTCAACTGAGGGGGACATCCTTCTTGGCGGAAGAAAAAGTTCAGCCGAACGCATCCCCTCTCAACCCGGCGCCGGCCTCCGCATCGGCCGCGCCTCCGTCAGCGCACGCCGCCGCCTCCCCGCGACCGGACGCCGGCTTCCTGCCCGGGCCGGATTATTTCGGCGCCCCCCTGAGGGCCTTCCTCGAGGGAAAGCGCCGCGATGGCGAGCAGGTCACGATCGAGGTGGGCAAGGTGACCTTCACCGGCCGCATATTCAGGCTGGCTCTGGAAGAGGGCTGGATCGCTCTGGAGCACATCGATGGCCGCCGGAGGGCCTTCATCATCATGGAAGGTGGCAAGATCAAGACCCAGGACGGCCTGGAGACTCCTCTGCCCGCTGCCGGCCACAAGTAGGTCGATCCCGTGCTCGAGATCGAGGGACTCACGAAGCGCTACGACGGGTTGACCGCCGTGAAGGATCTTTCCTTCACCGTGCAGCCCGGCGAGATCCTCGGGCTGATAGGTCCCAACGGAGCGGGCAAGACGACAACCCTCAGGAGCATCGCCGGAATCCTCCCTCTCGCGGACGGGGCGATCCGCATCTGCGGACGGGATCTGAAGGCCGAGCCCGTGGCGGCCAAGAGCCGCCTCGCTTTCATCCCGGACGAACCGCGGCTGTTCGATTACCTCACCGTGCAGGAACACCTGCGGTTTACCGCGCGAATCTACCAGGTGGCCGATGTCGAGGAGCGCAGCGCTGCCCTGCTGGAGGAGCTGGAGCTGTCGGGCAAGCTCGGCGCCCTGCCGGGCGAGCTGTCGCGCGGGATGAAGCAGAAGCTGGCGATCGCGTGCGGGTTATTGCACGACCCCAAGGCGATCCTCTTTGACGAGCCGCTCACGGGGCTCGACCCCGTGGGAATCCGCCGCACGAAGGACTCCATCGCCCGCCGGGCCGGCGAGGGGGCTTCCATCGTCGTCAGCTCACACCTGCTGCATCTCGTCGAGGAGCTCTGCCACAGGATCCTGGTGATCAGGGAAGGGCGCAAGGTGGCCCACGGCACTCTGGGGGAGATCAAGGCGGCCCTTCCCCAGCTTCAGGGAGACGCCAGTCTCGAGGAGGTCTTCCTTCACGTGACCTCCCTCGACACCACCTCATGACGAGGGCGTTTCTCTTCCTGTTCTGGCACTCGACCAGGAACCGGCTTCTCTCCGCGCTCAGGAGACTCAAGAGGCCCAAATACCTCATCTCGTTTCTCGTGGGGGCAACCTACTTCTACTTCTTCGCCGTGCGGCACTGGATCACGGGCCTGCGAGCGGCGGCCTCTCCGGCGGCTCCCGTTGTGCCGCCCGCCCTGGCCGAGTACGGGGCCGCCCTTCTCATCATGATCGCCGTCGTCGTGGCCTGGCTGGGCCCCACGCCCGACGCTCCCCTGGCGTTCACGGAGACGGAGATCCAGTTCCTCTTTCCCGCGCCGGTGCCCCGGCGGCGGCTCGTGCTCTGGAAGCTGATGAGGGGACAGATCGGCGTGCTGGTCACCGTGTTCATCTTCACGATGGTCGTTGCGCGGGGGCTGGCTGCGGGCCACCGCACGGTTTTCTTCGCGGGTGCATGGCTCGCCTTCGCCACGATGCAGCTTCACCTGACCGGTGTGAGGATGGCGAGGCACAGGCTCAGCCGCCGCCGGGTCGGCTGGGCCACCCGCGCGGCCGTGACGATGGGGGCGGCGGGTCTTGTCCTCGGCGCCTCGGCGCTGTGGACCTGGCGGCACGTGGGGCCTCCCTCGTCTGAGACGTTTCGTCGGATGGAAGGCCCAGGAGGATTCGTCGCGTACGCGTCGCGCTTGTTTGAGTCCGGTCCCGCGCTGTGGTTTTTCTACCCTGCCCGGCTGCTGGCAAGGCCGGCCCTGGCTCCCGGCGCCGGCCCGTTCCTCCTTGCACTTGTCCCCGCGTTCGGGCTCCTCGGGCTGCACTACCTCTGGGTCATCCGCGCCGGTGTGGAGCTTCAGGAAGGCGCCATCGAGGCGGCGCAGAAAGCAGAGGCGCGGAGGCTGAGAGCCCGCCGCGGCCGGGCCGGCCACGTGAAGCCGATCAAGGCCACCCCGCCGCCGTTCACTCTGGCGCCGACGGGTCCAGCCGAGGTGGCCCTGCTGTGGAAAAGCCTCATCCACATGACTCGCGGGCTCGGGGGGCTGCGGGCGATTCTTCTGATCGTCGCGGGCAGCATCGTTTCCAGCCTTGTTTTTCTCAAGTCCACTGGAGGCCGGTCGTTCATTGCGCCGGTCGTCGCCACCATGTGCGCGATGATCGCCTTCGCGCTGCTCGTGCTCGGTCCGGCGGTGTTTCGCTCGGACTTCAGGCAGGAGCTGCTGCACATCGATTTGCTCAAGTCGTATCCGCTCGCGGGGCGCACGATTGTGGGGGGGACCCTCCTCGGGCCCGTGGCCTGCTTGACGATCATCCAGTGGGTGCTGCTGGCGATCTTCGCCGTGCTCGCGGGAGACCTCCCGATCGAGGGCTTGCCTTGGCCGGGCAGTCCCGGGCTGATCGCCTTGACGGTCGCGCTGATGGCCCTGCCCATCAACCTCGTGTCGGCGCTCGTGCACAATGCGGCAGTTCTGCTTGTGCCGGGCTGGGTGACGCTCGGAGCGGCAAGGACGACAGGAGTGGAGCGCTTCGGTCAGGTGCTGATCGCCTCGTTCGGCCGCTTGGTGGCCCTTGGTCTCAGCCTCCTTCCGGCGGCCGTCGTTTTCGCCGCATCCTGGTTCTTCGCGTCACTGTTCATGGGTGGCGCGGCGGCCATACCCGTCTCGGCGCTCCCATCAGCCACGGCGCTCTCTGTGGAAGCGTGGCTGGGGATCCAGTTCTTGGGAGCTTATGTCGAGAGATTCGATCCGTCTTCCGAACTTGATGCGGTCGCCCGGTAGCAGCGGGGCCCACCCGCCAGCCTCTGACAGAAACGCCTTCCATGTGGACGAAGTGGCTCTTCGCACTTATCATCCCATTTCGTGACTGAAGCCGCGCCTGCCGCGCCGGGGAAACCTGGGCTACTCCTGAGCGTCGCACGGGCGATGGCGTCGTGGCGAACCGCGTCCGTCACGCTGCTTGCCTTCTCCTCGGGACTGCCGCTGGGACTCGTCTGGATCGCGATTCCGGACTGGCTGCGCAAGTCGGGAGTGGACATCCGGGTCGTCGGCCTGGTAACCCTCGCCCAGGCTCCCTGGACATTCAAGTTCCTCTGGTCGCCGCTGATGGATCGCTACAGTCCCCCGTGGCTGGGGCGGCGGCGTGGATGGATCGTGATTGCCCAGGTGGCGCTATTCGCTTCCACGCTTGCGCTGGCGGGCGTGGGGCACCGTCCCGAGACACCCATGGTCGTCGCCGCGCTGGCCTTCGCCGTCGCGTTTGCCTCGGCCACACAGGACATCGCCTATGACGCCTACACGGTGGATGTGCTGAGGCCCGAGGAGCAAGGCGTGGCGGTGGGAGCCAAGACGGCGTTCTACTGGATGGCATTCCGAGGGGCAGGGGGTCTGAGCATCGCCCTGGCAGGGGCGTATTCATGGCCGCTGGTGAACGTCTGCCTCGCGCTGTTGTACGTCCCGATGATGGTCATCGCCGGGAAGGCGCCGGAACCGCACGGCGTCCCGAAGCCGCCGCCCACGCTGCGCGAGGCGGTATGGCAGCCCTTCATCGGGTTTCTCGGCAGGCACAGGGCGCTGGAGATCCTGGCCTTCGTCTTCTTCTACAAGTTCTCAGACAATCTGGCAATTGCGTTGATCAGACCGTTCCTTATCGACAAAGGATACAGCGATTTCGATCGCGGTGTCGCTTTGACGACCCTCGGTGTCGTCGCCACGATTGTAGGGACCTTCATCGGCGGGGCGTTCACGGATGCGCTGGGCCTGGGCCGCGCGCTGTGGTTGTTCGGTGCGCTGCAGATCTTCTCCAACATCGGGTATGTCTTCGTCGCGCGTTCCGACATGAACTCGTTGCTGATGTACGGCGCAACCGCCTTCGACAGCGTTACCACGGGCCTCGGCACGGGAGCCTTCTCCGTGCTGCTGCTGAGGCTGACCGAAAAGAGGTTCTCCGCCACTCAGTACGCGCTGTTCTCCAGCCTGTTCGGACTTCCGCGGCTGGTGGCCGGCCCGGTCACGGGATTCATGGTGGATGCGATCGGATGGGAGGCGTTTTTCTGGTCCACCCTGCTGGCAGGCGTGCCGGGCCTGATCCTCCTCCAGCGATTTGCCCCGCTGGGAGAGCGAGAGCCGCACATCGATCGGCAAGCCCCGCTTCCGGGCCGCGCACTGACCTCCGCGGGTATTTTCATCCGGGGCCTGGCCGGCGGAATGATCGGGTGCGCGTTGGGCGGTGTCTGCGTCGCCGCCTTGGCCGCCATTAAGGAGCTTCACTCCCGTCCCGGTTCCGGGTTCGACCTCGTCACGAAGTTAGCCGGCCTCGCACAGCCGGAGGACATGTCAGGATGGCTGCAGGTGATAGGGCTCGCCGCATTCGGAGCGGTCGCGGGGTTGTGCACGGCGGCGGTGTTCGCGGCGCGTTCGAACGCGGGCCGGCGGGCAGCCGTGGAGCCATTCGATCCCGCGGCGTGAGCGGGGAGAGGTCAGCTCCCTCGCTGGCGGGTGACGAGGGCCACGCCGCGCATCTGGAGGATCTTCGACGCGACGCGCCTCGTGCTCGCGGTCGTGTTGACGGACTGGACGAGACTCTTGAGCGTCGGCGTCGCCATCGGAGCCAACACCGTTTCCGCCATGAACTCGGGCAGCCGGGGATTGCGCGCCAGCAGCGTTCTCAGCGTTTCATCTCCCATCCAGACCGGGTTGCGCATGACGATCTCGAAGTGGCGCTGGTTGATCGTGAGCCGGGAGACGAGCCTCCGGACCTCGTCGAGGGTGAGGGAGGGGTTCTTGAGCAGGAAATCGATGACGCGCGGGTCCGGGTCCCGCGCCAGGATCAGGCGCTCCTCCGGATTCGCCTTCGACGCCAACATCGCCCTCAGGGTGGGCGCCATCTGACGGAGGCGCTGCTCCAGCGAGCCTTCGGTGCCCGACTCTTCGAGGATCGCTCCTGTGCGCACCCTGCCGACCAATTCGCGGAGTTCTACCAGGCCGTGGCCGCCGTCAACATCCTCCAGAAGACGCAGCCGAAGCCCCGGAGCCTCGCCGGCCCGGGACTCGCGCGAGACCTTCGCGGGCACCCGGACCTGCCGGTTCAGCCACGGAACGTGAATGACGACGTCGCGTCTCGCTCCTTCCTCGATCGTCACCGTGGTCTGGAGGATCAGGACCCCGCCTTCCATCGCCGAGGCCAGCTGTCCCACCATCTCGCTGGGGCTCTGATAGTGGATCTCTATTGTCTGGCCCACCGTGATCTGCGGCATGGAGCCCGAATATGTGACCCTGCGCAGCGGGACGCAAGTCGGAGCACGGCGCGCTAGAATGACCGCCGTTTCTCGGCAATGGGAGTCGGATGAAACTGGGCAAGTTCCTGGTCGTGGGGTGTGTGGCGGCCGCGGTCGTGGCCGTGTCGTCCTGCGCGGAGCCTCCACAGGATCGGATCCGGAAGGCCCGGCAGGCCCTGTCCGAACTGCGCGACGTCGTCCACGCCGATGAATGGACGCCGGCGGACTACGAGGCGGCAGCGGCCGCCGTGCAGGCGGCCGAGAAGGAGCTGGCCGTCCAGGACAGGCGATTCTCCTGGATGAGGGACTACGCCAAGGCGTCCGATCTATTCGCGCAAGCGGCCGTCGATGTAGAGCTGGCTCGGGCGGCGGCGGAGGCCGGCAAGGCGAAGGTCGAGCGGGAGGCGCGCGAAGCCCTCGAAGCCGTCTCCTCTGCGCTGACGCACGCGCGCGCGACGTTGATGATTGCGCCGGTGGGGAGAGACGGGCTCTACGCGGCGTCGCTTGACGCGGATCTCGAGAGGGCGGAGGAGCGCATCGAGGAGATCCGCAATCTGATCGTTGCCGAGAAGTTCCAGGAGGCGGTGGATCGCGCCGAGGAGATCCTGGATCGAGTCTCGTCGCTGCTTCGATCGGTGAGCCGCACGGGACGGCGCTAGCCTCCGGCGGTCAACAGGGTGGTGGGGCCATCACTGAGAGCAGTTGATCGATGTCACGCGCGATCGCACCAGGGTCCGCGCGCTCGTCTCCGCAGCGGGCCGGCGCCCCGCCGGGGGCCCCGCCGGGGGCCCCCTCGGTGGCGATGGTCAGCGACGACACCGTCTGCCTGAGGGTATCGAGACGCGCGCGGAAGCCCCGAAGCCGATCGAGATCCGCACCCCCCGGGAGATCGCGGTTCATGTTGCGGACTTCGCGTCCGATGTCCCGCAGTTCGGCCAGCGCTCTGAAAACTCGCGCGCAGGCGATCAGATCCGTGGGAGCATCCTGGGAAAGCGGGCCGAGGATCGCGTCGTACGAGGCGGCGCCCGGCTCCAGCGCTCGGTCGGCGAGTGCCAGCGAGGGCGCGTCGCCGGCGGTGCGGAGCACCCCCTCGACCCAGGGTCCCTCCGCGCCGGGGCGGCCCACGGCGGGCCGGAGGATGTCCAGCGCCGTGATGGCGGCCAACTCGCCGAGTTCTTCACGCTGACTCCAGAGCAGAGAGCCGAGCACGACGCGGTTCCCGTAGGCCGTGGGCGCGAGGGCCACCGAGGCGAGATACGGCGCCACGGCCGCGCGAGGGTCCGTATCGGCCACCGGCGGCGCGAGCCCCATCTGCTGCGTCAGACCACGGATGGCGGCGCCGACCAGCGCGATGTCGGCGTGAACTCCGTAGTCCACCGGGCTCCGATCGAGGCTGGCGATGAGGTGCCTCTGTGACGATGCGAGCCCTTCCAGCCGTGTCGTCTGCCAGCTCACGAGTTGCCGTTGCAGATCTTCTCCGACGTTCACCTGTCCCAGCTTTGTCTTGAAAGCGGTCGCTCGCTCTCCCTGCCCGAGCAGTCTCAAGTAATGGTCGTTGCCGGGGTCGAGAAACGAGGAGATCCTCAGGGCCCGGATCGCCTCTGGGCTGTCGAGCGAGCTGTTCCACTGGGAGCGGTACACCAGCGCGGCCAGCGCCGCCCGCGCGGGGCAGGCGGCCACGAGTACGAACAGGATCACTGTCGAGGTCGCGAAGCGACGCCGTGATGGGCCCGATGCCGCCCAACGCGCCGTCCGTGATGCGGGAGCGTCCACGGGCGCCGCAAGGCACAGCAGGGCGCACACCATCAGTGCGTTGGAGGGGATCGAGAGGGGGAAATCGATGGCCGAGTGCAACAGGATCGTGATCAAGCCCGCCATCGCGCCGGCGGACAGCAACGAAGGGGGCCGCCGCACCACCAGCGCGGCAAGTGCAGTCAGGAGAAACAGCAGTCCGATGATGCCGAGGGTCGCCACGGTCTCCAGGTAGTCGCTGTGGGCGTGGTTGTAGATCCAGAAGTCGAGCACGGGCAGGTCTTTCACGTGTGGGTTGAGCGCGTTCACGTAGGCGCCCGCCCCTGCACCGGTCCAGAAGAAGTCGCGCACGACGGGCAGCGCCTCCTTCCACAGGGCGGGCCTGGTCGCTCCAGCCTTGAGGTCCGAGGAGATCTGGAAGAAACGGTCCAGCGATCCCCCCGAGTCCACCCCGAGGGAGTAGGTGCCGATGAGCACCAGCAGAAGCAGTGGGAGCGCGAGGGTCCACCGGAGCGAGAGACGGGACGTGTCTTCCGAGCGATGATGAGCATCCCGTGCCGAGATCCACGCAGCCATCAGGGTCAAACTCAGGAGCCCCATGAGCATCGAGATGATTCCCATGCGGGAGCGCGACATCATGATGCCCACCCCCATCACAACCGAGGCGCACAGAAAGAAAGGCTTGCCGCCTGCACCGAGAAGCCGGAGAAGGCGCATCCTCTCGGCGCCGAGGCTCTGCGGCGAAGCCTGCGTCCGTGTGCTCCCCAGCACGAGGGCCCCTGCGAGCGGCAGAGCGAGGTTCAGCATGGCGGCGAAGTGGTTCCTGTTGACCAGTGTGCCTGTTGCGACGTCGGTGTAGTAGCGCTTCTCGTACCCGAAGATGTGCTGGTGGCCCGTGGCGGCCTCCAGAATCCCGTAGATCGCCTCGAAGGCCCCGGCACCTACCAGGGCGATAGCCAGGCCCCTCCGGTGCCGAGGTTGGTGAAACAGGCTCAGGCACATCACGACGAACAGGAGCAGAGCCGCCGCCTGACACAGGGCGCGGTACGTGACGTAGGGGGAGAGACTCAGGCTCCGCCACGTCCCGAATTGCGGAGTGATCCAGCTCGCGGAGGGTTGCGCGCCCGGGCCCGCCGACTGGATCTCCGGATAGCCGTAGCCGCGTGGATCGATCTCCCCGTAGCCGGGAACGGCGATGCGGTACAGCCCGTGGGCCGAAGGGGAGCCGTTCGCGAGCACCCGAGGCGGCAGCGGGAGTATCT
>JAWPNA010000165.1:0-4982 GCA_045402695.1 Acidobacteriota bacterium
ATCGGCTGTTTCGGTCTGACCGAGCCGGACCACGGATCGGACCCGGGAGGCATGGAGACCCGCGCGCGGCGCGACGGCAAGGGGTACATCCTCAACGGCAGCAAAGCATGGATCACCAACGGCACCATCGCCGACGTGGCCATCGTGTGGGCCAAGGACGAGAGCGGGATCGTTCGAGGATTCCTGGTGGAAAAAGGGACCCCCGGCTACACGTCGAAAGACATCACCGGCAAGTTCTCGCTGAAGGCCTCGGTCACCTCCGATCTTGCGTTTGAAGACTGCCGGATCCCGGAGGAAAACCTCCTGCCGGAAAGCGGCGGGCTCAAGTCGCCGCTGATGTGCCTCACGCAGGCGCGCTACGGCATCGCCTGGGGCGCGGTCGGCGCGGCGCAGGCCGTCTTTGATGAGGCGTGCTCCTATTCCAAGATCCGCATCCAGTTCGGCAAGCCGATCGCCGCGTTCCAGCTCGTGCAGCAGAAGCTGACCTGGATGGCGAACGAGATCACCAAGGCGCAGCTTCTCTCTGTGCGGCTGGGACGACTGAAGGACGCCGGCAAGGCGAAGCCGCACCACATTTCGATGGCCAAGATGAACAACGTCAACATCGCGTTGGAGTGCGCCCGCCTCGCCCGCGACATCCTGGGCGCCAACGGCACGCACGACGAATACCAGTCGGGACGCCACATGTGCAACCTCGAGGCGGTGAAGACCTACGAGGGGACCCACGACATCCACGTGCTGATCGTGGGAGAGGCTCTGACGGGGATCCCGGCATACTCCTGACCCCGAGATTCCTGTGCTAGGCGAAGTCCAGCAGGTTCAGCCCGATCTCGGGCTCGGGCTTCCTTTCGACTTTCTCGCTGTAGACCTCCACCATCACCTCGAGGGTGATCGATACGATGCCCCGCATGATGTGGCCCGCCGCGGTGCTGCAGTCGGCGCGTGAAACCACACCGTGCGCATGCACGACGGGCTCGCCCCCCAGCCAGCTCAGGTTGCCGGTGAGCGAGACGACCTCCAGCTCCTCCTCGAGTCTCGTGGTTCTGTAGCTGCGCGAGGCGGTCTCGTACAGCGCCAGGGTGACGTCATTCACGGCCCCCAGGCCCGCCAGCGAGCCGGCGGGGATCCGGGCCTCCCTGGCCAGGGCCTTCATCGACTCGATGATCTCCTCTCCAGGGAAGAGCCGCGCGAGGATCCGGTCGCCCATCCGTTTGTGTTTCATGACGCCGGATTATCGGCGGGCAGCCCGGCAAGTGTCAAACCCTGAAGCGCGGCCTCGAACTCTCGCGAGCTGCGCGAGCTGGCCGGGAAGAGCCTCACTCCTGAGGAGGTCTTCCTGATCAGCCGGATCATGGGTGGCACGGTGGCGGTTTTCGATGTACCATGAGGCAGCTTCCGCGAGAGGGCTCATTCAATGAGCAGTAGGTTCCCGCAGGTCTTGGCGCTCTGCGTGCTTCTTGCCGTCTCCTCCATCCAGGCCGCACCGCCGACGGTTACCGTGGATGACATCGTCGCGCTGCTGAAAGCGCAGGTCGGCGAGAAGGTGATCCTCAGACAGGTGGCGGCGGCCCCGACCCGTCTCACCCTGACGGTCGAGGCGTTGCTTCGCCTGAAAGCGGCCGGGGCCGGCGATGATCTGCTGGAAGCTCTGCAGAGTCGGGGCGGGCCCTCCGAGGAAGATCATGGAGCCGGCCCCCCACCCCCCGGCCGCGCCATGGCTGGACGGGCAGAATCGTCCATCCGGGTCTACACGCAGCTCAACGAGCTGGGCCAGCCTGTTGTCCACATGACGAACCTCGACGATTCGGGAAGGCGTATCGGCGGCGAAGTCGAGCATCCGGCCCAGGTCAACCTTGTGCAGCCATCGCAGAACACCCCGGGCCCGGCGCCGGAACCCGTCTACGAGCCGGAGCCCTTCGATTCCGGCTACCGTGACGAGGAGTCCAGGGGCAGCGTGGTGGTCAACGTCTATCCACCGGAGTCGGGAGGGTATGGCGCCGCGTCATCCAGAGGCTTCTATCCATTGGGTTCCTACCCGGGGGGTTACTACCCGGGGTACGCGGTCGGCTACTCTTCCGCGTATCACCAGCACAGTTCGCGCTGCGGGCACTACGACGGCGGCTACGTGATCAGTCCGCCGGGGTCGTACTCGCACTTCCTGCAGTACCACCATGGCCCGGCCACCAATCCCGAGCCGTACTTGCTCGGCCGTCCGCGCGTCATCACCGTCGCGCCCTACACGTACGGCACCGCGGCCCAGAGGAACCGGGTCCATATCCGCAGACCCTGACGAATCCTCCCTCTCAGTGCACTTCTCCCACTTCGGTATCGCTCTCTGACTCCACCTGTATCGTGGTGTGCTCGATCTTGAAGCGCCGATTGAGCATCTCCTTGATCTTGTTGAGTATCTCGTCGGACTCAGCGAACGCTATGGCGTCGAGGATCACGTGACCCGACAGCGCCGTCATGCCCGAGGTGATGCTCCAGATGTGCAAATCATGGCATTGTTTGATCCCCTTGATGCTCTCGATGGCGCGGCAGACTTCCATCAGCTCCATGCCCATCGGCGCCGACTCCAGGAGGATGTCCACCGTCTCGCGCAGCAGGTGGAACGCCCCCGCGATGATAATGACGCCGATGCCGAGCGAGATCAGGGCATCGATCCGATACCATCCCTTCAGCGCGATCACGATGCCCGCCACCAGCACTCCCACCGAGGAAAGGGCGTCGCCCGCGACGTGCAGACGCGCCGACCGGACGTTGAGCCCACCCTCCGAGCGGGACAGGAGCCATATCCCGATCAAGTTGGCGGCCAGGCCCACCGCGGCGACCTTCAGCACCAGGCCGCCCTCCACAGGCTGAGGGTGGACCAGTCTGCGATACGCCTGATAGAAGATGCCCAGGGAGATGACGGCCAGGATCACCCCATTGGTGAGGGCGGCCAGGATTTCGATCCGGTGGTAGCCGTACGTCTTGCGCGTGGTGGCTGGGCGGCAGGCCATGGTGACGGCGAACAGCGACATCCCCAGCGCCAGGACATCGGTCAGCATGTGGCCGGCGTCGGAGAGCAACGCGAGGCTGTTGGCCCACCACCCCCCGATGACCTCCACGATCATGATGATGGAGGTCAGCCCGATCGTGACGGAGAGGCCGCGGCGGGCCGGCCATCGCTTCTCCGTACGAGATCCACGCGTCGCGTGCGCATGCGCCATCGCCGCGATCCTAACACAGGCGACGCCGCCGCCCAGCCCCGCCTTGACCCGCTTCGCCGCCCTCTGCTACGTTGGGCACCGGCCTCCGCATGAATGACATTCCCGAGATCGCAAACATCAACGGTGTCATCACTCCTGTCGATCGCGCGCGCATCCCGGCCAACGACCACGGATTCTTATACGGCGACAGCGTGTACGAGACGATCCGGACCTACGGGCGGCGCCCCTTCCTGATGGAGCGCCACTTCAAGAGGCTTGAGGAATCCGCCGCCGCGATCCGCCTGCGGCTCCCGTGGGCTCGCAACCACATCATCGTCCAGACCGGCCGGACGGTGGCTGCGTTGCGTGGAGGCGAGCTGGCGGTCCGGATCATCGCGACGCGGGGGACGGGCCCTCTCGGGTATGACCCCGATCTTTGCGGCCACCCGAACCTCGTGATTCTGGGGCGACCGCTGAGACCTCTCACCCGCCAGGAGCATGACGTGGGAGTGTCCGCCGTCTTCTCGTCGGTCCGGCGTAACCCGATCGAATCGCTCGACCCCCGCATCAAGTCGGGAAACCTCCTCAACAACATCCTCGCCGCGCACCAAGCCAAAGAGGCCGGCGCGGCCGAAGCGCTGCTGCTCAACACGGCAGGGTTCCTTGCCGAGGGGACGAACACGAATGTCTTTCTCGTGAAGGACGGTCTTCTGATGACGCCGTCGCTTGACTGCGGCATCCTGAGCGGCGTGACGCGCGAGCTGGTCCTCGACGTGGCATCGTCCGCGGGAATCCCCTGCGAGCAGGTTCGCTACCGGGCGAAGAAGACCCTCGACGTGGACGAGATCTTCCTCACGAGCACGACGCGGGAGATCCTCCCCGTGGCGAGTCTCGAGGGAAGGCCGGTGGGCGCGGGCCGGCGCGGCCCTCTCACGACGCGCCTCCAGGATCTGTTTCGCGTCCGGGTGGAGGAGATCATGGCGGCCCAACAACCCGAAGGATCGCCGGACTGATGGACGTCAAGGGGATCGCGCTGCTGGAGCGGATCGGAGAGCCTGGGCTGAGGCTCGCCATCCGGGACAGCTTCGATCGCGCGGCGCTCGTGCGGCTCGCAAACGCCTGCCGGCTGAAGTTCCCGGGAAGGCGCGCGCAGACCGTCGGCGAGGACGTCCTCATCGAGGAGCTGGTGGCCGGGTTCTTGAAGGACGCCGCGGTCCGTCGATCCATCATGGACAGGCTGATCAAGGCGAACCATGCCGTCATCTCACGGTTCGACGGTCTGACACCCTCGGAGCTGACGGAGGAACTCCTCCACCTGGCCCCCCGTGACACGGGCCGGGCTCTTTTCGCCCTGGGAGACAACGAGTCCGAAACGAACCGGCCGCACGTCGAGTCGATCCTCCGCCGGCTGTCTTTAGCCGCTCCCGGCGAGGGCGCACCCGCGGCCGAGCCGCTCAACAGCCCGGTGACGCGGCCCCGCGCCCGGAATGCCGAGTCGTCCGAGGAGATCGCGGTGCTGAAGGATCGCCTCGCCCGACTGGAGGCCTCCCGCTCCGAACAGGAATCCGCCGCCGCGCAGGCGAGCCGGCGCGCCGACCAGCTCCAGCAGGAAATCGCCTCGGCGCACAAGGAGGCGCATCACCTGAGGAAGGAGCTGGCGGGGTCGCAGGAGGAACACGCCCGCATCGTGGATGAGAATCGCATGCTGGCCCGCAAGCTCGAGGAGGGAGGCGCCACGACGGCCTCGGGATCGCGGCTCGAGGAATTGTCGGTCCGCCTTCATCAGCTCAT
>JAWPNA010000424.1:0-7300 GCA_045402695.1 Acidobacteriota bacterium
CCCTCGCCACGCGACGCTGCGGACATACGCACCTCCACGAGACGCCAAGGGCGTCATGAGTGGAAGGCCAACAGATCAGAGGGCGGCAGACAGCAGCAGGGAAGACGCGGGAATGGTACCCACGAGCTTAACGAAAGTCAAGCAATGTTTCAAAAATATCTTACGAATACTTGATTGTGGGTCCGGCTCGTTGCCGGGGAGGGGAGCCCCCTGTTTCCATGACAGACTTGCGCGCTGCCCGGCCCGACACTGACTTGCGCAGCATCATTCTGCGTGGTACCGTACGCGCCCTCGACTCGGTACAGCGAAGTGGCTCAACCTCGGCCCCGACTCAGGATGCCGGCGCGGGGAGTGGATCGGGCCTTGCCCCGAGCGCAGACCGTCGAGTACGATAGGGCAAGCCGGGCGGTTAGCTCAGCGGGAGAGCACCTGCCTTACAAGCAGGGGGTCACTGGTTCAAATCCAGTACTGCCCACCAGGAAGTGTTCGCAGCGTGGCGCGGGGGCGTGGTGTAGCTGGTTAACACGCCGGCCTGTCAAGCCGGAGATCGCGGGTTCAAGTCCCGTCGCTCCCGCCAAGTAATTTATAATCAATAACTTACACGCACTTACTCTTGTTGTCCTGCCGGCCCGTTCGCCTGCTCGGCGACCCTGGCAATTTGAAGACTGCACGGGCTTGCTGAGATGTACCCTCCGAGTGGTGCACATCAGGAAGTAACCAGAACAGAGAAGATCAGGTTCGGCTCCCGGCGCCTCCAGCATCCGACCAGAAGATCCATGGGCCCAGGCCCGTAATCCTCGGCTGGCGGCACGCTTCCGCCAGCGGTGTCCCCTCTCGACAGTCTTGACGATCCGAACAATCTGCTGCTGGATGAAGCGACTCCGTTTCATCTTTGGCCCCCTTGGGCTCGAAGTCCTGCGCATTCATGTTGGGTTGCCCCACTTCCAGTTCCGAATCTCCGGCATATCCTCGCCGTACTTGTCGATGTATTGCTTATGCTCGATCAGCTTGCCCTTGAGCTGCTGCTTCAGGTACATGCCCTTGGCGCCGGTCTGCGGGAGGCGGTTGATGGTGTCCATCACGAGGTGGAAGCGGTCCAGATCGTTCAACACCGTCATGTCAAAGGGCGTGGTGATCGTGCCTTCCTCCTTGTAGCCGCGGACGTGGATGTTCTCGTGGTTGGTGCGGCGGTAGGTGAGCCGATGGATCAACCACGGGTAGCCATGGAAGGCGAAAATGACCGGCTTGTCCCTGGTGAAAAGCTCGTCGAAATCCGTGTCACTCAACCCGTGCGGGTGCTCGGACTGCGGCTGCAGCGTCATGAGATCGATGACGTTGACCACCCGGATCTTCAGGTCGGGCAGATGCTCGTGCATGATGGAGACGGCGGCGAGCGTCTCCAGCGTGGGCACGTCGCCACAGCATGCCATGACCACGTCGGGCGCAACGCCCTGGTCGTTGCTGGCCCACTGCCAGATGCCGATGCCCTCGGTGCAGTGCTTGACGGCGGCATCCATCGTCAGCCACTGAGGTGCCGGGTGCTTGCCCGCGATCACGACGTTGACGTAATGGCGGCTGCGGAGGCAGTGGTCCACCACCGAAAGGAGGCAATTGGCGTCCGGCGGAAGGTAGACACGCACGACCCCGGCCTTCTTGTTCACGACGTGGTCGATGAAGCCGGGATCCTGGTGTGTGAAGCCGTTGTGATCCTGGCGCCAGACATGCGAGGCCAGCAGGTAGTTCAGCGAAGCGATCTTCCGCCGCCACGGCAGGTGCGATGTGACCTTCAGCCACTTGGCGTGCTGATTGAACATCGAATCAATGATGTGGATAAACGCCTCGTAGCAGTTGAAAAGTCCATGCCGCCCGGTGAGCAGGTAGCCCTCGAGCCAGCCTTCGCATTGGTGTTCGCTGAGCATCTCCATCACGCGCCCGGTGGGCGCGAGATATTCATCGTTCGGCATGGTCGCGGCGTCCCACTGGCGCTGGGTCGCTTCGAAGATGGCTTCCAGACCGTTTGAAAGCGTCTCGTCAGGGCCAAAGACCCGGAAATTCCGCTGCTCACGGTTCAGCTTCGCCACATCGCGCAGAAAACGCCCGAGCACATGCGTGTCGCCGATGCCGCGCACCCCCGGTGAAGGAACGTCGGCGGCGTACTCGCGAAAATCCGGCATCCGAAGGTCGCGAAGCAGCATGCCGCCGTTGGCGTGAGGATTTGCGCTCATGCGTCGTTCGCCCTTGGGCGCAAGGTCGGCCAGCTCCGGTTTCAAGTGGCCCTGCTGGTCGAAAAGTTCCTCGGGCCGGTAGCTTCTCAGCCAGTCTTCCAACAACTTGAGGTGTTCGGGATGGGCGGCCGGGTGGAGCGGCACCTGATGTGATCGGAAGTTGCCTTCAACCTGAAGTCCGTCGACCCACTTCGGTCCCGTCCAGCCCTTAGGCGAGTTGAAAACGATCATCGGCCAGCGCGGACGCGCGAGGTTGCCTTGGGCGCGGGCGTCCTGCTGAATGTCCTTAATCCGCTCCACCACCGTGTCAAGCGTCGCGGCCATGGCCTCATGCATCAGCGCCGGCTCGTGACCCTCGACGAAGTACGGCGTCCAGCCGTAGCCGCGAAGCAACTGTTCCAATTCCTCGCGGGTGATGCGAGCGAGGACAGTCGGGTTGGAGATCTTGTAGCCGTTGAGATGCAGGATCGGCAGCACCGCGCCGTCGGTGGCCGGGTCGAGAAACTTGTTGGAATGCCACGCCGTTGCCAGCGGACCCGTCTCCGCCTCGCCGTCGCCGACCACGCAGGCGACGATGAGGCCGGGATTGTCGAACACAGCCCCAAACGAATGACTGAGCGAATAGCCCAGCTCGCCGCCCTCGTGGATCGAGCCCGGGCACTCAGGCGATGCATGGCTGGGAATGCCTCCGGGAAACGAGAACTGAAGAAAGAGCTTCCGAAGCCCGGCTTCGTCCTGGCTGATGTCGGGATAGATTTCGCTGTAGGTACCCTCCAGATACGTGTTGCCCACGACAGACGGGCCGCCGTGCCCGGGGCCGGAGACGTAAATCATGTCGAGGTCATATTTCTTGATGACCCGGTTCAGGTGCACGTAGATGAAGTTCTGCCCGGGAGTGGTGCCCCAGTGTCCCAGCAGCATGTGCTTCACGTCCGCGAGAGTCAGGGGCCGCTTCAGCAGCGGATTGTCGTAGAGATAGATCTGGCCGACCGACAGATAGTTGGCGGCGCGCCAATAGGCGTCCATCCTGTGGAGCAGTTCCGGGGTGAGTGTGTTGGTATGCATGGTCTAGGTTTCCCGAGTTGAGCCGAGGTTGAGGACCCGGGAGACCGACCTCGCGATCATGAGCTCCTCGTCGGTGCGGATGACCCGTACCTTGACGCCGCCGGCGTCCGGCGAAATCACTGGCGCATTCTTCGTATTGCGGTTGTGACTTAGTTTAATGCCGAGAAAGCCGAGTCTGTCGCAGATACGCTCCCGGATGAGCGGCGCGTTTTCCCCGATCCCTCCTGCGAACACGAGCGTGTCCAATCCACCGAGCGCGGCGGCGAATGAGCCGACCCACTTGCTTGCCTGATAGCAAAACAGTGCCACGGCTTCCGCCGCGCGCACGTCACCGGCTTCCTGCGCGAGCAGGTCCCGCAGATCGGAACTGATCTGCGAAACGCCGAGCAGCCCGGATTCGTGGTTCACCATCCGGTCAAATTGGGCAGGAGTCATCCGCTCGCTTCGGGCCAGGAACGAAAGCAGCCCCGGATCCAGATCGCCGGAACGAGTGCTCATCACCAGTCCCGCCGTCGGAGTAAAGCCCATGCTGGTGTCAATGCTCTTTCCGTCGCGCACGGCGGCCATGCTGGCGCCGTTCCCGAGATGCGCGAGGATCACACGGCCCTTCGAAACCGCGGGATCGCCGAGGCGCGTCAGTTCTTCCAGAAGATAGGAGTAGGACAACCCGTGAAAGCCGTAGCGTTCAAGACCCTTTGCCGAATAGCGCCGGGGGATCGGCAGTAGCTTTGCGACCCGCGGCATGGTTCGGTGAAATGCGGTATCAAAGCATGCCACCTGGAGCAGTTTGCGATGACGATTGCGAAACGTCTCGATCATTCCGATCTCGCGCGGGAGGTGATCGGGGGCATACGGCGTGATGCGACGCAGTTCCGCGAGAAGCTTCGCCGTGACCCGCTCGGGTTCGGAATGCTTCATGCCATGCACCACGCGGTGTCCCGCGGCTTTGACCGAGGCGAAGACCGGTTGCGCCTCAAGCCAGTCCAGCAGAGAACCCACCGCGGTGCGGTGGTCGGCGGCGGTAAGATCGCGGGGGACCTGTAGTTTCCCAGCCGGGTCGAAGAGGATCAAATTCGTGCCGCTCAAACCAATGCGATCGATCTTCCCACCGAGCACCTGGCGCGGCCTCTCGCCGGCTTCATACACCGCGAACCGGATGCTCGACGAACCACCGTTGATCGCCAGAAGAGCAGGCGGCTCGCGGCGTGCCTCCACCGATGTTGGGTGTGTGGCCAACGCCGCTGGACGTCTTGACCCCTTCTCCTTGATACGCATGCTCGTTTACTTTACCTGCATCCTGCGGATGTCACCCGCAGCAGGAACCAGACTTGTCCCCAGGCTTGGTCCCGCTCGGCGTGGACAGAAACTTCTGTCGACAGCGGTCGCAGCAGAAGTAGAACGTTTTTCCATCCCGGTCGGCGTGGAGCGCGGTTGCTGCGTCCACGGTCATTCCGCAGACGGGGTCCTTGATAACAGCTGGCGATTCCTTCATGGTCATGCTCCTTTCCTGGGGGTTGTCATCACTGTCTGTTGAGTCCGGTCTTCACGTGGTGTCGTGCTCATCGACAAGTCTGCTCCCCATGCTTCGTCAGCCTGGTCAGTTCTTCAGTCTCAGCAGTCGGGCGTTGATCGCCACGATCACCGTGCTCGCGGACATCAGCACCGCACCCAGGGCGGGGCTGAGCAGCACGCCCCATGCGTAAAGCGCTCCACCTGCCAGCGGGATGGCGAAGGTGTTATAGCTCGTGGCCCAAACAAGGTTCTGAATCATTTTCCGGTAGGTGGCGCGAGAAAGCCGCACGATAGCCACGACATCCAGCGGATTGCTCCGCACCAGAATAACGTCGGCGGTTTCGACTGCCACATCGGAACCGGCTCCAATAGCGATGCCCACATCAGCCTGCGCCAGCGCCGGGGCATCGTTCACGCCGTCGCCGGTCATGGCCACCAGCACGCCCCGGGATTGAACCTCCTTTACTTTGGCGGCCTTGTCCTGAGGCAGAACTTCGGCGAAGTATTCATCCAGTCCGACTTGGTCCGAGACCCATTTGGCCGTCGCCTTGTTATCGCCGGTGAGCATCATGCAGCGGATGTTCAACGCTTTAAGGGCATCGATGGCCTGCTTCGCCTCGGGTCGGACGATGTCGGCCAAGGCAATCGCTCCTTTCACCTTCCCGTCAACCAGGACACACACGACGGTCTTGCCTTGGGCTTGCAGTGGCTCGATCCGCTTGTCGGTGAGGTCGATGTTCTGCTCGCGCAAGAAGCCCGGACTGACCACTTTGACCTCTCTGCCGTCGACCCTGCCTTCGGCGCCTTTGCCCGGGATGCTCTTGAAGTTGTCGACGGGCAGCTTCTTGTCCGAAACAGCGGCGATCGCCTTGGCGATGGGATGCTCGGAATTCGCGTCCACGGAGGCCGCATACTTGCGCAGCGTGTCTTCGTTGATGTCCTGCGACAGTACCAGTGTATCGGTCACGCCGAAGCGGCCCTCGGTCAGCGTGCCGGTCTTGTCAAAAATGATCGCCTGCAGTTTGCGGGCGCCTTCGAAAGCAACACGATTCCGGATGAGTAAGCCATTGCTCGCGGCCCGGGCGGTAGAGACGGCCACCACCAGAGGCACGGCGAGACCGAGGGCGTGCGGACAGGCGATGACCATGACCGTGACGCTGCGCTCGATGGCAAAGGCAAAGTCCTTGCTTGTGAGGACCATCCAGATGAGGAAGGTGATGACCCCGCCTCCCAAGGCAACAATGGTGAGCCAAAAAGCGGCGGTGTTGGCGAGGTCCTGGGTCTTCGATTTGCTCTCCTGGGCTTGTTTGACGAGATCGATAACCTGTGACAGAAACGAGTCCTTGCCCGTGCCCTTGACCTCAACGGTCAACGAACCTTCCCCGTTGATGGACCCGCCGATGACTTTTGCGCCCGTCTTCTTGGTCACCGGGGTTGATTCCCCGGTGAGCATGGCTTCATTGACCGAGCTCTCGCCAGCCGCGATAACACCGTCTGCGGGAATCTTCTCGCCGGGCTTGATAAGGGCTTTGTCGTTCACCGCCAGTTCGCGCAGCGGCACGTCTCTTACGCTGCCGTCGGGCATGAGTTTATGCGCGTCCGAGGGCATGAGTCTGGCAAGCTCCTCCAACGCCCGCGAAGCCCCCATCACGGACTTCATCTCGATCCAGTGCCCCAGCAGCATGATGTCGATGAGTGATGCCAACTCCCAGAAGAACATCTTGCCGATCAGGCCGAATACCACGGCGCTGCTGTAGAGATATGCCGTGGTGATCGCAACGGAGATGAGAGTCATCATACCGGGGCGGCGCGACTTGAGTTCCTCGAGAAATCCATTGAGAAACGGCCAGCCGCCGTACCAAAAGACCGCTGAAGAAAGACCGAACAACGCGTAGAGATCGCCGGGAAAATGAATGGCTTCTCGCAGTCTCACCAGCGTCTGGAGCATCGGTGAGAGGACGAGAATCGGCAGGGTCAGGGCCAATGAGATCCAGAACCTTGTCCGGAAGTCGGCCGCCATGTGAGCGTGATGGTCTTGGTGGTCATCTCGTTCTGGATGGCCGGATCCGGAGTGCTTCAATTGAGCTTCCGCATCAGACCAATTCTGCTCCGCATGTCCCTGCGGACGACCTTCCTTCAGATAGAAGGCGTATGCCTTCTCGGCCACCTCGTCGTGCGCCGGCTTGGTGTCGGGCTTGGTCGTGGTGACGTGGTCGTGTTGTTTCATAGGGGATCCCGTGTGATGTGATCCATGGTCGGTGCAGCCCGCCTGGAACAGAGGCGCCCAGCGTGAATATCATACTCGCATCCGCAGGCTGGCCGTCGTGCGCCGCCGCCGTGCTCCTGTCGTAGTCTAGACTGAAGTTCCCGGCTCGATTTCGCGTAAGTCCTGATTTCTCAAGGCGCTTGCGCGCTCCGGGCCGCGGTTTACTGACTACACCCGGCAGGTCACGCCCAGCAGATCGAAGGCTCGTTGCTGGACCGGCGTCGGCAGTGTG
>JAWPNA010000077.1:0-5988 GCA_045402695.1 Acidobacteriota bacterium
ATCGAGGTCTCCTCCGGAGGCGGCGCCGTCACCGTCACGATGAACGGCAAGAAGGAGCTGCTGAGCGTCGTCATCAAGAAGGAGGCGATCGACCCGGAGGATCCAGAGATGCTCGCGGACCTGATCAAGGCCGCGGTGAACGAGGCGACGCGCCGGGTCGACAATGAGATGGGCCAGCAGCTCGGCGGCCTCATGCCTCCCGGCTTCACCTCTCCCTTCTGATGAAGACCGTCGCCGAGCCGCTCGCCCGGCTCATGGAGTCGCTGCAGAAGCTGCCGGGCATCGGAGCGAAGAGCGCGCAGCGGCTGGCCTTCCACATTCTCAAGGTCCCCCGGGAGGAAGTGCTCGCGCTGTCATCGGCTCTGCTGAGCGCGAAGGACGGGATCTCGTTCTGCTCCGTCTGCTGCAACATCACCGACCGCGACCCCTGCGCGATCTGCGATGATCCCGGGCGCGACCGCGCCATCATCTGCGTGGTCGAGGATCCCGGCAACGTCCTGGTGATCGAGAAGACCGGCCGGTTCCAGGGCCTCTACCACGTCCTTCACGGTGCGCTCTCGCCCATGCATGGCGTGGGGCCGGAGCAGCTCAAAGTGGGAGAGCTGATCAAGAGGCTCGATGGCGTCCACGAGGTGATCGTGGCCACCAACCCCAACGTGGACGGCGAGGCCACGGCCCTCTACCTGTCGCGCCTCATCCGGCCGCTGGGCGTGAACGTCACTCGGATCGGCATGGGCCTTCCCGTGGGATCCGAGATCGATTACGCCGACGAGGTCACAATCGGACGGGCGCTGGAAGGCCGGCGGACAGTCTGAAATCGGAGTCGACTCTTCGTCACTTGCCTCAGGATTCCGCGGCAGGCTGCAGCAGGTAGCCCACGCCGCTGACCGTGATGAGATAACGCGGCTCGGCGGGGTCCCGCTCGACCTTGCGGCGCAGCCGGTGCACGAGCTGCTTGAGCAACTGCCGATCCCCCATGCCGCGGTATCCCCAGACGTGGGCCGTGAGGCGGTCCGCGGAAATCGTGCGGCCGGCGTTTGCCAAGAGCAATTGCAGGAGACGGAACTCGAGGCCCGTGAGCCTGACTGAGGGCCCCCCCTGCACGGTCACCGACTGCCCCTCGGGGTCCAGAGCCAGATCTCCCGACGACAGGGACGCCGGCTTCTCGAATCCGGCGCGCCGCATGATCGCCCTGACGCGTGCCAGCAGGGAACGCGGGCTGAACGGCTTGGTGAGATAGTCATCGGCCCCGAGGTCCAGCCCGCGGATCTGATCCTCCTCGGCCGATCTCACGGTGAGCATCATGATCGGCGTCCTTTTCCCGCCCGATCGCAGGCGCCTGAGCACCTCGAAGCCGTCCAGCCGCGGCAGGTTGGCGTCGAGCACCACCATGTCCGGCCCCTCCTTGTCGAACGCGGCGAGCGCCGAAGGGCCGTCCTGCGCCTCGACGACGAGGTAACCCGCCTGCTTCAAGACGTAGGAAATGAGCCCCAACAGCTCGAGGTCGTCGTCAACCACGAGGATTTTCATGACTGTGGAGCCACCGGGAGGATCACGCAGATGCGCGTGCCGGCACTGGCCGGATGACCGCCGCCTCGGTCTTCCGCGCTCCTGACCTCCACCCGGCCCCCGTGACGGTCCACGATCGACTTCACGATGGCCAGTCCCAAGCCGATTCCGCCTTGTTCGGGCTCATCGTCGTCATCCTCCCCGGCCGTCCGGACGAACCGCTTGAACAAGGAGGCCTCTGTACCGGTGCGCAGGCCGGGCCCCTGATCCTCCACCCACAACGTCACCTCCGACGCACCGACGGCGCCTCCGATGTTGATGGGGGAGGATGCCGGCGAGAACTTGTTGGCATTGGCGAGGAGATTCACGAACACCTGCACGAGACGCGGAGCGTCGCCCATCACCTGCGGCAGCGGATATGGGAGGTCCACCAGGAGATCCTGGCCGCGCTGCTCGATGAGGGGAGCGGTCATCTCCACAGCCTCCTCCACGACTTCATCCAACGCCACGCCGCGGCGTCTGATGGAGTGCAGGCCGGCCTCGATCCGCACGCTTTCCAGCAGGTTGTCTATGAGCTGGGTCAGACGCAGCGTCCCTCTCTCCATGGAGAGGATGAGCTGGCCCGCCTCGGGCGCCTCGGGCTCCGGCAGGAGCTCGCGCAGCAGCTCGATCGACGCGAGCTGTGCTGTGAGAGGCGTCTTGAATTCGTGCGAGACGTTCGCGATCACCACGTCGCGCAGCCGGCGGGTAGCCTCCACCTCGGTCTCGTCGCGCATCACCTGGAACTGCCACGTGTCCTCCGCGGCGTCGCGACTCGCCGCATCGTCCGCCGAGCCCGCCGAAGCGCTCGTGATCACGACCGTGCGCCGCGCGCCACCGGGTGGCCCGAGATGCTCCGTCGCGCGCGCGTTGCCGGCGAATCGCGCGTGCACGATCGGACAGGCATCCTCGCAGGGCCGCGTCCCCGAGGGGCCGTGAGGTTTCAGCACGTCGCCGCAGAATTGTCCGATCGCCTCCTCGCCGCCGACGCCTACCACCTTCGCGGCCTGCGGATTCATGTAACGGATCCGCCTCTCTCGATCCACCGCAAACACCCCTTCGGCGATGCCCGTCAGGACGGCCTCGGCCTCCGCCTGTCTTCGGCGCAGCTCGGCGGTGAGATGAAGCAGCCGGCCGCGCATCTCTTCCATGCGGGAGGCGAGCGTGCCGATCTCTGCGCCATGGGCGCGCGGGATTGGCGTGGAGAGATCGCCGCCGCCGATGCGCGCCGATGCCTGGGTGAGCGCCTCGAGCGGACGCACGAGCCTGCGCGCGACCACGATGCTCAACAGCGTCGCGACCGCGACCACGCCGAGGGACAAGAGACCCAAGGATCGCACCAGCCCCCGCACCGACGCGACGATCGCGGTCGTCGGTAACCTGGCCTCCACCAACCCGGCGATCTCGCCTCCCGGCGCCCTGAGGGGAATGACAGCTACGTACGCCCCTGCTGCCTCCAGGCGCTGCGACAGTTCAACCCCGGCATCGAACGCCCGTCCGCGCAGCACGGCCGCGGGGTCGTCGTATTCTCCAAGCGCGGCCTCCCGATCGAGAATCCGCACCGGCAGGCTGATCTGTCGGGCGATCTCCTTCGCGGCCGCGTCGTCAAGCAACAAACCGGTGAAGACAACCGCCTCGGCGACGGACACCACCGGCGTGGACGCTGACAGCATCAACGAGCCGTCCGCTCGCCTCAGGATCAGGAATCGATCGAGCCCCTCTCCCTGTTTCCCGTCGAGCGCTTCCACGGGAAGCGGCTGCCCGCCGAACGCGAATGGGCTCCCCCCCAAGGTGACGGCGCAGCCCGTGAGATGACCGGTCCTCTGGAACTGCTCCAGGAATGTCTTGAGCGAGCCCGCGTCCTTCTCCCGCACCAACCGCACGAGGGTGGGGCGCTCGGCCAGGAGACGTGAGGCGATGAGCACTTCATCGCCGTGACGGTTCACGGCCTGCAAGGCGGTCTGCGCCGCGAGACCCACTCTGGCGATCGCTTGCTCGTCGGCGACTTGCTCGAGGCGCTGCCCGGCCGCCGCCACCACGCAAACGACCGCCAAGAGGATGAGACCCACATTCACCGCGATCAGGAGCTTGCTGAGACTCAGCCGGTCCATGGCTTCGGTGGCTCCTCGGGATCCCCGAGCTTCTCAGGCGGCCGACCTCGATCGACCGGATTTCCATTCGACCACGCTCTTGACGACCAGGGTCACGAGCGCCAGCAGGGTGAGAAGTGAGGCGACGGCGAATGAGGCCGCGAACTGGTATTCATTGTAGAGGATCTCGACGTGCAGAGGGATCGTCGTCGTCAGCCCGCGGATGTGGCCCGAGACCACCGAGACCGCGCCGAACTCTCCCATCGCACGCGCGTTGCACAGGACCGCTCCGTAGAGGAGTCCCCACTTCATCTTGGGAAGGCTGACTCTGAGAAACGTCTGCAGCCCGCCGGCGCCCAGGGTCAGCGCCGCCTCTTCGTCCTCGCAGCTCTGGGCCTGCAACAGCGGGATCAGCTCCCGGGCGACGAAGGGTGAGGTCACGAGGATCGTCGCGAGCACGATTCCGGGCACGGCGAAGATGATCTTGATGTCGTGCTCCGCGAGCCAAGGGCCGGCCAGGCCGTGCGCCCCGAACAGCAGCACAAAGATCATCCCGGCTATGACCGGAGAGACGGAAAACGGAAGATCGATGAGCGTGGTCAGGAGGTTTCTGCCCGGGAACTCGTACCTCGCGATCGCCCAGGCTGCGGCGAGTCCGAAGAGCACGTTGAGAGGGACCGCGACGGCCGCCGTGACCAATGTCAGGCGCACGGCCGCCAGCGTGATGGGATCTCCCACAGCGGCCACGTACGCCGCGATCCCGTTCTCCAAGGCCTTCGCGAACACCAGCAACAGGGGAAGGAACAGAAACAGCCCCAGGAACCCGAGCGCCGTCGCCGTCAGCAGCCAGCGCACCGGCCGCGGTTCCTGCAAGTGACGCGAGCCTCCTCCGCGGGAGGCCGCTGATCCGTCATGCGGGCGCACGTGTGGCCCTCCTGTTCATGTCACCAGCGCTCTGGTTCTGCGCAGCGACAGCAGGTTGATTAACAGAAGCAGCGCGAACGACGCGATCAGGAACAGCAGCGCGATGGCCGTGGCCCCGGTGTAGTCGTACTGCTCCAGCTTGATCATGATCAAGAGCGGCGTGATCTCCGAGCGGAGGGGCAGGTTGCCGGCGATGAAGATCACCGATCCGTACTCACCCAGACCACGGGCCAAGGAAAGGACAAAGCCGGTGAGCGCGGCGGGCGCCAACTCGAGGAGAATCACCCGGGCGATCGTCTGTAGCCTTCCCGCGCCCAGGCTCGCGGCGGCTTCCTCGATCTCCTTGTCGAGATCGCGCAGCACCGGCTGTACGGTGCGCACGACAAACGGCAGCCCGACGAACGTGAGTGCGACCACCACACCCAGCGGCGTGTAGGCTACCTTGACGCCGCGCGGCTCGAGGTAGCGGCCGATCCATCCGTCCCCTGAGTAAAGCGTCGTGAGCGCGATGCCTGCGACCGCCGTGGGCAGCGCGAAGGGGAGATCGACCAGCCCGTCCACGAAGCTCCGGCCCGGGAAGGTATACCGCTCGAGCACCCAGGCCACCACCAGTCCGAACACCAGATTGATGAGGGCCGCCGCCAAGGAGGCGCCGAAGCTGAGCTTCAGGGCCGCCAGCGTCCGGGGTGCCGACACCACGTCCACGAAACCGCTCCAGGTCATCGTCGCGGTTCTCAACACGAGGGTCGAGAGCGGGATGAGCACGATGAGGCCCAGATAGGTCAGCGTGAATCCCATCGCCAGTGGGAAACCAGGCAGCACGCTGCGCGGACGCGAGAAGATCGGCATCGTCCTCACTTCCCCGGTGAGTAGATCTGATCGAACACTCCGCCGTCGGCGAAGTGCGTCTTCTGGGCCTGCGACCATCCCGAGAACACCTCGTCGATGGTGAACATCTTCACCTTGGGGAACTGGCTCGAGTACTTCGCGGCGACCGCCTCGAGACGAGGGCGGTAATAGTGCTTCGCGGCGATCTCCTGGCCCTCGGGTGTGTACAGATACTCCAGGTAGGCCTGAGCGACCGCCGCGGTGCGGCGCTTGCCGGCCACCTTGTCCACGACGGCCACCGGCGGCTCAGCCAGGATGCTCAGCGATGGCGCTACGATTTCGAACCGGCCCTTCTTGAGATCCTTTACCGCGAGCAGGGCTTCGTTCTCCCAGGCGATCAGCACGTCCCCGATGCCGCGCTCCACGAACGTCACGGTGCTGCCGCGCGCCCCGGTGTCGAGGATCGGGACATTACGGTAGATGGCGCTCACGAACTCCTTCGCCTTCGCGGCGTCGCCTCCCGGCCTCCTCAGCGCGTAGCCCCAGGCGGCGAGGTAGTTCCATCGCGCCCCGCCGGAGGTCTTGGGGTTGGGCGTGA
>JAWPNA010000423.1:0-15786 GCA_045402695.1 Acidobacteriota bacterium
GATGGGCCCGCGATGGTGCGGCCCAAGCCGGCCCCCAAGGCCGGCGGCCCGACCCAGAAGCCGCTTCCCCTCACCCAGGTCGCCTCGGAGTTCGTGCTGCCCCCCCTGTCGCTGCTGCAGTCGTCCCACGGAGCGGCGGCAGTGGACGATCAGGAGCTGTACGCGAAGGCCAAAGTGCTGACGGAGAAGTGCCGCGAGTTCGGCGTCGAGGGAGCGGTGGTGGAGATCCACCCGGGCCCCGTGGTGACCACCTTCGAGTTCAAGCCGGAGGCCGGCATCAAGTACAGCAAGATCACGAGCCTGGTTGACGACCTGTGTCTGGCGCTGAAGGCCGAGTCGGTGCGCATCGACCGGATCTCGGGCAAGTCCACGGTGGGGATCGAGGTGCCCAACAGGGTGCGCGAGACGATCTACCTCAGAGAGCTGCTCGAATCGGACAAGTTCGTCAAGGGCGCCTCCAAGTTGTCGCTGGCGGTGGGCAAAAGGATCGACGGGGAGGTCTACATCGCCGACCTGGCGAAGATGCCGCACCTGCTGATCGCCGGCGCCACGGGGGCCGGTAAGTCGGTCTGCCTCAACGCACTGATCGCGAGCATCATGTACCGGGCCACCCCCGAGGAGGTGAAGTTCATTTTCATCGACACCAAGAGGCTCGAGCTCGGGATCTACGACGAGATCCCCCACCTGCTCACGCCGGTGGTGACCGATCCGAAGAAGGCGGCCAACGCGCTGCGCTGGGCGTGCGGGGAGATGGAGCGCCGCTACAAGATGCTGGCCGACTACGGCGTGCGCAGCATCGATCAGTTCAACGCCCTGATCAAGGGAGGCCGCGCCCGCGAGCGCAACCCGGAAGCCACTGTGGATCAGCTCAAGCCGATCCCTTACATCGTCGTGGTGATCGATGAGCTGGCCGATCTGATGATCATGTCGGCCGCCGACGTCGAGGAGGGGATCACGCGCCTCGCTCAGATGGCGCGCGCGGTGGGCATCCACCTGATCCTCTCCACGCAGCGCCCCTCGGTGGACGTCATCACAGGCGTCATCAAGGCCAACTTCCCCTCCCGCATCGCTTTCAGGGTCTCCTCAAAGGTCGACTCGCGCACGATCCTGGACAGCAACGGCGCCGAGAAGCTGCTGGGCAACGGCGACATGCTCTTCATGCCCCCCGGCTCCTCGAGGCTCCTGCGGCTGCACGGATCTTACATGAGCGAGGTCGAATCGGCGGCGCTCGTGCAGTACCTCAAGAAGGCGGCGCGTCCCTCGTACGACGAGTCGGTCACCAAGGAAGCGGAGAAGGAGCGGGGCGGCTTCGACGCAGAGGAGGACGAGATGTTCCACGATGCGGTGCGCTGCGTGCTGGAGACGGGGGTGGCCTCCACATCGCACCTGCAGCGCCGGCTCCGCCTGGGGTACGCGCGGGCGGCGCGGCTGGTGGACATGATGGAGGCGCGCGGCATCGTGGGGCCGCCCGACGGCAGCAAGCAGCGCGAGATCCTCGTGAACCGGGAATACCTCCGCTCGATGGAGGAGGCGCAAAGCTGATCCTCAGTCGCCAGGGGGCCGTCCTGGCCGCCGCGCTCCTGCTGGGGGCGATGGCCTGGCAGTTGATCGCCGCTATCCCCCATGCCTCGGCGGTGGTGGACGAGCCGGCGCACCTGACGGCGGGATACCTGGCCATCACGCAAGGCGATCTGGCCGTCAACCGCGAGCACCCTCCTTTGATCAAAGCGCTCGCCGCAATCCCCCTCCTGTTCCTGGCCCCGGCGCTTCCGCCCGAGCCCGAAGGCGGATGGCCCCCGCGCGGCGGCGAGGACTTCGAGTTCGGCTACTCGCGCGCGTTCCTGTACCACGCCAACGACGCGGACCGCCTGCTGGCGCTGGCGCGGCTTCCCGTCGTCGCGCTCACCCTGGCCGCCGGGCTGACCCTGTTCCTGTGGGGGCGCGCGCTTTTCGCGAATCACGGCTCTGACGCCGGCTCGCTGGCGGCGCTGGCGTTGTTCGCCTTCGAGCCGAACCTGCTGGCGCACGGGCGGCTGATCACCACCGACATGGGGGCGGTGCTCTTCACGGTGGCGGCATGCGCCTGCCTGGAGAGGAGCTTCGCTCCGGGAAGACCCGGGCCGCGCTGGGCGGCCGCGGGAGGCGCGGCCCTCGGGCTCGGACTGTTGACGCGATTCTCCTGCCTGCTGCTGATCCCGCTGCTGGTCCTCGCCGCCGTGCTCGACGGCAGACGACCCGCGGCGGCGCGCGCGCGCCATCTCGCGGTGATGCTGGCGTGCGCCCTGCTTCTCGTGAACCTCGGCTACGGGTTCGCGGGCTTCGCGGGTGGGGGATTCCCCCTCGCGCACGATCCGGTCGTCGGCCCTCTGCGGACAGAACCGCTCGCCTCGCTCGAAGCCCATCCTCTCCTGAGGTGGACCCCGTTGCCGGTCCCGCGCCTCTACCTGGAGGGGCTCGATCTGGCGCGCTACAAGAACCTTCACGTCGAAGGTCCCGGATACCTCAACGGCGCCTATTCCTCGGAAGGCTGGTGGTCGTACTTCCTGCTCGCCCTCGGGATGAAGGCGACGCTGCCGCTGCTCGCGCTGGCGGCGGCCGGGCTGGGGGCCGCAGGGCTGGCGGGTTCGGCTCGCAGCCCCCGAGATCGCGGCACCTGGCCGGGGATGGTCTGGCTTGTGGTGCCTTCCGCCGGGTTCCTGCTCCTCGTCACCGCCTCCACGCGCGCGCAGATCGGCCTTCGCTACGTCCTTCCCGTCATTCCGTTTCTCTGCCTGCTGGGAGGTCTTGCTGCGAGCCTTGCCATCGCGCCAGCCGCATTGCCCGGGCGATCCCGGCCCCGATTGCGGGGGGCGGCAGCCGTCCTCTGCGCGGGGCTACTGATCTGGCACGCCGCGGCGGCCCTCGCCATCTGGCCTTACCACCTGGCCTACTTCAACGAGGCGGCCGGCGGGCCCGACGACGGGATTCTGCACCTGGCCGATTCGAACCTCGACTGGGGACAGGACCTGGTCGGGCTCGATCGCTTCATGAGCGAGCGGCGCATCACGCGGATGAACTTGTACTATTTCGGCACGGCCGACCCGGACTATTACGGCATCCAGCGCGTCGCGACGCCCGAGCCCGGCTACTACGCCGTCAGCGCGACCCACTTGATGGGGATCTATCTGCCCGACCGGGAGTTTCTGGCTCCTTTCCGGCGGATGACGCCCGAGGCCACCATCGGCCACTCAATCAACGTCTACCACCTGGACCACGTCCCGGATTTCCTGAAAACCCCGATTCGACGTCCGTAACCGACAGCGGCTCCGGCGGCTTGCCCGCGGCTCTTTTTCGCCCCAAATTGGGAGGGCGACCGGCGCGCCCGGCCGGAGCAGGGGAGGGTCATGTACAAGATACTGCTGGCCGACGACGTGAGACTCACGCTTGCCACCGAGAAGGCGTACCTCGAAGGAAGGAATCTCAAGATCCACACCACCAGCTCGGCTTCCGAAGCCCTGGAGCTGGCGGCCGTTCTGCAGCCCGACCTGCTGGTGCTCGATTACGAGATGCCGGAGATGACGGGGGCTCAAGTCTGCCGGCGGATCAAAGGAAATCCACAGACCGCGCACATCCCGGTGCTGATCCTGAGCATCCGCGCCGACGAGGAGATCGAGCAGACCTGTCTCGATGCGGGGGCGGCGGCATTCCTCAACAAGGCCGACGGGCGCGAGGCGCTGCTGGAGGGAGTGGCCCGGCTCCTCGGAATCCCGCGCCGCCGCCACCTGCGCGTGGCCTGCACCTTCACCGTGGGGATTGACGAGTCGGGGCGCCACTTCGACGGAACGGTGGAGAACATCAGCGAAGGCGGGATGTTCCTTCGCTCGCCGCGGCGCTTCACGGCCGGCATGGCGGTGCGTATCGTCTTCGTGCTGCCGCCGGTGCAGGAACCGATCAAGGCCCTCGGGGAGGTCGTCCGCACCGAGGACCTGGGCGACGAAAGCTTCGGCCTCGGCGTGCAGTTCCTGGAGATGACCCCTCAGTCGCGCGACAACCTGACGCGCTTTCTCGAAGAGAGCATGTAGCGCCGCAGCCCGGCCCAAGCTGGCGGCCCTCCTCCATAGAGCCCCTACGCCGAACCGGTGTCTTCCTCACCGAAATCTTTCCCGCTCTGAAGGGATGGATCAGTAAAGATACTGTCTCCTCCTTCACGCGGCCAGATGCCGGCGGTCCTTCCTCGTGCGATCTGATCCAGGAGTTTCGTCTCGGGCGATCCCAGACCGTTACGGCCCCGTCACGAACACCCGCTCCGAGATCGTCTTGTTTCCGTTGATCCTGATCGCCAGCACCTCGACCTTGTACTCCGTGCCGGGGTCGAGAAACTCCTCCGGGATGTGCAGAGAGTTAGGCATCAAGTGCGATGGCTGTGGAGCCGAGGTCCCACACCGATCGTGAGTATCACTACCAGGTGACCGCCGTGGATGATGACGGCAACCAGTCCGAGCTGACCGGGCCGGCCGTCGCGGTCAACAAGGACGATCGGGTGCCGGCTCCCGCGCTGACCGCCGTGACGTGGGGGACATGCGATGCGACCTGGCACATCACGAACTGCTACTCCCCCAGAACAGGATCCACTGCGTCTGGGGCGATTGCTGGGACACGCCCGCCGGCCACGAGAACCTCAAGCAGCTCTCCGTGCTGTGTGCTCACTTCGCTGCGCCGACGTAGCCAAGGCTGCGCAATCTCTTGAGGGTTTCTTCGCTCTGTGAGGAATCGAAGGCGGAGGGCAGGGGATCCGCCGACTCGGCCCAGCGATCGAGCGTGCCGCGCAGCCGATCGGCGAGCGCGCGCATGGCAGGCGTCGGGTTCCTCAAGAGGTTCACGTTCTCTCCCGCATCGACATCAAGTTCGTACAGCTCTTCCGTTCCCTGGAACGGCGTCTGGATGTACTTGTAACGCCCGTCACGCACGAAGCGCGCCTTGCGCAGGTTGAACCAGCGCGGATCGGTCTCGACCTGCTGATACGGCTTCGTGGCCTGGCCGAAGTAAGGGGATTGCTCGACGCCCTCGACAGCGGGCTGCAGCAGCGCGGCCTCGCCGTCGATGCCCGGCGGGAGCGGCAACTCGAGCAGTCCGAGAAGGGTCGGCAGCACGTCGACGCTGCCGACGATGCGGGAGATGCGAGTACCCCCGCGGGCGCCGCCGGGAAGACGAAGCATCCACACGGCGCGCATCGTGGACTGATAGACGGTGAATCCGTGGTCGAAGTGCGGCTCATGGTCGAGAAGATTCTCTCCGTGGTCGCTGGTGATGTTCAGGAGGGCCTGATCGAGAATGCCTCGCTCACGGAGCCCATCGAGCAGGCGCCCGATGTGATGGTCCATGTACGAGATCTCGGCCGCGTACTGCAGCGCCTGGCGTCGGCCGATGTCCATGCGCGGATCCTGGGCCTGCCTCGCCAGCAGGAGCGGGTTCAGGCCTTCGCGTCCACGCGGGTCGTAGGCGGTCTCATAGGGCTCCGGAGCCAGGTAGGGCTTGTGCGGATCGAAGAAGTGCACGAACAGGAAGAGCCGTTCGGGCACGCCGGTTTCGTCCAGATAGCGCAGGACCGCGTCGGTGACCTGATCGGCCGGGCGCTGGTCCTGGTCCACCCCGGCCCGTCCTGCTAACTGCACGAACTGCTCGTCGTAGTGATCGAACCCCTGGTCGAAGCCGAAACGGCTGTCCAGGGCGAACGAGCCGAGAAAGCCTGCGGTGTGGAAACCGGCGCGCTGGAGAATCTCGGTCAACATCTCGTTGTCGGGGTTGACCGTGAAGCCGTTGCGCGGCGTGCCGTGGTGGTGAGGGTACTTGCCCGTGAACAACGTCGTGTGAGAGGCCAGCGTGGTCGGGGCCGCAGTCACGACGTCGGTGAACACAATCGACTCGCCGGCGAGCACGTCAAGCCGGGGCGTCCGAATCCAGGTGTTGCCCAGAAAGCCGAAATGGTCCGGTCGCGTGGTGTCCAGCGAGATCAGGACCACGTGGCGGATCCCGATCTCGAGCTTGCGCGGATCGCCGCAGCCGAGCGCGAGCGCCGCAGCCGAGCGCGAGCGCCGCCGCCGCGGCGAGGACGCAGCACGCGAGGCGCTTGACTTCGCCGGCGAGGGGCGCGCGTCCCGCCGCCGGGTCGACTTGGCCTGCTGGCGGATGCGGGCTGCCCGATCGTAGCTCTGCGAGAGGTTGATCGGCGGGAATTCGCGACAGAGGAGCAGCTCGCCTCCGCCAAAGCAAGGCAGGCGCTCGAGCGCCGCATGACCGTCGAGCGACGGCTCGATCGCGCACCGGTAGCCGACGTGGTCGGTCGCGACGTGGTGCATGCCGCCGGAAAGGAGTGTGCTGGCCGGTTGGGGTGCCGTTTCCGACTGTAGGAAACCACGCTTGTGGCGCCGCACTTTGGACCGCGTATCCGAATAAGAGACGTGGCCGGCCGCCACCAAAGCCTCCGCTGCGACGCGCACCAGCTCGCGCGGGTCGATGCGTTGGAAGAGGATGCTCTCCAGGTCGCACTTGCTCCGTGCGCGATTCGGCGATGCGCAGATACTCGTCGGGCCGGTCGAAAGGACGCGACATCCGCTCCGGATCGGCCCGTGGCACCGCCGCCTGGACGATCTCCTCACGCCCCATGGGGTCCATCCCGAGGTTGGATCTCACATCCGATCCTTCACCTTCACCGTCTTGGCGGGGATCCCCACGTTGATGTGATGGTCGGGCACGTCGCGCGTGACCACCCCCATCGTGCCCACCATCGCGTCTTTGCCCACCTTCATCCCGGAGAGTACCACGGCGTGGTATGTGACTCGCGCCGCGTCGCCGATCACCGTCGTACCGAGGCTCACGTCGTTGATGTCCAGGATGTCGTGCGAATGGGAATAGATGTTGGCGAAGTCGGACAACGAGACGTTGTCTCCGATGATCACCTCTCCCCTGTCGTCCACGAACGTGTCGCGGTGAAACACCGTGTTGGAGCCGCAGGTGATGTTGTAGCCGAAGGAGAACTCCACGTTGCGGAAGAACTTCGCGTTCTCCCCGCACTTTTTGAACACCTTCCTGGCCAGCATCCGCCGCAGCAGGAACCCGAGATGGTCGTTGTGACCCATCGGCGACCGGTCGAACATGACCCAGAGCCAGAGAAGCGGCTTGTTCCTGTAGAAGCGCGAGGGGTCCACCTCGGCGTAGTACTCCGACTCCAGGGTCACGTTGCGCGGATCGAAACAGGCGAGCGTGGCCTTCATCGCCAGCCCGACGGCCGGGTCCTTCATCATCTGCCGGTAGTCGGCCTTCGGCCCGCAGTGGATCGACATCAGCGTGTCGCGGCACAGATCGTTGTTGTCGATCTCGGGGGCCTCGATCTTGCGCTGCAGATCGTCCACGAAGCGACGGTAGAGATCGTCGATCTCCGAGTCCTCGAGAATGACAGGCCTGGACGCCATCGGTGCGGTTGCTCCCCTGCCGCCGGCGACTGTCTCCGGCCGGACGGAAACGTTACCGTACCATCCCCCCCGAGTCAACGACGAGTCAACGCCGGATAGTGGGTCAGTTTGTCGGAGAAGGTAAGCTAGAGGATGGGGAGGTGCTTCCTGGCGTGCTGAATGTCGATTCCAAGGAAGCGAATCAATTTCCTAACATGCATCACTTGAATCTCTGCGTGCAGGCCGCTGCCGTGTTCACCCTTCGGGAATCCTCGATATGTCTTACCACCATAGGTGATCCAGTAGTGATGAGTTTTTGCGGCGCAGACGTAACCCGGAGCACAACGCTCCAGCATCTCTAGCACCGCTTTGAACGAGACGAGGCCGCGAGACGACACAGCGTCTATGCGGCCGTGGCAAAGACATCGAGGACGTTTTCTTTCGGTGTGAAGTTCTTACGTTCATCGACTCGTTCGACCGTCAGGGAGCCCTCATCCTCAGAAAGATCCTTCGGCAGGTTGGCGATAAACGGATCGGCAATCTTGGCACCAGAGCGATATCCTTCCCTTGCCTCCTGCCATCGAACGGCATCTGATTCATCTACAGCATGAAAGAATTCTCTTACATGCTTCTCAAACTCTGGATACGTCTCATCAGACGCAGCAATATCGTATAGGATGCCCTTTAAGGATGTGCTGAAGGTGTGATGAGCTTCCTGGGGTGTGGCGCCACTGGCAGCCATGCCTCCAGGCTGCACTCCGTAGAGACACCACTGATCGTCCTCCTGGGTCATCAGAACGCGGCCCTTCACCATCACTCCCGCCAGAAAACCGTTGCCTGAAACGACCTCGCGGAAGGTGAAAAACAAGGGGAATAGCGCCGTAGGGTTTTCCATTATCCGCCTCCCTAACCTTGCGATAACCAACGCATGGCCGGACCTATTTATCACACCATAAAACACTTAGCGTGCCGCCGCCAGGAGGCAACCACATGGCCGAAACACTACACATGAGGGGAGGGGAAGGCATCCGACCGCACTATGTACACCCTGAAAGACCGGATGTCAAGTGGTTAGCATTAACGCGCAGGACGGGAGATTCTATGCTGGGTTAAGAACCGAGAAAGCCAACGACTTCCTCAAACGATCAGACATGATCCGAGATCTCGGCCTCCATCGCCGGAGTTACGCGCAACGTAGGGCCGGGAGATCACCCCACGATATGATGCGGAAGCCATCAGATCGGGCACGGTGATTCGCGGGATCGTCGTTTTCGGCGCGGCTTACCTTCTGCACCTTGTCTACCTCTCCCAGATCGCCCGGTCTCCCCTGTTCGATTTCCTCCAGCTCGATCCGCTCTACTACCACGACTGGGCGGTGGCGATCGCGAAAGGAGACTGGCTCGGCAAGGAGGTGTTCGAGCACAGCCCGCTGTACGCCTACCTGGTGGCCGGTTACCTGATCATCCTCGGACACGATCACTGGCTGCTGCGCCTCCTGCAGATCGGCGCCGGCGCCCTGACCTGCGGCCTGACCTTTGCGCTGGGGCGACGCCTGGTCGCAGTCCGATGTCCCACCTCAATCGGGCAAGCGACGAGCAACGACGCTCGTGAGGAAGGCGTTCTGAGATTGCGAGACGGAGACGGAGAGCTCGAGCGTTCCCGGAGCGTTCAGCCGGAACTCGATGCTCTGCCGACCGACGGCAAGAGGGTCGGCTTCCGCGTCCCGGCGGACCGTTAGATCGAAATCGCCGGTTCCGTGGGCAAAGAGGCGCCACAGTCCCGGAGGCAGCTCAACTCCCACGAGGCGAAGCGGCTGGGACGAGGTGAATTCCGTCCCGAAATCTCCGGCCGCGTTGAAGCGCGCGTCCGCTTCGGGCGAGCCCGCGAACAGGAACCCGGGAATCGTGATCCCGCTGCCGTCCCGCTGAACGCCCACTCTGCCCTCCAGCCGGCACCAGACGAAGAAATCCAGCGGGGTGGGATCGTCTCCCCACATGCGCACCAAGCGATACTGTTGGTAGAATCGCGGGTCCGCCATCAGGTCGCGTCCTCCTCGATATGAGAGCGTCTCGCTGCCCAGGATCCCGGTCACGATGAGATCCGGCTTGCGGTCGAGGACGTAGTCGCCGCTGCCCAGCTCGTGACCCTGCCAGCCGCGACCGAAGTCCACCGGCCGGTGGCGCGTCAGGTAGGCATCGCTCAGTCCGAGCATGTCGAGCGAACGCAGTCCGGAGTGGTACGGAATACTACCCGCCGCATCGACCGCCACCAAGGGGTCATCCGCCAGAAACGCACGCCGGAGGAGCTTGCCGATCACGCTTCCTTTCCAGGACACGGTGGGAAGCCGGCCACGGGCCATGGCGATGTTGCGATCCTGCTGCTGGGACCAGCCGAAGACGGCGAGGAGAACGACCGTCGCCAGCCAGGCGCCGATGGTGAGGACGCGCCCACGCGTGAGGGCCCAGTCCAACCCCTCGGACACCAGGAAGGCGAGCAGAACGTAGCAGGGGATGAGCATCCGGTATCCGAACGGATGGGTCGTCACCGCGGTCGCGTAGGACGTCCACACGAGGAAGAGGGACGAGGTGAGCAGCACCACGGGGCGCCGGCGGGAGTCGCCCCACGTGACGACCAGGGCCAATGCGGCGGGAACCCAGAGCGCGAACGAGGAGAATGCTGCCTGCGATATGCACTGTAGTCCGTAATCGAGGCGCGCACCGGTGAATGCGACCTTGGCGCGCGCCGTGTTGGGGATCCAGTCGCCGTAGTAGAAGAGCCGGAACACGATCTGACCCAAGGTGGCCAGGCCCGGAACGGCGCCGACTCTCAGCGCGAGAACGAGGCCTCTGCGCGCAAGCCGCCCGCGAGCCATGAGGAAAGCGCACGCCGCCAGTGTGAAGAGCGGCCCATCCGCCCGGGTGAGACAGAGCAACGCCAGCGGGAGTCCGGGACGCACCGCGTCCTTCCAGTCGGCCGTCTCCCTGTCGAGGAGCGGTCTGAACAGGACGATCGCCCAGGCGAGCAATCCCGCGACGAGGGCCCCCTCAAGCCCGCCGACGCACCAGATCGCGATGGGACCGGCGAGTGCGACAAAGAGCCCGCCCGCAAGCGCCGGAAGACTCCCGCCCAGACTCCGGGGCCGGTAGGCGACCGCGAACGCCGAGACGGCCGCGATGCCGCCCGCCAGACCGAGCGCACGCGCCGCATGGACCAGATCCATCCCCATCCAACCGAGGCCGGCGCACGCCAGTACCCAGAGCAGGTTGGAGTACCCCTCGACCGCTTCGCCGTCGGTCCAGCTCAGCCCATGGCCTTCGAGGAGGCGCTTCGCGTAGCGAAGCGAGATGTAGGCATCGTCGTAGACGAGCGGCAGGTAGCTCAGAGCGTGGATCACCAGGACGGCCGCCACAACGAGACCCACGAGCAGTGCCAAGGACCATCGCCGGTCGGGCGAACGAGCAACGGAGGGCATCATGCCTGCCTCGCATGCAGTGCGGATGGGTGAGGACGACCCGTGGTTGGTGCGATTCGACCCAGTTCGTCTCAAGAGGCCCGTATCAGCGGATCGAAAGACCGATTTCATATTGTATCGGGTCGAGCTCACGCTTGGCGAGGCCGACGGAGGCCAGCCCCGCGCCCACGGATGTCGCTGCGCCGCGTGGTATCCTTTTACACACGGATGGAGATCATGAAGAAGACTCGACTTGTTCTCACCGGAGCGCTCGGGCTGGTGATCGTCGTCGCGGCCGGGTTCTTCGTCATCGGGATCCGGCCCCCCCTCGAAACAAGCGAGCCGACCAGGCCCAACATTGTTCTCATCATCATAGATACGCTGCGGGCCGACAAGCTGAGCGCTTATGGGTATCCGAGCCGCACGACTCCAGAACTCGACGAGCTGGCGGATCGCGGGGTGCGCTTTGCCCGCGTGATCGCCCAGTCGCCCTGGACCCGACCCTCGATCGGCTCGATGCTCACGTCCCTGTACCCGCGATCCATCGGAGTCTACAAGCAGGACCTGCAGGCTCTTGGCGATCAGTTCGAGACCCTCGCCGAAGTTCTCCAGAGGAGCGGCTACACGACCGTCGGAGCGACCGCAAACCCCAATATCAACAGCTCGTTTCAGTTCGATCAGGGGTTCGATCATTACAGCGACAGTGACATCCTCTGGGAGTGGATGAGGCCTGAACCGGCGAAAACTTCGACAAGGGAGCGCCCCTTGCCCACCTCTCGTGAAATCCTCGACTTAGTACTCGACTGGGTCAGCAAGAACGGCAAGCCCCCCTACTACGTCCAGGTCAACTTGATGGAGGTCCATCAGGCGCGCACCAAATGGCTGCGGGACCAGATGGGTGACACCCTGTTCGCACAGGAGCCAAGCGCGCCATACCTGAGGGCCCTCCACCACGTGTCCGGTGAGATCGGCCGCTTCGTTCGTTTGGCGTCGGAGCGCGTCGGGTGGGGAAACACGCTCTTCGTCATTACGAGCGACCACGGTCAGGGGCTGACGGATCATCCGGACGTCCCTGCGTCCCAAGGTCACGGCAACCTACTCTACGAGTCGCAGATTCTCGTGCCGTTAATCCTCTACAACCCGGCGCGGGATCCCGCGGGGGGAAGGGTCGTCGAGGAGCGGGTTCGACTGCTCGATCTGATGCCCACGCTGCTGGAATACGCGGGTGTCCCTGCTCCAGGAGGAATGCAGGGCATCTCGGTTTTGCCGATGGTTCGACCGAACGGCGACCGTGTTTCTCTCCCGGAACACTTCATCGTTGAGACCGAGTATCAAACTGCGGAGAAGATTGGCGTTTACTCTTCCGTTTGGAAGTACATAGAGAACCGGGATGGGCACCGTGGGACGAATCCTCAAGAACTGCAGCGGATTGGTGTCAAGGAGAACGGCCAGAAGACGGATGTCGCCCAGCAATTCCCGCAGGTCGTGCAAGAACTCCAGACGGTGGTCCGTGAGTGGGAGAGGGCCCACCCGAAGATCCCCCCCAGCGTTCCGGGCGAGGGCCTATCTCCTGCGGAGGTTGAGCAGTTGCGTGCCCTGGGATACATCAACCAGCCCGAAGTTCCTTACAAGGGTGGTGACAAACGGCCGTAGGCCGCGCGTGCCGGGCCCGCCGATCACGCCACGATATTATGCGGCTGCCATGAGATCCGGCACGGTGATTCGCGGGATCGTCGTCTTCGGCGTGGCCTACCTCCTGCGCCTCGCCTACCTCTCCCAGATCGCCCGGTCTCCCCTGTTCGATTTCCTCCAGCTCGATTCGCTCTACTACCACGACTGGGCGGCGACGATCGCGAAAGGAGACTGGCTCGGCAAGGAGGTGTTCGAGCAGAGCCCGCTGTACCCCTACTTGCTGGCCGGTTACCTGATCATCTTCGGACACGATCTCTGGCTGCTGCGCCTCCTGCAGATCGGCGCCGGCGCCCTGACCTGCGCGCTGACCTTCGCGCTGGGGCGCCGCCTGTTCGACGATCGAGTGGGCCTGCTGGCGGGTCTCGGGTGCGCCGTGTACGGCCCGTTCTTCTTCTACGAAGGACAGGTCATGAAGGAGTTCCTGACGCCGCCCCTCGCCACCGGCGCGCTGCTGCTCTTGCTGGGTCCACGCGATGTCCTCGACGTCCGCGACGGGGGGGGCGCGCCGTCCCGTCATCTTCTGCGTCTCGTCTGCGCGGGAATCCTGATCGCGCTCGCCGCTCTCGTGCGAGACAACTTCCTGCTCTTGCTCGCCGTGATGGGGGCTTGGCTCTATTTCCACTGCGGAAGGAGGCTCGCGCCCGTCGCCGCGCTCTTGGCCGGGGCGCTGGCCGTGCTCGTTCCGGTGGGGCTGCGCAATCATGCGGCGGGCGGAGACTTCATCCTCACCACGGCGGGAGGCGGCGAGGTCTTCTACATCGGCAACGGCCCGTACGCCAACGGAGCCTACGTGCCGCCGCCGTGGGTGCGGAGCAACCCCCTGTTCGAGCACGAGGACTTCCGCAGGAAGGCCCGCGAGCTGACAGGGCGCGACCTCACGCGAGGCGAGGCCTCGCATTTCTGGTGGAGGCAGGGTCTCGGCTGGATCGCCGCCAACCCGGGCCGGGCGGCCCTCCTCTGGATGCGCAAGCTCGCCCTGTTCTGGAACGACCACGAGCTTCCGGACAACTACTCCTTCTACACGTTCTGCCGCTTCTCCTCGATCCTCTCATTGCTCCTCACCTTCGCCCCCGTGGCGGCGCTGGCCTGGGCCGGCATCTTCCTCTCATCGGATCAGTGGAGACGGCTGCTGCCGGTCTACCTGGCCGGCGCCGGGTACATGATCTCCGTCCTGATCTTCTTCAACTTCGCGCGCTTCCGCCTCCCGCTGGTTTCGATCCTGATGGTGCTGGCGGCGCGCGGCCTGATCGGCCTCGCGCAGGCCGCGAGCGGCCTAGGTGGCCGGCCCGGCTCCTTACGGCGCGCGGTCGCCGCGGCCGGCATCGCCGTCGTTGCGGCCGGCTTCATGTACGTGGACTGGTCGAGCGCGGCCGAGGAGCCATTCCAGGATCGGCTACACCTGAGCGCGGCGTACAAGCAGACGGGCAGGTTGACGGAGGCGGCGGCCACGCTGCGGGAGGTGATCGCCGACGCCGAGGCCGTGGTGCGCCGACACGGCGGCGACCCCTCCGGCGCGGCCACCACGCCGGGAGGCGTCACGTTCGTGCTCGCGCTCTCGGCGGCGCACCGCGATCTCGCAGGCGTGCTGATGGAGCAGGAGCACCCCGACGAGGCCGCGGCTGAGTACTCGGCCGCCGCCGCTCTCGCCCCCGACGACTCCCCACTTCACCAGAGGCTGTGCGCCGCGCTGACGGCGGCAGGAGAACCGGGGCGGGCCGAGCGCGCGTGCCGCCGCGCCGTGGAGCTGGCGCCCGAGAGCTTTACGGCGCGCTTCGATCTCGCCACGGTCCATTTCCATAAGGGAGATCTCGACGCCGCCATGACGGAGCTGGAGCGGGCGCGCCTGGTGAAGCCGGCCCCCGGGCCGCTGGACATGGCCGACTACCATTACGCGATGGGGATCATCCTGAGCGGCGGCGGCGCCGGCGCGGACGAAGCGCGGGCCCACTTCACCGAGGCGCTGCGGCTGAACCCGGGCGCTCCCCAGGCCGCCGACGCGCGCGCGTACCTCAGCTCTCACGCGCCGCCGTAATCGTCCCGAGCGCGCGCAGGGCCCGCCGCGCCGCCTCCTGCTCCGCCGTCTTCTTGGTGGTCCCCTTGCCGCGCGCCGCCACCTGATCCGAGACCACCAGCTCGACGTGGAACTCTTTCTGGTGGTCGGGGCCCGACTCGGCGCTCACGCGGTAGACGGGAAGCGGCAGGCCCGCGCCCTGCAGCGCCTCCTGCAACCGCGTCTTGTAATCGCAATCATCGCCCCAGCCCTTCTCGGCGCGCGCGATCTGCGCGCCGAACTGCCGCGCCACCAGCGCCGCCGCGGCCTTCAGCCCGCCGTCCAGGTAGACCGCCGCGAGCACCGCTTCGTAGACGTCGGCCAGCAGCGAATCTTTCTCGCGCCCTCCCCCCTTCTCCTCGCCCCGCCCGAGGTTCAGGTGCCGGCCGAGGTGCAGGGCGCGCGCCTTGCGCGCGAGGCTGGGCTCGCTCACGAGGAACGACCTGACCCGCGCAAGCTCTCCCACTTCGCCCTGGCCGAACCTCTCGAACAGCATCCGCGAGACGCACAAGGAGAGCACCGAGTCCCCCAGGAACTCCAGCGACTCGTTGTCCTCGCCCGGCATCCCCTTCTCGTGCGCCCAGGAGCTGTGCGCCAGGGCGCGCGCAAGCAGCAGGCGATCGACGAACGTGTGGCCGAGCGACTCCTCCAACGCGTCGAGCTGCGGCCGGCCCTGCGTCTGCTTCTTGGTCTTCTTGCGTGGCACCGTCAGCCTCACTCCAATAGCTTCGCGAGCAGCGGATCGGATGCCGCGCGGCGGCGGTACGGCTCGCCCCCCACCCGCAACGCCTCCTGCAGGTCGCGGCGGGCGTCGCCGGCCCTGCCCTGCGCCAGCATCAGCCGGGCGCGCGTGAAGATCACTTCGGGGTCTGTCGGCGCCTCCCGCGCGGCCTGCGCGACATGAGCCGACGCGTCGTCGGTTTTGCCTTGATCGATCAGCGCTTCCGCCAGCGCGGCATGCGCCTCGGCGTCCTCCTTGCCTACCTCGATCGCGCGCCGGTAAAGATCGGCCGCGCGATCGGGCTGACGCCGGCCGCGGAAGATGTCCCCCATCACCATGAGAGGCTCGGGATAGCGCGTATCGAGATCCGCGGCCGTCTTCAAGAACCGCTCGGCCCGATCCGGTGCTCCCGCCTGAAACAGCAGAAGCCCCATCCGGTAGTTCA
>JAWPNA010000050.1:0-7361 GCA_045402695.1 Acidobacteriota bacterium
CTTAATGCGTTAGCTTCGGCACTGCAGGGGTCGATACCCGCAACACCAAGCGCCCATCGTTTACAGCTAGGACTACCAGGGTATCTAATCCTGTTTGCTACCCTAGCTTTCGCTCCTCAGCGTCAGAACCGGTCCAGGAAGCCGCCTTCGCCACCGATGTTCCTCCCAATATCTACGCATTTCACCGCTACACTGGGAATTCCGCTTCCCTCTCCCGGCCTCTAGTCCGACAGTATCCGGCGCAGTTCCTTGGTTGAGCCAAGGGATTTCACGTCAGACTTACTCGACCGCCTACGCGCCCTTTACGCCCAATAATTCCGAACAACGCTGGCCCCCTCCGTATTACCGCGGCTGCTGGCACGGAGTTAGCCGGGGCTTCCTCCAGGAGTACCGTCAAGGCTCCTTGTTATTTGCAAGGGGCCATTTCGTCCCCCTCGACAGGAGTTTACGACCCGAAGGCCTTCATCCTCCACGCGGCGTCGCTGCGTCAGGCTTTCGCCCATTGCGCAATATTCCTCACTGCTGCCTCCCGTAGGAGTCTGGACCGTGTCTCAGTTCCAGTGTGGCCGGACACCCTCTCAGGCCGGCTACCCATCGTAGCCTTGGTAGGCCGTTACCCTACCAACTAGCTAATGGGACGCGGGCTCCTCCTCGAACGACAGCTTGCATGCAGAGGCCATCTTTGATCCCCTCCTCCGAGGAGGAGAGGATGTTATGCGGTATTAGCCCCGCTTTCGCGAGGTTATTCCCCACTCGAGGGCAGATTACCCACGCGTTACTCACCCGTACGCCACTCTACTTGGGGGGTTGCCCCCCCTTTCGCGTTCGACTTGCATGTGTTAGGCACGCCGCCAGCGTTCGCTCTGAGCCAGGATCAAACTCTCCAGTTTGAAAAACCAGAGACTTCCTAACTCACTCTTACAACTTGAATGGTCACAGGGCAGGCACGCACTATTTAGTTTTCAAAGAACAGCACTCGGGAAGTTCTTTACTCTACCTGCTGCCCTGTGGGCCTGTCAAGAGGTTTTCACGGACGGCGGATCTGCTTGAAGGACTGGAACTTCCGCGAGTCCGGGCGTTGCCACCTCGCATCCGGTCTCGTATAATCGCAGCGTCCCGCAGCAAACGGCTGGATCCTAGCACGCTGTCCAAGGAGAGCTTCGCATGAACATGGGGATGAGCCGCGGCCGAGCCTGGGCCGGAGCCGGGATCATCACGCCAGGGCGTTTCGCATCCACCTCCATCGCCGGCCTTTTGATCGCCCTGGCAGCCACTTGGCCGTCACGCCCGGTCAGGGGACAGCAGGCCGCCTCGGGACGGCCCGCTCAAGAGTTGAGCCCGGACGATCTGGAGGCGGCCCGGCGATTGGCGGCGGCGGGGCGCCTCGAGGCCGCCGCGGCGGCCTACAGACGCCTGCTCGGCGGCGATCCAGCATCCTTCGAAGGACACTTCGAGTTGGGACAGGTTCTGGTGTCACAGCACCGTGCACAGGAGGCGCGCGACCAGTTCCGCGCGGCGACGAATCTCCAGCCAGACAATGCCGCAGCCCATACGAGGCTCGGCCAGGTGATGCTCTTGTTGGAGGAGCCGGCCGCTGCGGAGCTCGAGTTCTTGACAGCCAAGAAACTGAACCCAGCCGATCCATCCGTCCGATACAACCTTGGCCGCCTCTTCGAGCAAGCTCATCGGGATGCTGAGGCGCTCGAGGAGTACCTCGCGTTTCTCGAGTTGGCTAGCACAGATGGACGCGCCAATAACATCCGCACGCGAGTCGCCCTCTACTACGAGAATGCGCTGAGACTCGACGAGGCGGTCAGGATGTATCAGGAGATCCTGGCGCGAGAGCCGACTCGCCTCAGTGCTCGCACGGCGTTGGCGGGCATCCTGTATCGGCGGGCGCAATACGACGAGGCCCTTCTACACTATGACGAGATCCTGAGGCAGGATCCGCTCAACGCCCCGGCACACGCAAACAGCGGCTTCATCCTGCGCAACAAGGGAAAGGTGACGGAGGCCGTCGAGCACTACGCGAGGGCCGTCGAAATCAACCCGGCGGACGTCTCGAGCCTTTACTTTCTCGGGAACCTCCGCGCGGACATGGGAGACATCGCCGCCGCGTTGACTTGCTACCAGAGCATCGTCGCACAACAGCCCAATCATCCACTCGTACACTACGCGATCGGGAGGATCTATCTGAAGCAGGGAGATCGCGAAGCCGCGCAGCGCGAGTTCGACCTGCACCGCAAGATCCAGGCCGAGGAGAGACGGAAGGATCGCACCGCGACGACGATGGGAGACGACTGAGTGAAGGCTGCCGTGGGAGGAGCGCTTCTGGCGGCGTGCTCCCTTTGCGCGGTGACACTTTCCCTTCCCCGGTCACCCGTCTCGGGAATCCGGCTCGTCAACAGGACTGAAGCGGCGGGGATCTCCATCCGGACCACGAACGGGGACCGCGAACGGAAGTACATCATCGAGACGCTAGGCAGTGGTTCTGCTCTCTTCGACTATGACGTGGACGGGGATCTGGACTTGTACGTGGCCAACGGATCACTCCTCGAACCGTTCGCCGACGGTCGAGAACCCGTCGGCGCCCTCTACAACAACGACGGCACCGGACGTTTCACCGACGTCACGGCGGGTTCGGGGCTCGGCGTCCCATTCTGGGGGTTCGGCGTGGCGACAGGCGACTATGACAACGATGGTGACCCCGACCTCTACGTCACGGCCTGGGGACCGAACCATCTCTTCCGCAACGAGGGAGACGGGACATTCAGCAGTGTCGGCTCGCAGGCCGGAGCGGACGACGGCAGGTGGGGCACGGGCGCGGCATTCCTCGACTACGACGCGGACGGCGCCCTCGATCTCTTCGTGGCGAACTACGTGACCTTCGATCCCGCCAAGATTCCCGCGAGAGGAGATCCGAACACGCCGTGCGTCTTCCGGGGCCAGACTGTGATGTGCGGGCCCCGTGGCCTGCCGGGGGCGGAGGACATCCTGTACCACAACAACGGCGACGGGACTTTCACCGATGCCACGCTCGAGGCCGGCCTGCTCACCGAGAACGGCCACTACGGTCTCGGTGTGGTCACCACCGACATGGATGACGATGGGAGGATCGACATTCTCGTCGCGAACGACTCGACGCCCAACCATTTCTACCGGAACCAGGGCTCGGGACGGTTCGTGGATGACGCTCTTTTGGCCGGGTTCGCCTACAGCAACGATGGACGGGAGCAAGCAGGCATGGGGATCGACGTGGGAGACATCGACGGCGATGGTGATTTCGATGTTTTCGTCACCAATTTTTCCCACGACTACGACTCACTGCGTCTCAACGACGGCTCCGGACTTCTGGAGGACGTGACTGTCCGCGTCGGGCTGGTGGAGCCCACCGTCAGCACCCTGGGATGGGGGGTGCTTCTGTCCGACCTGGAAAACGACGGTGACCTCGATATCTTCATCGCCAACGGGCACGTCTACCCAGAGGTGGACAAGGCGGATATCGGGACCACCTACCTGCAGTGCAACCAAGTATTCGAGAACAGAGGAAATCTGGAGTTCAAGGAACTGGTCCCCGATCCTGGAAGCGGCCTGGACGCGAGGGACCGCCACCGAGGGCTGGCCGGAGGCGACATCGACGGCGACGGTGATGTTGATCTGCTGGTCACCGTCATGGACGGCCGTCCCGAGTTGCTCGTGAACGAGTCTTCGAGCGGCGCCTGGCTCGAGGTCAGGCTCGCTGGCAGGACCAGCAATCGCGATGGCGTTGGTGCCAAGGTGCTCGTGACCGCCGGGGCCCGCACTTGGGCCTCGGAGCGCCGCGGCGGGCGATCGTACCTCTCGGCTTCGGATGGAAAGGTGCACTTCGGGCTAGGAAGCGCCCGGGAGGTCACGACCGTGCAGATCCGATGGCCCTCCGGTGTAACCCAGGTTGTCGCGAATCCGCCCATCAACCAGGTCCTCGCCGTGGTGGAACCGGTCGTCGAGTCGGCAGGGGCCGGCGCCGGAAAACCAGCGTCAGGAAAGAGCGATCCCCCTTGATCTCAGTTCGATGAGGGTGCTATCCTTCGCGCGATTTGCCACGAAAGTGGGCAAGCGGTTTGCCCACTTTTTTTGTTTGGGCCCGCGAGGGTGGCGGCATGCCGGTGAGATTGGTGGGAGCGGAGGGTAGGCTCCGGGATTTGGCTCAGGCCACAGCTTCGCGCAGCGGCTGTGCGTTGGTGGATCTCGAGTACCGGCGGGAAGCGGAAGGCTGGAAGATCCGCCTGTTCATAGACAAACCAGGCGGCGTCAACCTCGATGACTGCCGGCGAGTCAGCCAGGATCTCGGTACGGTGCTGGAGGTCGAGGATCCCATTCCCCACCGGTATATTCTGGAGGTTTCGTCGCCGGGTCTGGACAGACGACTGACCAGGCCGGCCGATTTCGAGGCGGCAGTGGGAAAGCGCGTGAGACTCGTGACAGAAGCACCGATCCAGGGACGGCGCAACTTCACGGGAGTTCTGATGTCGGCCGCTCCGCTGCACGCTGGGGGTGAGCCGACACTCACCCTGAAGGACGAATCGGGCGTCGAGCACATCGTTCCCACCGGCGGCCTGGAGCGGGCGCGATTGGTCTTCGACTGGCCGCAGGCCTCCGGGGACCGTGTCGGCAAGGCGAACGCGGTGAGGCCCACGCCGAAGAGATCGAAGAACAAGGGACGCTGAAGGCCGCACTATTCATGAATGTCTGTCTCGAGGCCGTGGAGATGCTTGCCATTCCGGTCAATCGCAGCGTCCAGGACGCATGCGTCTTGCGATTGACCGGGGAACGACGTGGCAGGCCGGAATGCAGCTCGGGGCGGATGTCCCGGGATTCCCGGCTGAGGATACGCAGGTCTGAAGGCAAGACTGGAAGGACAGGATGAACAGCGAGCTCTTTCACGCCATCGAGCAGATCGGACGCGAAAAAGGGATCGATGTGGAGATCGTCATCGACGCCGTCAAGGACGCCGTCGTGGCCGCGTCGAAGAAGCACTTCCATACACGCGAAGAGCTCGACGCCGAGTTCAACCGCGAGCGGGGCACGTACGATGTATTCGCTCTGAAGAAAGTGGTGGAGAAGGTCAGTGATTCCGACCTGGAAGTTTCGCTTGCTGAAGCGCGCAAGTACGATCCGCGCGCCGAGATCGATGCCACCCTCCGACTACCCAAGCCGCGCGTTGACCTTGGCCGCATCGCGGCCCAGGCGGCCAAGCAGGTCATTTATCAGAAGGTACGGGAGGCGGAGCGCGAGAACGTCTTCAAGGAGTACAGCGACCGCGTCGGTGAGATCGTGAACGGCATCGTGAAGCGGTTTGAGCGAGGCGACATCATTCTAGATCTCGGCAAGACGGAGGCCATCCTGCCTCGCAGGGAACAGTCTCGCGCCGAGCACTACAATCAGGCTGACCGCATCCGTGCCGTCATCGTGAACGTGGACAAGTCCGCCAAGGGGCCGCAGATCACAGTATCCCGGACTGACACCCGTCTGCTGATGAAGCTCTTCGAGATGGAGGTCCCAGAAATCTACGATAGCACGGTCATCATCGAGAGCATCGCGCGCGATCCGGGCGATCGGGCGAAGGTGGCAGTCCGGTCCAAGGAGAAGGATGTCGATCCCGTTGGCGCGTGCGTCGGGATCAAGGGTTCTCGCGTCCAGGCCATCATTCGGGAGCTGCGCGGAGAGAAGATCGACATCGTGCAGTGGTCCGACGATGCCACGATATTCGTGGGCAACGCGCTCAATCCAGCCAAGATCGGACGCGTCAGCGTCGTGGACGAGTCCAACCGCCGCATGGAGATCACGGTGGAGGACAGTCAGCTCTCGCAGGCGATTGGCAAGAAGGGGCAAAACGTCCGCCTCGCATCGCAGCTCGTCGGCTGGAACATCGATATCAAGAGTGAGTCAGAGAAGAAGCGCGAGATCGAGGAAGAGATGGCGCGTGTTCAGCTCGGCACAAGGGAGATGAAGGACTTACCCGGTGTCGGCGAGAAGACCATACAGAAACTCCTCGACGCAGGGTTCCGCTCCCTCGAGGAGTTGGCCGAGGCGGGAGTCGCGACGCTCTGCGAAGTGGAGGGGGTCGGCGAGAAGACCGCCCAGAGGATCGTCGAGGCCTCCAGGGAGGGGATCATCCGGCGCGAGGAGATCGAAGCCGAGGAGGCTCGTGCAGCCGCTGAAGCCTATGCCGTAGCCGACGCTCCGGCCTCCGAGACAGAGGAACTGCGCATGGCGGAACAGGATGCGTCCGTGAAGGAGACGTCCGAAGTGACGCCCGCGCAGGAGGAGCCGGGTGATCCCGACACCTCCGACGCACTTGCTTCGACCGACGAGACGACAGGCGGATAGCCACCGCGAGGAGAGCAGGGGGATGGCCAAGATCAGGATCCATGAGCTGGCGAAGCGGGTCGGCTTGCCGAGCAAGGAAGTCGTCGACCTGCTGCGCGCACGGGGCGTGGAGGTTCGATCGAACCTCAGCTCGGTGGATGAGGAGGTCGAAGCCCTCCTCAAGGCGCCCGGCGCGAGCGCCTCGGCGGCGAAGTCCGCAAGACAGGGGGCTGCGAAGGCCCCGCCCACAGCGCCGGTCAAGGTCGTCGGGAGACAACCTGCGACTACACCCGAGCTCAGGCCGAGCCAGGCCACCAGAACGCCTGCTGTCGCTCCGGCCAAGCCCGCGCCGCCGAAGCCGCCCAGCTCTTCCCCTGCGGCACACTCCCCGGCGAAGAAGCCTGTGACATCCACCGCTCCGACGGCTGTGAGGCCCTCGCCCAGCTCAGCAGCTCCGAGTCCCCCGGCTTCATCCCGTCCATCGGGGCCGCCGGTCCGGGGCACGGGCCGTCCGGCGGCTGGCCCCGGCACGAAGCCGGGTCTACCTGGGACACCGCCTCATCCTCCTGCCGCGCATGCCCCGCGCCCGGCCGGCGCCGTCTTACCTGAACCCAGACCGGCGGCGCTGCCACCCATCCCACCGGGGCCGCCGAAGCCAATCTCCATCACGGAGGGAGTCACCGTGCGGGAGCTCGGCGAGAAGATGAACGTCAAGGCGAATGACATCCTGAAACGCCTTCTCCTGAAAGGGGTGATGACCAACGTCAATCGCCCGATGGATCCGGAGATGGCCCGACAGGTGGCCGGCGAGTTCGGATACGAGGCACTGGTCGTTTCTTTCGAGGAAAGCGCGGTCATCGAGGAAAAGGCCGCGGGCAGGAGCTTGCAGCTCGTGCCTCGACCTCCGGTGGTCACCGTGATGGGACACGTGGACCATGGCAAGACATCCCTTCTGGACGCGATACGCACGACGCGGGTTGTCGACCGAGAGCACGGCGGCATCACCCAGCACA
>JAWPNA010000381.1:0-17926 GCA_045402695.1 Acidobacteriota bacterium
CCTCGCGCCTCGGCGGGATCTTTCTCCCCGGGGCGGGAGGACGCAGGCCGTGCCCCGGGGAGGAGCGCAGGTACGCCGAGGATCCGCACTGGCGCGACCTGGTTCTTTTCCACGAGTATTTCCACGGCGACACGGGACGGGGCGAGGGCGCGAGCCATCAGACCGGATGGACTGCGCTGGCCGCGCGCTGCATCGAGGATGTCGCGCGGGCGCGCGCCCGCCGGGAGAAAAGAGACTAGGTGATGGCGCCGGCGCAGCTTGAACCGTTGCCGGCGGTGCAGCCGAAGCAGTGAGAGGCGGTGGCGACGGGCTGCTCGCTGAGATGCGCGAGGTCATGGATGTCCCAGATGGTCCTGGGCCGGCCGCCCAGCGGGATCTCCAGCATCTGGTTGAAGTCGCAGTCGTACAGGGAGCCGTCGTATCCCACCGAGAGCAGTGTGCGGCACATCAGTCCGGAGACGGCCGCGGGATTGAAGTGATTCACCAGGAGCGCCTGGTACTCCGCCTGCCTTCCGGTGCGGATGAGATCCTCCGCGAACCGCTTGATCGGCATGTTGGTGATCGTGAGCAGTCTGTGGAACTGGATTCCGAACATCGCTTTCAACTCCTCGCGGTACCGCGCTTCCAGCGCACTCTGCTCCGGGGGCAGGAAAGCTCCCACCGGGTTGTAGACCAGATCCAGGGTCAGGGGTGATCCGGCCAGGCCATATCCGAGACGGTTGAGCCGTTGGAGGGCCTCGATACTCCGGTCGAACACGTTCGCGCCGCGCTGCTTCTCCACGTTCTCCTTCTTGTAGCAGGGCAGCGAGGCCACGATGCCCACCTGGTTGCCGGCGAGAAACTCCGCCGTGTCTTCCTGCCCCTCGATGGAGAGGACGGTGAGGTTGCACCGATCCAGCACGCGGCGCCCCAGCGCCCGGGCGCCGGCCACCAGATGCCGGAAGTTCTCGTTCAGCTCGGGAGCGCCGCCTGTGATGTCCACCAGCGAAAGCGCCGCGTTGCCGGCGATCAGCTCGAGGACCCGGTCCGCGGCCAGGCGCAGCATCCGCTCCGTGCGCTTCGGCCCGGCCTCGACGTGGCAGTGGTGGCACGCTTGGTTGCACAGCTTGCCGACGTTGACCTGGAGGGCGGTGACCTCCGCGCGGCGCAGCACGGGCAGCCCGTGCCGGGCGAGGACCTGCGCGAAGCTGTCAGCGCCCGGCGGTGTCCGCGCCGGAGGCGTGGCTGGAATCATCTGGATCATCTCGGACATCATTGCCTTTCAGGGCGCGGGGAGCAAACGGATCCCGCGTAGGCCGGCCAGTTTAAGCGATCCGCCCCGTCCCGTGTCAACAGGAAGGAGAGGGCGGATCACGCCTCGCGTATATAATGCCTCGCGGGTTGCGACCGTTTCACCGACAGCGGGATTGCACGGGCCGGCGCCGCCCGACCGAGGGTCATCGAGGTGATGCGCATCGCCATCGCGGCCGATCACAACGGCTTCGATCTCAAGCAGCAGCTCGTGACTGATCTGCGCGCCTCCGGTCACCAGGTCGCCGATCTTGGGGCGGACGGCACTGACGGCGCCGACGATTACCCGGATTTCGCCCAGCGGGTGTGCGAGGCGATCCGAGAAGGCCGGGCCGAACGCGCCGTGGTGGTGTGCGGCAGCGGCGTAGGGATCACGGTGGCGGCCAACAAGTTCCCCGGGATCCGGGCCGGGATGTGCCACGATCTGTACTCGGCGAGGCAGGGGGTGGAGCACGACGACATGAACGTGCTGTGCCTCGGCTCGCGCGTGGTGACCGTCGATCTCGCCCGCGAGCTGGTGAAGGAGTTTCTCGCCGCGAGGTTCAGCAACGAGGAGCGGCATGCGAGGAGGTTGTCGAAGGTGAAGGCGATCGAGGCCCGGTTCATGAAACCGGGGAAATAGCGTTAGCCCGCATGGTGCATTCGTCGTCGGATCAGATTAATGGGTACCATCATCGATCCCGGGGGGGAGTGCGCCTAATTGTGGGTCTCGTCCTGGGAGGAATCGCGTCCTACCTTCTCGGGGCCGGATCTCCGAAAGGTGAATCTGGATCCGGTTCCCTTCCCATTGGCACAGGGGCTGTGTGTGTAGATGGGACGCATAGTTCTTCCACTGGTCCAGGGACGTGCTCACACCATGGCGGTATTCTCCGAGACGTCACGCAGGATGTTCCGCTTAGATGGCCAGCGAATCCCAAGGAAGTGAGGCAGCGACGGTTCTTCTTCATGGTCGGCCACGTCGCAATAGTTGGCGCCGATGGTGTCCTGCTGCTCGGTTTCGCACGTCGCACGCCATCAGTTACCCCGGCCTCTCTCCGAGCCATCGTCAGTGCTGGCGTTCCTACAGTGCCGCCTTCCCTCCCTTCTCCCCGAAAACCGTCGGCCACCCAGTCGACTCCACAGCATGCACGGGGGGAGCCTCCCCAAATCGGGGTGTCCCGAAAACTTCTCGGCGAGCCCATCCGGCACTGGTGGCGGACTCGACCAACATGGGAGGAGGTTCGACGTGAGGAGTATCAGCGCAAGCATCCCGAGAAATCTCCGCTATGGCCCTACCATAGCGAGGAGATGCAGCGAACCCTTCGGAGAGCCGCCTGGTCGGAGAAATACGGGTTTCTGTTCACGGCCCCTTCGTTCTCGTTGGCTTGGGTCTTCTTCTCGGACTGCTCGGCTTGCTCGTTCAGCTCTTGCAGTTCTTGATCGGGGTTCGGCCATGACGCACTCTAATGCGCAAGCTCGATGGCGTGAACTCGGAACAGGTCAAGGCAACCGAACCACGAGCGGCCGATGGCTTGCAGCGGACACTCGCCATGGCGCGCCTTCGTACTGCGAGGCAGCATGCCGGCGCGCGCCGCTGATGCCGGGGTACCAAGGAGGGGGCCGTGGTCGTTCGGTCTGAACTGCTGTAAACGGGAGGAAGATTGCCGAGAATCTGCGAGTTCTACGGCATCGCGATTTACATGTACTACCAAGACCATGAACCGGCCCACTTCCACGCGATCTACGGAAGTGACGAGGCCGTCGTCCGTGTCCATCCGTTCCGCATTCTTCGCGGCAACCTCCCTCGCCGGGCCCGGGCGCTTGTGCGAGAATGGGCTGCACATCACCGTGCGGAACTCGAACGTGACTGGGAGTTGGCTCGGGCGCAGCGCCCCTTGCGCTCGATCGCTCCGTTGGATTAGTTCGGAGCTCAAGAAACATGATTCATCGAGTGGTCAGTTTCATCGTGGCGGGCCCCCATTCGCTGTACCTGCACTTCCGAGACGGTCGACGCAAGCGGGTAAACCTCCTCCCACTTCTCGAAGGTCCCATCTTCAAGCCGCTACGGGCACCATCCTACTTCCGCAAGGCCAAGCTCGACGCGGTGGCCGGAACGATCGTATGGCCGAATGGTGCTGACATCGCGCCTGAGACGCTGTACGCCCTCCCCGCGGAACCAAGCGTTCAGCCGGGCAACAACAAGGGGTCGCCTAACAAGGCGCTGCAGCGGCCGCGCGCCCGAACGGGTGCCAGTAGAAAGTCGAGGTCGCGCGGCGCGCGCGGCTGAGCGCCAGCGTTAGAGCCATGGAGAGGTGGGCACCAGGCGTGATCATGCAGTCGAGCAGTCTCCCCGGGGATCTGCAGCAACGAGTCCGCGACACGCTCGCGGACTGGCGTGACGGCGGCAGGACAGCGCGCCTCTGGGCGCGCGATGCGTCGCTCTGGACGGGCGGCGATGAATCGCGCTGGCTCGACTGGCTCGACATCGTGAAGGAGCAGAAGGCACATCTCGGCGAGCTGCGGGGATTCGTTTCGGAGGTCAGGCGCGAGGGGTTCACGCATGCGCTCCTTCTGGGGATGGGGGATCGAGCCTCTGCCCCGAAGTCATGAGAACCACCTTCGGGAGGCGCGCGGGCTTTCCCGATCTGCAGGTGCTGGACTCCACCGATCCCGGGCAGGTGAGCCGTGTGGAGGGCAGACTCGAGCTGAACAGCACCCTCTTCGTCGTTTCCAGCAAGTCGGGAAGCACGCTGGAGCCGAACATCTTCAAGCAGCACTTCTTCGAGCGGGCGCGGCGCGCCGCCGGCGGCGGGCAGGTCGGGAATCGCTTCATCGCGATCACCGACCCCGGCAGCCGGATGGAGCAGGTCGCGCGGCAGGATCGGTTCCGCAGGATCTTCTCGGGCGTGGCCGGCATCGGCGGCCGTTACTCGGCGCTGTCGCACTTCGGGATGGTGCCCGCCGCGCTCATGGGGGTGGACGTGGCCCGGTTTCTCGACCGGACGGAGATGATGGTGAACGCCTGCGGGCCCGATGCCGACCCCGAGCGGAACCCCGGCGTCGCGCTCGGCGCGATCCTGGGGGCTGCGGCCACGCTGGGACGCGACAAGCTGACCGTCATCGCCTCCCCCGGCATCCAGGCCTTCGGTGCCTGGCTGGAGCAGCTCATCGCGGAGTCCACCGGCAAATCGGGCAAGGGGATCATCCCAGTCGATTCCGAGCGGCTCGGAACTCCAGGCGTCTACGGGAACGACCGCCTCTTCATCCACGTCAGGCTGGGCTCGGGGCCCGACCTGGCGCAGGACGAGGCGGTCGCGGCGCTTGCGGGAAGCGGCCAGGCCGTGGTCACCATCCTCGTGGAGACGGTGGAGGACCTGGGGCAGGAGTTCTTCAGGTGGGAGATCGCCACGGCCGTGGCCGGATCGATCCTTGGCATCAATCCGTTCGACCAGCCCGACGTGGAGGCGAGCAAGGTGGCCACGCGCGAGCTGACCTCCGCGTACGAGAGGCTCGGCTCGCTGCCGGAGGAGACACCCGTCCTGAAGGAGGACGGCTTGACGCTCTTCACCGACGCGGCCAACGCGGCGAAGCTGGCCACGGCGGCCGGCGGCGCCAGGACGCTCGAAGGCTGCCTCGGCGCCCACCTGGGCCGCCTCGGGCCTCGCGACTACTTCTGTATTTCCGCCTACGTGGAGATGAGCGAGGAGCACCATGCGCCGCTCTCGGCCATCCGTCACAAGGTGAGGGACGCGTTCAAGGTGGCCACATGCCTCGGCTACGGGCCGCGCTTCCTGCACTCGACCGGACAGCTCTACAAAGGAGGGCCCGATTCAGGGGTGTTTCTCCAGATCACGTGCGACGACGCCGAGGACCTTCCCGTGCCGGGACACAACTATACTTTCGGCGTGGTGAAGGCGGCGCAGGCGCGAGGCGACTTCGAGGTGCTGGCGCAGCGGGGGCGTCGTGCCCTGAGAGTGCACATCGGCGGTGGCACGGCCACCGGACTGGAGGCCCTCAAGCGCAACATCGAACGCGTCCTGATCCGACGGGACCGAGACCGAAAGGAGAGCCCGGCATGCAGCTCGGAATGATCGGCCTGGGGCGGATGGGAGCCAACATCGTGCGGCGGCTGATGCGCGGCGGGCACGAGTGCGTCGTCCACACCAGGAACCAGGAGACCGTGAAGCAGCTCGCCGGCGAGGGAGCGAAAGGGACGGCCTCGATCGACGAGCTCGTCTCCAGGCTGGCCAAGCCTCGCGCCGCATGGGTCATGGTGCCCGCGGGAGAGCCCACCGAGCGGATGGTGTCGGCGCTGGCCGAGCGGATGGAAGGCGGCGACATCATCATCGACGGCGGCAACTCGTACTTCAAGGATGACGTGCGCCGGTCTCAGTCGCTATCCGGCAGGCAGATCCATTACGTGGACGTGGGAACCAGCGGGGGCATCTGGGGGCTCGAGCGGGGTTACTGCCTCATGATCGGCGGACCCGCGCAGGCTGTCTCGCGCCTCGACCCGATCTTCCGGACGCTTGCCCCCGGCCGGAGCGCGGCCCAGCGCACGCCCGGCCGCCAGACGGCAGCCGGCACGGCCGATGAGGGGTATCTCCATTGCGGCCCCGCCGGCGCGGGCCACTTCGTCAAGATGGTGCACAACGGGATCGAGTACGGCCTCATGCAGGCATACGCGGAAGGGTTCGACATCCTGCGCAACGCCTCCTCGGAGAGCCTGCCCCGGGAGATCCGCTATGACCTGAAGCTCGGCGACGTGGCGGAGGTGTGGAGACGCGGCAGCGTCATCGGGTCCTGGCTGCTGGACCTGACGGCCGCGGCGCTGCTGGAGGATCCCGCGCTGTCCGGCTACACAGGGTTCGTCGAGGACTCGGGCGAGGGGCGCTGGACGATCCAGGCCGCGATCGAGGAAGCGGTCCCCGCCGACGTGCTCACGGCGTCGTTGTACGCGCGCTTCCGCTCGCGCCAGGAGCACACATTCGCGGAGAAGATCCTCTCCGCGATGCGCCGCAGGTTCGGCGGGCATGTCGAGCGGCCTTCGGGCGGCTGAGGCGGCCTGCGTTTCCAATTCAGGACACCGGTCGATGATCCTGGCGGGCGACATCGGCGGCACCAAGACCCACCTTGCACTTTTCGACGAGGATCTCCATCTCGTCGCCGAGCGCACCTACGCGAGCCGGGACTACGCCGCGTGCGATCTGATCCTGGAGAAGTGGTTGTCAGAGCCGCTGCCGCAGGCGCGGATCGCATGCTTCGGCGTCGCGGGGCCCGTCAAGCGCGGGCATGTCCGGACCACGAACCTGCCGTGGATGCTCGACGCGATGGATCTGGCGGGACGGCTCGGCCTGACGCGCGTTAGTCTCATCAACGACCTGGAGGCCAACGCGCACGGCATCGCCGCGCTGGGGCCGCATGATTTCGCCCTGCTCCATCCCGGCGCTGACGGAGCCGAGGGGAACGCGGCGCTGATCTCGGCCGGCACCGGGCTGGGGGAGGCGGGGCTGTACTGGGACGGAGCCATGCACCGCCCGTTCGCGTGCGAAGGAGGGCACGCCGGCTTCTCGCCGCGAAACGACCTGGAGATCGAGCTGCTGAGGCACCTCATCGCCCGGTTCGGGCCGGTGAGCTGGGAGCGCGTGCTGTCCGGTCCCGGGCTTGTCAACATCTACGATTTCCTCCGCGACACGGGGAGGGCCGAGGAGCCCGGATGGCTCGCGCAGAGAGTGCGAGACCAGGACGCGGCGGCCGCCATCTCGCAGGCGGCACTGGACGGCAGCAGCCCCTTGTGCGGGATGGCGCTCGACTTGTTCGTGTCACTGTACGGGGCGGAAGCGGGCAACCTGGCGTTGAAAGTGATGGCCACCGGCGGCGTCTACATCGGGGGCGGGGTGGCCCCCAAGATCATCGAGAAGATCCGCGGCTCGGACTTCCTGGAGGCGTTTTGCGACAAAGGGCCGATGATGCCTCTGCTTTCCGCCATGCCCGTGCGCGTGATCCTCAACGAGAAGACCGCGCTGCTCGGCGCGGCGCGCTATGCGTTGCTGGCGGAGCGTTCCTGAGGGGACCATCGCCATCATGGCGTCCCGCCCTCCCGATCAGGCCGAGTGGATCGAGACCGACGGCCTGGGCGGGTTCGCCTCCGGGACCGTCTCGGGGGCCAGGACCCGGCGCTATCACGCGATTCTGCTGGCGGCGACGACGCCCCCCACCGGACGCCTGGCGCTGGTCAACGGGTTCGACGCCTCCGTGCGGACCGGTGCCGGGAGCTTCGCACTCTCGTCGCAGGCGTACGCGCCCGGCGTCGTGCACCCCGACGGAGCGCGGCGCATCGAATCGTTTGAGACCGAGCCGTGGCCGCGCTGGGTTTTCCGGCTGGAGGACGGCACCCGCGTTTCGCAGGAGATCTTCGCGCGCCATGGCTCGCCCGTCGTCGCCGTCTCCTGGCGCCTGGTCGAAGGCCCGGGCGGCGCCACGCTCTCGGTGAGGCCGTATCTTTCCGGACGCGACTACCACGCGCTTCATCATGAGAACGGTGCGTTCCGCTTCGAGCCCGACGCGCGAGACGGCAGGCTGACCTGGCGCCCCTATGAGAGGGTGCCGGGCATTGTCGTCCTCACCAACGGCGGCTACTCCCACCAGCCCGAATGGTACAGGAGCTTCCTGTACGAAGAGGAGCGCGCGCGCGGACTGGATCATATCGAGGACCTCGCCGCCCCCGGCGTCTTCCAGTGGGATCTCTCGCGCGGCGAGGCGGTGTGGATCCTCGGCGCGGAGATCGCCGGCGTGCCTCCCGTTGCTCCTTCAACGACGCCGGCCGCCTGCCTCAAGAGCCTGCGCATGTCGGAGAAAGCACGCCGCGCCCGCTTCGCGTCGCCGCTTCACCGCGCGGCCGACGGTTACGTGGTGAAGCGCGGAGAGGGGATGACGATCGTGGCGGGGTACCCCTGGTTCACCGACTGGGGGCGCGACACCTTCATCGCGCTGCGCGGTGTCTGCCTGAGCGCGGGGCGCCTCGCGGAGGCACGGCAGATCCTCCTGCAGTGGTCGGGGGCGGTTTCTCAGGGGATGCTACCGAACCGGTTCCCGGATTCCGGCGAATCGCCCGAGTACAACTCCGTTGACGCGTCGCTGTGGTACGTCATCGCCGTGCACGACTACCTGCGCGCGATGGAGAAGGGGAATCGCCGCGTCGCCGCGAAGGACCGCAAGGCGCTCCTGGGCGCCATCGAGGCGATCCTCTCAGGTTACGCGGGGGGCACGCGCTTCGGCATCAGGATGGACGAGGACGGTTTGCTGGCTGCGGGAGTGCCGGGGGTGCAGCTCACCTGGATGGACGCCAAAGTCGGCGACTGGGTGGTCACCCCGCGCATCGGGAAGCCCGTGGAGGTGCAGGCGCTGTGGCTCAACGCTCTGAAGATCGGCGGTGTTTTCTCGAAGCGATGGCGGCCGATCCTCCAGAGGGGCCTCGCCTCGTTCACGCGGCGCTTCTGGAACGAGGAGGGCGGGTACCTTCACGATGTCGTGGATGTCGATGGCCGCCCGGCGACCGCGGACGCGTCGTTCCGTCCCAACCAGATCTTTGCGGTGGGGGGGCTTTCCCTGATGTTGCTGGACAGGCCTCGTGCGCGGCGCACTGTCGATCAGGTCGAGTCACGCCTCTGGACGCCGATGGGCCCGCGCTCGCTGGCCCCTTCCGAGGCCGGGTACGCCCCGCGTTACCAAGGCGGCGTGAGTGAAAGAGACAACGCGTATCACCAGGGCACCGTGTGGCCGTGGCTCGCGGGCCCGTTCGTCGAGGCATGGCTGCGCGTGAGGGGAAACACGCGGTCGGCGAGGAAGGAGGCTCGCGCCCGGTTCCTCGCTCCGCTTGAGGACCACCTCGGGAAGGCCGGCCTCGGCCACATCTCCGAGGTCGCCGACGCCGAGCCGCCTCACACGCCGGGCGGGTGTCCCTTCCAGGCATGGTCGTTGGGAGAGCTGCTCCGTCTGTCGCTCGACCTGCTCGCGGACAACCAGGAATGAGCCGGCAAGCAGGACAATCGGACGCCCAAGCCTCGAGCCCCGGCCATTGACATCGGGTCGTTTGGCTGTACATTTGTCGCGCTATTCCCCCGCAACAGGACGCCGGTCATGGGGCGGCAAGGCCGTGCGCCCAACAGATCCCGTGAGAAGAGACCCTCTGCGCGATGACTAACGGAAGCGGTCCGCCGGTGAAGTGGGGCTGGGCGACCCGACGCGTCCCGGCGGAGGACCTCGGCAACCTGATCCTGGGACAGGACCCGCCGCGCATCGGCGACCTCGCCGTGGGGCGGGTGGTCAGCATCGGCCGGCACACGCGCATCGAGGGGAGACAGTGGAGGCGCCACGATCTCTTCCCGGACGATCTGGTGGGAGGTGTGTTCGGCAACCGCTACGCCACCGATCAATTCGAAGGATACGTCGAGCCGTTCGGCAAGAATTTCCATGTTCTGGGAATCGGAGGCGTGTTCGGCATCGTGCGCTCGCAGAACGCGAGGATGACCGAGCCTCCCACCGTGATGCAGCTCCTCGGCTACGCGGCCCGGCCTGATGGATCCCGGCTGTCGATGCTCGACTACGGGCTGCCGCGCACGAAGATCCAGCTCAACGGCGGCCCACGGTGCCGCACGATCCTGGTGGTCGGCTCCTCGATGAACTCGGGCAAGACCACCACAGCCGCCTACACGGTGCTGGGATTGACCCGCGCGGGGCACAAGGTCTGCGCGGCCAAGGTGACCGGCACGGCCTGCGCGAAGGACCCGGGGATCTTCGTTGATGCGGGCGCGCACAGCGTTCTCGACTTCTCGGACTGCGGCTGGCCCTCCACCTATCTCACGAGCCTCACCGACCTGCTCGACATCTACGCCCGCATGCGCGCGGCGATGCTCTGCGAGCAGCCCGACTTCATCGTGCTGGAAGTGGCCGACGGCATCTGGCAGCGTGAGACCGATCTGCTCCTGACCTCCTCCGAGTTTCACGCCACCATCGAAGCGGTGATCTTCACCGGCGCCGACAGCGTCTCCGCGGAAAGCGGCGTGCGGCGGCTTCGGGATCTGGGCTACCGCGTGGCGGCCGTGTCGGGGCTGGTCTCCTCCAGCACTCTCGGCATGAACGAGGTCTCCCACGCGACACACCTGCCGTGCCTCAGCAAGGCCAGTCTCGCCAACGGCGCGCTGCAGTCGATCCTCCTCGGGGGATAGACTCCAGATGCGCGCTCGGGCCGTCCGCCTGCGCTCCTCCTGTTTCATGTTTCTCGCTCTGCTGGCCTGCCCCTGCGGCGCGGAGGCGGCCACGCGCACCATCACCGGCGTGGTGCGCAACGAGTCCGGGTCGGGCGTGGCCAACGTGGACGTGGACCTCATCGTGTTCTGCAGCGGTCAGAACGTCTTCCTGGTCAACGACAAGACGCTCAGCAATGGCACCTATAGCATCGTCGTGAACGAGGGGACTTACGATGTCCGCTTCACCCCTCCGTCCGGAAGCACGCTGGCGGCATCCGAGATCGAGGACCTGGTCATCAACCAGAACCTGAATCTGGGCGTCACCACGCTGCACCCGGGCCGACTGGTGTCCGGAACCGTTCGCAACGGGCTCGGGTTCGGGCTGGCCGGCGTGGATCTCGACTTCATCGACGCGGCCACCGGACGCAAGATTTACCTGCCGAACGACCTCACGGCGAGCGGCGGCGGCTACTCGGTGCGCGTCCTGCCGGGCACCTACGACGCGGAGTTCCGGCCCGGCGCGACGACGGCCTACCTGACGGGCCTGCGCAAGGGGTTGATCGTCTCCTCGGACGTCTCCGGCCTGACGGACGTCCTGCGGCTCGGCACGAAGGTGACCGGCACCGTGAAGAACGGGTCGGGCAACGGGGTGGCCGGAGCCGATCTCGATCTCACCAGCACCTGCACGGGAGAGACGATCCAGACGGCGCACGACAACACGGATTCCTCTGGCAATTTCACCGTCTACGTACCGGCCGGCCAGTACACGACGCACGTCACGCCGCCGCGGTGCACGACGCTGGGGGCGGCCAAAGTCGGCGCCACGATGATTTCCTCCGCGACCAGCCTGGGCACCTTGACGCTCCCGAGCGGCGTGGTGGTGACCGGCCGCGTTCTGGACTCGACGGCCCTGCCGGTTCCGGCGGTCGACCTGGATTTCTTCGACTCCTCGACCGGGGCCTCGCGCGCCACCGCGCGCGACAACACGGATGCCGCGGGGAATTTCACCGTCTACGTCGCGGCGGGAGTCTACGACGTCAACTTCAATCCGCCGGCCTCCACCGACCTGCTCGTGACGCGGATCAACTCGGTGACGATCTCGGGGGCGACGGGGCTGGGTGACGTCACGCTCGAGGCCGGCCTGCCCGTCTCCGGGTCCGTCCTGGACGAGGGCGGCGCGGGTGTGTTGAACGTCGACATCGACGTGATCGACGCGGCCTCGGGCGCGCCGTTGCGCCTCGCTCACGACGGCACGGAGGCCGACGGAAGCTACGAAGTGGTGGTTCCCGAGGGTGCCTACGACTTCAGGTTCACACCTCCGGAATGCACCGGCCTCGCAGCGGATCAGATCCGGAACCTGGACGTCACGTCGGGTCTCGCGCTGCCGGCAGTGGTCCTCTCCCCAGGGAAGCACGTCAGCGGCTTGGTTAAGGGGCCGGGGTCGACGGCTGTCACCGGCGCCGATCTGGACGTCTCCGTTGCGGGAGGCGGAGCCAGGCTGTTCACGCCAGGGGACAATACGGACGGTGCGGGACATTACGACGTCCTGGTTCCGCCCGGCGCCTACGACATCGATTACATCCCTCCGCCGGGCAGCACGCTGCGGCCCGCGCGCAGACTCGGCGTCCCGGTGGCCGCGGACACGGCGCTGCCGGACACGATCCTGCCGCAGGGAGTCGTCGTCTCCGGCTCGGTGCGCTCCTCAGTGACCGGCCTGCAGGTGGCCGACGTGGATCTCGATTTCGTCGTGCCGGGAGGGGGATCGACGCTGTTCACTCCGCACGACGGCACGGGAGCCGACGGCGCCTACGCGGTCGTCGTGGACGCGGGGACGTGGGACATCCTCTACACGCCGCCCGCAGCGAGCGGCCTCGCGCCGCGCTGGAAGCGGGGGGTGACGGTATCCGGCGACGTGTCTCTCGCCGAGGTCTGGCTCCTTCCTCTCACGACGCCGTTGGTCTCCTCCATCACGCCAGGTTCCGGCACCACCGCGGGCGGCCAGGCGGTGACGATCAGCGGAAGCGGCTTCCAGCCCGACTGCGTGTTGAAGATCGGCGGCGTGACAACCACCCTCAGCTCCGCGCCGACTGCCACGGCGCTCACCGCGCGCACTCCGCCGCATCCGGCCGGCCAGGTCGATCTCTTGGTCACGAACCCGGGGAACCTGACCGGCGTCAGGTCCGCCGGCTACACCTTCCAGGAACCGGCGGTCCCGATCGATCTCCTCGTGACACGCTCGGGCAACGATATCGTCCTGAGCTGGGCTTCGACCGGCCAGAGCACCTACACCATCTTCCTCAGCGGCCTGCCCACCGGCTTCGGCGACTCATCGATCGCCGGCCGAACCTCCGCGACCACCTTCACCGACGCCGGCGGCGCCACAAGGCCGGGCGTCCAGTACTACTCCGTCGATTGAGGCACCATTGCAAGGGTTGGAGCCGCGCTGTCGCCGGGATGATACTGCTCGCGATCCTCTCGGGTGGCCCGGCAGCGACCACGCTGGATGAAGACGCGGAGCAAGGAGCTCGCCCCCCCCGGCCCGACCGGGAGGCTCAGCCGCGGCGCCTCGGCCTGGACGTCTCTCTCTTCAGCCTGTACGACGACAACGTGCTTCAGCTCTCGGACCTCGACTTGGAGCAGTTCCGGAAGAACCCCGACTCTCCGCGGTTCGAGATCAGGAGCACCGCCGACACGATCGCCGAAGGCGCAATCTCCCTGGAATGGAGGACGCGCCCGCTGCCGCGGCGCGAGACCACGCTCGATGCCGCCGTCCATACCTACGAGTACGTGCGCGACGACGTGAAGGACTTCGCGCGATACAGCCTGGCGGTCTCGCAGGAGCTGACTGCATCGCGGCGGCATCTCGCCTCCCTCAAGGCCCAGGCGGGCTGGACGCCGCGTTTCTACCTGCGCCAGCTCACCGACAACGACGACTCCTTCGAGGCGGGCCACACGATCCGCCGCGGACTCACCTACGCGGAGGCCGAGTACGGACTCTTCTACCAGCAGGAGATTGTGCGGAACAGGTTGGAGGGTCGCCTGGGATGGGAGGCTCAGGTCCGGAACTACAACGACCACTTCGACGAGAGGGACGGCACGAAGGACGCTCTGTCGGCCTCCCTGGAGACGCGCCCCTTCGGCCGCACGAAGATCAGCATTCGCGCGACGTACCGGCGCGGGGACCTGGATGCGGAGGGCGACCTCGCCTCGTCGCCCATTCCGGATGACGACATCTCGTACCGGCATCGCGCGTTCGTTCTGGAGAGCGCCTTTCCATGGAGCCGTCCGGCGGGCGGCCGGATCGAGGTGGATCTGGAAAGGGAGACAAGAGACTACACGACGGACAACCCCTTCGACCTCTGCCGCTTCGATCGGAAGGACATCCGGCGGGACTATCGCTGGCGGCTGGTGCAGCAGGTGTCCGGAAAGATCGAGCTGGTCGCCGAGCTGCGACGGCGCACCAACGCCACGACCATCCCGGGCCTGGTGGACCCCTCCGGGTGCACCGACGAGACCGAGTTCGAGCAACAGAGGATCACCCTCGGGCTCACCTGGCACGTCGGTTTCTGACCGGTGTCGGCGCGCCGGTCAGAAGCCCAGGTCAAGCTGCGCGGGCGGCGCGCGACGAGGCGGCTCCGCTTCGAGGTCGCAGGCGATGGGCGGACGCGCGGCGAGGCCGTGGCGCCGGCGCAGCGAATCGACCAGCTCTTCGATCCGCTTGCGGTACTCATCCGTGTGGTAGGCCGAAGCCCCGTAGACACGGCGGTAGCGCGGCAGCAACCGAGGGAAGTGCCGTCCGAGGAATGGGTAGAACTCCTTGGTCGCCGAGGACATCAAAAACAGGACCTGGTGCACGGCGTACGCCGCCCCTGCGCGCGCGGCGGCGGACACGATGGCCTCCAGAGATGCGGGGGCGTCAGTGATCTCCGGGATCACGGGCATGATGAAGACACCCGTGGTGATCCCCGCGCGCGCGAGCTCTCGCAGCGCCAGAAGCCGGCGTGCCGGGCGGGGCGCACGAGGCTCGAGGATGCGTGCCAGCCGGCGGTTCAGCGTCGTGATCGTCACGTTGACGGACAACCGGTGGCGCCTGCCGATCTCCGCCAGCAGATCGATGTCGCGCGTGACCAGCGCGCTCTTGGTCGTGAGCGACAGGCGGAGCCCGCGCGGCGCCCTGTCCGAGGCGAACACCTCCAGCAGGCGTCTGGTGACCAGGAGCTTTCGCTCCGCCGGCTGGTAGGGATCGGTCGCGGTGCCCAGCGCGATGCCTCCGAGCGGGTCGGCGCGCCTGGCGGCACGCCGCAGATCCATCGTGAGCGCGCCCGCCGCGTCCAGCTTGGCGAAGATCTCCGTCTCGAAGAGGTGTGTGTCTTCAAGCCCCATGAACCCGTGCGTGTAACGGGCGTAGCAGTAGCAGCAGCCGAACTCGCATCCCCGGTACGGGTTGATGGTCCACTCGAACGGCATGCGATCGCTGTCGCAGCGGTTCAGGGTGGTGGCGCAGGGAAGATCCCGGTAGGTGACGCCTTTGCCGACCATGAGGAGCTTGCCACCTGCGTTCATTGGTGATTCACTTTACTTTCGCTAACCCGTGTCTGTCAAGGTACGGCCGGGACGTGGTAGACTCGGGGCTCTTCAGAGGAGGGACCTGTGAGAAGAGCCGAGAGAGTTCTGCTGTTGAGCCTGATCCTGGCCGCAGCCGGCGGCGCATTCTGGGCGGCCGGATCCACCCAGCCCGCGGCGGCTCCCGAGCTGACCGTAACCTATTACTACCTCCCGGGCTGAATGATCTGCGCCAAGGCGATGCCCGCCGTGAGCGGGCTCGAGAAGGAGTTTCCGGGGAAGATCAAGGCAGGCAACGTGGATGCGACCACCGAGGAAGGACAGAAAGCCGCAAAGGAACTGGGCTGGCGTAACCACGGCCTGGTCATCCGCGACAAACAAGGCAAGGCCCTTTTCAACCAGTCCGACCACGGCGTGAACATGGACGACGTCCGCAAGGCGCTGCACGATCTGCTGAAGTCGTGATTTTCACGTAGACGGGCATGCGCGAGTGCTGTAAGAAGTAGTGGATTGATAATAGGAATCCGTCTTGAACGGTTGGCCGCCTTTAGCGCGGCCTTTTTATTTGCCGCCTCTCTCGCAACGGCGCGGCAGGCTCCTGCCGTGCCCGGCCCCGTACGCGAGGCGATGCTGCGTGTCTACGTCCATGGAGCGGATGATTCCCTGGCCCGGCAGGTGCTGTCACTCGAAGATCTTCCTGCGCTGCGCGCCTTGCTGAAGGAGCCCGACTTTCCTCGCCGCGACAACATCGTGGCGTTTCTCGCGCACCTGGATTCCGGAAGCTCCAGCCAGGATCTGCTCGACTTCCTCACCGACCCGCCCGCGCCGATCGAGATACCCGAGGAAGACCGGGCGCTGCTGCTGGCACCCCAGGCGCTGGGGCGCATCGCCGCGCGAGGCGACCGTGTGGTGCTTGACCTCCTGCTCGGGATGAGCGATCCGCGCACCTCATCCTCCGCGCTGTCTCGCGCCGCGGCACACAGCCATGAGCCGGACTCGTACCATGCCGACCTGCTGGAGATGGCATTCCGAGGCTTGGCCTTCTCCCGCGACCCGCCCGCGCTAGCCTGCGACTGTTCGACGAGATCGCCGCCGCCGGCGCGCTGGGCGCGCCGTTCGTTCATGCCCCCGCTGCCGCGGGGACCGGCATCGGGACCAGGCAGCTTTCCAGCGGCACGAGCCTGTCCGGCGATGATGAGCCTCCCGCGCCGGCCACGCCCGACACGGCCAACAAAGTGCACAACGCCCCTCTGACCTACGCCAACCATCCGGCGGTTACCAACCCGATGACCGACAGCCAGCTCGACCTGGCGCTGACCGATGCCAACTTCCGGGCAGGCAAGTCCGACTTCGACGTGGACATTTCGTGCTGCATCACCGTGTCGCGGTCGGGCACGGCGAAGACCTTCGGCAGCGCCTCCGACGGGCTGGACATCATCGACAACAACACCGAGCTGACTTCGGTCCTCAACAACACCACAGCGCGCGTCCACGTCGTGCGGGGGATCAACTACTGTGGAAGCCCCGGCTCCAACATCATCGGGTGCGCCTGGGTGGGCGGCAACGGGATGTCTCTCGTGCGCCTCACCACCGTGGCCTCGGAAGGGAGTCCCAGGCAGCACGAGTACGGGCACAACACAGGCCTCGGACACAACGCGGACTCGCGCTACATCATGTACGGCACGCTCACGGGCTCCAACAACGCCATCGACTCCACCGAGTGCTCCAGATATCACAACCCGCAGCCGGGGGCCGGGATCTCGTTGCAAGACACGGGCGCATGCAACGACACCGACGTGGACGGTCTCCACGACGCCCTGGACAACTGTCCTTCTGAATACAACCCCGAGCAGATCGACTTCGACGGCGACTCTCAGGGCGACGCCTGCGATCCGGATGACGACAACGACGGTGTGAGCGACACCGGTGACTGCGCGTCGCTTGACAGCCAGGGCTGGTCGATCCCTTCGGAAGCCACCGGCCTGCTCGTGGCCCAGGGCGGAATAGGGACGACCCTGAGCTGGTCGTCGCTGGCCTCACCCGGCGCGGTGACGTCGGCCCTCGGGTACGACGGGCTGCAGTCCACTACTCCATCGGACTTCAACGGCGCGGCGGCATGCATTCCGGCGGGCAACGGCTTGGTGGCGATCGCGAGCCTCGCAGCCGCCGGGGGCCCGCCCTGGATCTATGAAAGCAACATGTCGTCGGGACGAGCACGGGCTTAAGCACGATCGCGGCATGGAGCGCCCAGGGAGATCAGGACCAAACGAGATTCGGTGCTTCGGTGGCGCTGGCGGACGTCAACGGCGACGGTTTCAGCGATGCTGTCGTGGGCGCGCCGCTGTACGACGGATCGTTCACGGACGAGAGCGAGGTCTTCATCTACATGCGGGGGTCCTCCGGACTCAGCCTCACGCCGTCGGCCATCCTGTCAGGCGGGCAGATGGGAGCCGACTTCGGGCGGTCGGTGGCGGCCGCCGGCGACGTGAACGGCGACGACATCGGCGAGATCATCGTCGGAGCCAACCGATACGATAACGGGCAGAATGACGAAGGGCGCGCCTACATCTTCCCGGGGTCGCCGCTGCTGCGGCCCGCGCCCGGCGCGGTGTTCTACTACCTCGTGCGGGCCAAGACAGCTTGCGGCGGCGGGCCATTGGGGTTCAGCTCGGGAGGGGCGCCGATCTCCGGCATCTCCTGTCTATACTGAAGTTCCCGGCTCGATTTCGCGTAAGTCCTGATTTCTCAAGGCGCTTGCGCGCTCCGGGCCGCGGTTTACTGACTACACCCGGCAGGTCACGCCCAGCAGATCGAAGGCTCGTTGCTGGACCGGCGTCGGCAGTGTG
>JAWPNA010000458.1:0-11876 GCA_045402695.1 Acidobacteriota bacterium
TGGGAGAATTCTCGCTGTACGCCACGCGGCGGGGCATGCCGGATCAACCTCACAGGAATTTGCCCAGCGATTGGAGTAGAAACGATCCGTTCACTTGTGATTGAACCTGTTCGAAGAGTCCTTCGAGCTGCTCTTGACTTGCTCGATTGAACGCCGGCTGCCGTTGGTTTACGCGGATTCTCAGCACATCTTATCCGGGACCGCGGTAACATGCACCGGCACCCCTCTTGCACTCGTGGAGTCTCGATGAGCTGTGCTTGTTGGCCGTGGCCGCTCGGGGCGTACGGCAGCCTGCAGCTCTCGAGCACGCGCCTGCGGCGCTCGGAATGCAGGGACTCATGGCGTTCCTGAAAAGGGGGGTGTCACATGGCAAGGCAGATCTACGCGCGACTTGGGCGTCCTTCGGCGGCGCTGCTCCTCTTGTTATTCTGCCTGCTGGCGCCCGTCGGCTGGAAAGTCATCATGGGCGCGGACGAGGGCCTTGCTTCCGGACACACGACTCTCGTCGCCTCGGCGGCTCCGTCGTTCGACAGGGGCGTTTCCGCTCTTAAAGGGCGCTTCGGTTCCCCGAGTTACCTTGATCCCCCGGCCTCGCTTCCGATCCTTGTGGGCGCGAACTGGCGCTACTTCAAAGGCATCTCGTCCGCTCCGCCATCCACCTGGAACACGGTCGGCTTCGACGATACGACGTGGTTCCTCGGACCGAGCGGGTTTGGCTACGGCGACGGCGACGACGCGACCGACCTGAGCGACATGAGTACCACTCCCACCTACCTCTCCGTTTACGTTCGGCGGGAGTTCACCATCCCAGACCTTGGCTCCATCGCGGGTGTCACGCTCACCATCGACTACGACGATGGCTTCATCGCCTACGTCAACGGCGCGGAAGTGGCTCGCAGCGCGTCCATGAGCGCGGCGGGAGCTCCCCCCGCGTACAACGCGACAGCCACATCGCACGAGGCGGTGGCGGGGGGCGGAGGACCAGCCGAGACGATCACCATCACCACGGCCCAACTTGTGCAAGGCACAAACGTTGTTGCGATCGAGGGGCACAATCAGGCCACGACCAGCTCGGACTTCAGCCTGATCCCGAGCCTGGCCATCGCGCTCCCGCCCAACGCTCCGCCGGACGCGCCATCGAATCCCAGCCCCGCGAACCTCCAGACCGGCCTGTCCACCAATCCACAGCTGTGCGTGGACGTCGACGACGCCGAAGGGTTTCCTCTCGACGTGACGTTTTACGGCCGCGAGGCCACCGGCGTTGCGGGTGACCCGTTCACCATCATTGCGATGCCTGATACTCAGTACTACTCCGAGAGCTATCCGACAACGTACGCCGCACAGACGACGTGGATACGCGACAACCGGATCGCCAGGAACATCGTCTTCTCCATCGGCCTCGGAGACTGCGTGAACATCGCCGACATCCAGGCTCAGTGGACCAACGCCAACGCCGCCAACAGCATTCTTGAGGATTCGTTGCTGACCGGGCTCGCGGACGGCATCCCGTACGGGATCGCGGTCGGAAATCACGATCAGGTCCCGAATGGCACCGCCCGCACCGGCGCCGACGAGAACGCCACGACCGTGCTCTACAACCAGACGTTTCCCAAGAGCCGTTTCTCCGGGCGCGCCTACCACGGAGGCAACTACCCGCTGCCAGGCTTCTCGGACAGCATGGACAACCACTACGAGCTGTTCAGCGCCGGCGGCATGGACTTCATCGTTTTTCACCTCGAGTGGGACAACGGCAACTGCTCGTGGCCGGCAGACGGGACCCCGCCGACGGGCACGCTCACAACCTGCCAGAACGTCATGACGTGGATGAGGGACATCCTGATCGCCAACCCGACCCGGCGCGCCATCATCTCGTCCCACTTCATGGGGACGCCGAGCTCGGGAGGCTCCGGGACGATGACTCTGTCCAATCAGGGCCAGGCATACCTGAACATGGCGAGGCCGCTGCCGAACGTGTTCCTGATGCTCGGCGGCCACCTGGACCAATCGAACCACAGGGAGGACGTCGCCAACGACGGCCACAAGATCTACACGGTCGTCTCGGACTTCCAGACGCGGCCGAACGGAGGCGACGGCTGGCTCCGGATCATGACCTTCGATCCTCAGGCCGACACGATTCAAATCGAGACGTACTCACCGACGATTTCGGGCGGGCGGTTCATCAACAGGCCGACACGGCACGCCGACGACCAGTCGAATGCGACGCCGATCGCGGATCCGAATGCCGTCTGCTCCTCCACGCGCACGAACAGCTGCAACGAGCTGCTGATCCCCTACGACATGGACGCGGGCGCTCCGTTCGTGGCCGTCGGCACCGACGCGGGCGCGCCGGCCGGCACGCGGGCCTGCGTGAACTGGCCCGGGCTGCAGGTGGGGACGACCTACGAGTGGTACGCCGTGGCCTCGGACGGCTCCTCGTCGACGGCCGGCGCCCGGCAGTCGTTCTCGACCACGACGAGCTGCGCTCTGAACAGCGAGTGCGACGATGCGAATCCCTGCACGGATGACGTCTGCACTGGCTCCTTGTGCGTGCACGCGAATGTCTCCGGATGTTGCCTCACCACCGCGGAGTGCGATGACGGCAACGTCTGCACCGACGATGCCTGCACGGCGAACGCTTGTGTGTCCACCAGCAACAGCAGCCCGTGCACTGACAACAACGCCTGCACGACCGGGGACTTCTGCAGCGGCGGCTCGTGCGTCGGCGGATCCGCAGCCAACTGCGCCGACGACAACGCGTGCACCGCTGACTCCTGCTCTCCGGCCATGGGGTGCGCGAGCTCGTATGCGCCGACGCCTGGGTGCTGCACGACGAATGCGGAGTGCAACGACGGCCTCCCGGGCACCACCGACACCTGCGCAGCGGGGGATTGCTCCAACGAGGCCAGCCCGGCATGCACGACGGTCGGAGACTGCGATGACGGCGATGCCTGCACCACGGATGCATGCATGGGAGGGAACCCGGCGGCGCTCGTGTTGGACGGAAGCGGCGACTACGTGACGATGGGAGCGGATCCCGACCTCGGCCTTGCCCAGTTCAGCGTAGAGTGCTGGTTCAAGAGAACCGGCACGGGGGCGACCGCGAACACGGGGACCGGTGGATTTCTGGGCGTGCCGCTCGTGGCGAAGGGTGTGGGCGAGAGCGAGACCGACACGTTCAACGCGAACTATTTCCTGGGTCTCAAGGAAACCAGTACCGGCTCGGGCGTCTGGGTGCTGGCGGCTGATTTCGAGGAAGGGCAGGGAGGTGGGACCCTCGGCCTCAATCACCCCGTGTCGGGTGCCACGGCGGTGACAAGCAATGCATGGCATCACGCGGTCGCCACGTATGACGGAACCACTTGGAGCCTCTACCTCGACGGGAACCTCGACGCAACACTGGCTGTCGGCCAGCCGGCCGCATCCAATTCCATCCAGCACTTCGGTGTCGGCACCGCCCTGAACTCCTCGGGTGTCGCCTCGGGATTCTTCGCGGGGTTGATGGACGAAGTCCGGGTGTGGGACCACGCGCGAACCCCTGTGGAGATTCAGGCGGGCATGAGCCAGGCGATCACCGGCGCGACAGGTCTTGTGGCCCGCTGGGGTTTCGACGAGGCCTCCGGCGCCGCGCTCGACTCGACGACTCCATCCGAAGATGGAGCGCTGGCGGGCAACGCGACGCGCAGCGCCTCCGACGTGCCGCCTCTCGGCTCCGGGACCTGCAGCCACACCGCCGTGGGCTGCAACGATGGAAACGTCTGCACCGTGGACTCCTGCGACGCGTCGACGGGGTGCGTCTACGCCCCCGGCAACGAGGGTGGTTCGTGTGACGATGGGAATACCTGCACCGGGAACGACGTCTGCGGCACGGGCGTCTGCGCGGGGATTCCTGACGGCAGCTGCTGCCAGATCGACGCCGACTGCGACGACTCCAATCAGTGCACGACCGATTCCTGTGTCGAGGCGAACTCGGCGGCCCTCTCGTTCAACGGATCGAGCGAGCAGGTCGCCTTCGGTGCGGCGGCGACTCACCCGCAGCTCGGCCTCGATCGGTTCACGATCGAGTTCTGGATCAACAGGGCATCGGCCGGAGTGCAGACAGGCTACTGGTCGGGCGGGACAACGGCCGTCCCCCTCGTCACCAAGGGACGCGGGGTCGGTGACGGAGGGAACTTCGACCTCAACTACTTCGTCGGCATCGATCAGACCGGCGTCTTCGTCGCGGACTTCGAGCAGCTAGAGGCGACGGCCGGAGCCGACAACCGCGCTGCCGGAACGACCACCGTCCAGGATGGCGTCTGGTACCACGTCGCCGCCTCGTACGACGGCGCCGCCCTGAAACTGTACGTGAACGGAACGCTCGAAGGGTCGCTGGCGACCACGACGACGCCGCGCGCGGACAGCGTCCACCGCTTCGCCATCGGCACGGCCTGGAACGACGACGCGAGCAAAGGCACCGTCGGTCCGGCCGGGTTCTTCGCGGGCCTGATCGATGAAGTCCGCGCCTGGGATCACGCCCGGCCCGCCGGCGACATCCAGAGCGGGATGAACGCGCAGATCGAATCCGCGTCGGGCCTGGTGGGCCGGTGGGGCATGAACGAGGGCAGCGGCGCGAGCGTGGGCGATTCGGTCGGCTCCGCAACGGGGACCGTCTCGGCTGCGCAATGGGTCGTCATGGGCCTCATGGACCTCGGCGCCGGCTTCTGCACCCAGACGGTGGCGACCGGCGCCGCCTGCGAGGACGGAAACCTTTGCCTGACCGGCGACACCTGCGACGCCCTCGGCGTGTGCCAGCCCGGCGCGGCGCCTCTGGACTGCGATGACGCCAATGTCTGCACCGACGACGCCTGCGACAACGAGCTGGGGTGCGTCCACTACGACAACACCGCTCCTTGCAGCGACGGCAGCGCCTGCACGACCAGCGAGATGTGCGACGGAGGGACCTGCGCCGGCGGCACACCCGTGGTCTGCGATGACGGCATCTTCTGCAACGGTGTGGAGACCTGCAACGTATCCACGGGCTGCGTCGCCGGGACTCCGCCGAGCTGCGACGACGGCAACCCGTGCACGGCGGATCTCTGCGACACGCTCCTCGGGTGCGTGCACGGCACCGATCCGGCGGCATGCGACGATCTGGATGCCTGTTCGGCGGACGCCTGTATCTTCGCACCCACGATGTCGGCCCTGGTCTTTGACGGAACGAACGACTACGTCACGATGGGGGCGGCGCCGGGTCTCGGAGCCACCCGGTTCACCTTGGAGACGTGGTTCTACTGGACGGGAGGCGGCGTGGCCGTCTCCACCGGCACCGGCGGGCTGGCCTCGGCGATCCCGCTGGTCGGCAAGGGAGCCGCTCAGGCGGAGACCCCCGCCAACGTCAACATGAACTACTTCCTGGGAATCGTGAACAGCCGTCTGGCCGGTGACTTCGAGGACACGGCCACCGGGCTGAACCATCCGGTTTGCACCGCCGCGGCGGCGCCGGCCATCACCACGAATTCATGGCACCACGCGGCGGCGACTTACGACGGCACGAGGTGGCGCCTCTACCTGGACGGAGCGGAGCTCTCGGTCGACACGGCCTGCTCGGCCTGCTCGGGCGGAGCGTGTACCGTGTCGCCGGGGGCGACACCCGAGGGCGGCAGCATTCAGTATTTCGGGCTCGGCACGACGCTCACCAGCACGGGAGTTGCGGCGGGCTTCTTCCAGGGCCGTTTGGACGAGGTTAGAATCTGGAATGACGCGCGCAGCGCCGCCGAGATCCTCGCGGGCAGGGATCGGCGCATTTCCTCTGATCTCGGTCTGAAGGGACGTTGGTCGCTGGATCAAGGGAGCGGAACATCCGCGCCCAATTCCATCTCGCCGGCGGAGGACGGCACTCTCACGAACTTCGATCACACAGCAAGCTCTGGCTGGATCACCGGCGCAACGGTCTTCTCGGCCGCCGAGTGCTCCTACCCGAACGCGCCGAACGGGACATCGTGCAACGATGGAAACGTCTGCACTGCGCCGGACCAGTGCACGGCCGGTAACTGCGCAGGCGCGGTCGTTGGCGGCTGCTGCCTCACGGCCGCGGAGTGCAACGACGCGAACATCTGCACAGCGGATGCATGCGTCGCCAACGCGTGCGATTTTTCCCCAATCCCCGGATGCACCGCATGCACCACGGACGCGCAATGCGATGACGTGAACGGCTGCACGGCCGACTCGTGCAACACCGCGAACGACGCGGCGATCTCATTCGCCGGGACGGCCGGCAACCGTGTCCAGTTCCCGGTCGGGAGCGGAGTCGACTACCTGAACAACTTCGGCACCGGCAGCTTCACGGTCGAGGGCTGGGTCTACACGGACGGAGGCGCCGTCTCGCTCACGGGGATCTTCCGCCACGGCAGGCAGCAGGATTTCCCGCAGGTCGCGGTGCAGCTCACCGGCACCGGCAACCTGCAGCTCGCGGGCTCGGTCGAAGCCGGCAACGTCGGAGACGACCAGGAGGACATCACGGCGCCTGTGATGACCGCGAATCAGTGGCACCACTTCGCGCTCGTGGTCGATCGCACCCCGCTCAATCAGCAGCTTCGGCTGTACGTGGACGGCGGATCGCTGGTCGCGACGCCAGGCAACACCTGGGGAACGAGTGTGATCAGCTCGACCGACCCGACAGTCCTGGGCGCGGCGCGTGACGGCACGGGGAACCTCATCAACCCGTTCGACGGTTGGCTGGACGAGATCCGCATCTGGAACTACGCCCGCACGCCGTCGGAGACCACCGCGGACATGAGCCGCGAGATCACCGCTGCGCCCGGTCTCATGCACCGATGGGGGATGAACGAGAACACGGGAACCACGACGGTCGACTCGGTCGGCGCGAGCACCGGGACACTCTCGACCACCACGACGCCGGCCCCGACCTGGAGCGCGACGAATCTCAAGACATTCGGGAACGACCTGTGCGCGCACGGCAACATCGCATCGGGCACGACATGCTCGGATGGGAGCGTGTGCACATCGGGCGAGACCTGCGACGGATCTGGAGTCTGCGGCGGCGGCTCGACCTTGAGCTGCGACGACAGCAACGTCTGCACGACCGACAGCTGCCACGCGGTGAACGGCTGCGACAACGCGCCCATCACGGGAGGGGGCACGACCACGTGCGGCGTCGGCACATGTCAGGCCACGGTCACGAACTGTGTCGCCGGTGTCGCGCAGATTTGCACGCCGGGAACGGCCGGAACCGAGATCTGCGACAGCCTGGACAACGACTGCGACGGGGCCATCGATAACGGCAACCCGGGTGGCGGAGTCCAATGCGGCACCGATGAGGGCGAGTGCTCATTCGGCGTGACGCAGTGCGTCGAGGGAACTCTGACGTGCGCCGGCGGCGTTGGGCCGACTGCCGAGATCTGCGACGGGACGGACAACGACTGCGACGGGACCGTCGACACGGACGCGCCGCTGCCGTCGGCGGCGCCGGAAGTCTACATGGCCCAGGCCGGAGCGCTGACGGACCTGATGTGGTCGCCGGTGGCGGAATCCTCCTCGTACGACGTCGTCCGAATCGACCTGGGCATGCTGCTCGCGACGAACGGTGACTATGCTCGGGCGACGGTCGGATGCGACGCCGACGATTACGCGGGCACTTCGATCGTGGTGAACGACCCGCTCCCGCCCGGCGGCGCGTTCATGTACCTCGTCCGCGGCGTCAACTGCGCCGGCAACGGGACGTACGATTCAGAGTCATCGTCGCAGCACGCGGCGCGCGACGCCATGATCGGCGCCTCGCCCGATTCGTGTCCTTGAGGAGGCACTCTCTAGGGCCGGGCTCGTCGGTGTAGGAGAAGTGAGGAGCGCGGCGCTACTCGCCCAGGACCTGGATCGTGAGGCTGCGCGAGCGGGGGCCGTCCATCTCGATCAGGAAGATGCTTTGCCAGGTCCCCAGCTCGATCGTGCCGCTGGAAACGGGCAGGGTGGCCGAGTGGCCCAGGAGGATGGAGGTCAGGTGCGCCTGCGCGTTGTCGTCCACGCAGTCGTGACGGAATGCCTCCTGCGCGGCCAGAGGGGAGAGCAGCGTCTCAGCGAGGCGCCGGATGTCCTGCCTGAGGCCCCGCTCATCCTCGTTGACCGCCAGTCCGCACGTGGTGTGAGGCACGCTGATAACCGCCACCCCGCCGGCGATCCCGGACCGCTCCACCTCGCTCCGCACCAGCGGCGTGACGTTCTCGACCGCCACGCCCGCGCTGGTCTTGACGGTGACCCGCCCATGATGGATCTTCATGCGCGATCATCTTATCGCATCCGCCTCGGCGGGCAAGCGGAGCCTTCATGAAGATTCTGGTGACCGGCGGAGCGGGCTACATCGGATCGCACGTCGTGCGATCCCTGCTGCGCGCGGGCCACGAAGCGGTTGTGCTCGATGATCTGAAGGAGGGGCATCGCGAGGCGGCCGTGGGAATCGTGGTGGTACAGGGTGACATCTCGGATCCGGCCGCGCTCGATGCCGCGCTCGCCCGCGGCCCGGCCGACGGCGTCATCCACATGGCCGCCTCGTGCCTGGTGGGCGAATCGATGCAGCGGCCCGGGCTGTACTACGAGAACAACGTCGTGCGGACGCTGCGCCTGCTTGATCTCCTGGCCGCGCGGGGGGTGAGGCGGTTTGTCTTCTCCTCCACCGCCGCGGTGTACGGAGAGCCCGACGCGGCAAGCGCGGGCCCGATCACCGAGGATTGCTCCACCGATCCCACCAACGTGTACGGAGAGACCAAGCTGGCCGTGGAGAGGGCGCTGAAGTGGTACTGCCTACAGGCCGGCCTGCGCGCCGTCTCGCTGCGTTACTTCAACGCCGCGGGCGCCGACCCCGCTGGCGACATCGGTGAGGATCACGACCCCGAGACGCACCTGATCCCGCTGGTGTTGAGGGCCGCGCTCGGCGCGATCCCTCACGTCGAGATCCTGGGGCGAGACTATCCGACACCCGATGGCACCTGCCTGCGCGACTACATCCACGTGAACGACTTGGCGGCCGCGCACATCGCGGCTCTGAGCTCGCTGGATGGCGGGAATGGCGTGGACACCGCGGACGGCGCGCTGAAAATCTACAACCTGGGAGCCCAGAAGGCGACTTCGGTGTTGGAGGTGATCGAGGCGGCGCGCCGCGTGACCGGGCGGCCGATCGTGACGCGGGATGCTCCGCGCCGCGCGGGCGACCCCCCCGTGCTGCTCGCCTCCTCGGAGAAGATCCGCAAGGAGCTGGGGTGGTCTCCGGCGATATCCGACCTCGACACGATCCTCACCACGGCCTGGAAGTGGCACAGCGGCCATCCCCATGGGTTCGGCGACTGACTTCGGACCGGCCCGATCCGGTCCCCTCGCACCTTGACTTGCCGCTTTCCAAGGTAATAATCTCCAACGGTTTATGGGGGATCCGCGGGCAACAACAGGATGGTCGAGCGCGCATCAATAGCGGTCCAGCACGTCGGCAGGATCGCCTTGCTGTCGATGGACACCATCCGGTTCACCTTCAAGAGGCCGTTCGGTTTCGACCTCCTGATGGGCCAGCTCCACCACCTGGGCGTTCGGTCGCTCTCCATCACGACCATCACGGCTCTTTTCACCGGGATGGTCCTGGCCCTGCAGACCGCATACACGCTGGGCGTCTACGGGGCGAAGCTCCTGATCGGCGATGCCGTCAGCCTCTCCATGGTGCGGGAGCTGGGTCCGGTGCTCACCTCGCTGCTCGTGGCGGGGCGGGTGGGAGCGGGGATCACCGCCGAGATCGGATCGATGGCGGTCACCGAGCAGGTGGACGCCATCCGGGCGCTGGGCGCCAGTCCGGTCAAGAAGCTGGTGGTGCCCAAGGTGCTCGCCACCCTCATCATGCTCCCGCTGCTGACAATCCTGGCGGACTTCATCGGAATCATGGGCGGCCTGATCATCAGCACCAAGGAGCTCGGACAATCGCCGCATTACTACATGCAGCACGTGGTGACCGCCCTTTCGTTCGACGACATCTTCAGCGGCGTGGGAAAGACAATCTTTTTCGCCGGCTTCATCGCGATCATCGGGTGCTACAACGGCCTCAACGCTTCGGGGGGCGCCGATGGCGTGGGGCGGGCGACGACCAGCACGGTGGTCATCGCCTCGATCCTGATCCTGATCTCCAACTTCTTCCTCACCAAACTGTTCCTCCTCATCTGAGAGACGCATTATGAGGCCGCCGGGTGAATGAGTTCATCATCTACAAGGACCTGCACAAATCCTTCGGCAAGAAGGATGTCCTCAAGGGGATCGACCTGGAGATCCACAAAGGAGAGACGGTGGTCATCCTGGGGGGATCCGGATCGGGCAAGTCGGTGCTCATCCGCCACACCATCGGCCTTCACCGCCCCGACGCGGGAGAGGTGTGGGTGGACGGCACCGAGATCAGCGGATTCGCCGAGGACGAGCTGATGCCGATACGCACGAAGGTGGGGATGCTGTTCCAGGGAGGAGCGCTGTTCGACTCGATGGACGTGTTCGAGAACATCGCCTTCGCCTTGAGGGAGCACACCCAGATGGCCGAGGATCAGATCGCCGGCCGCGTCCGCGAGGTGCTGGACCTCGTCGAGATGCCGGGTGTGGAGGATCTGATGACCTCGGACTTGTCTGGCGGCATGAAGAAGCGCGTGGCGTTGGCGCGCGCCATCGCCCTGCAGCCGCAGGGCATCCTCTACGACGAGCCCACCACCGGGCTCGACCCGATCACGGGCGGCGCCATCAACAAGCTGATCCGCGATCTCCAATCGGCGCTGAACGTGACGTCGGTGGTGGTGACCCACGACATCAAGAGCGCGTTCACGGTGGCAGACCGTCTCGCGTTCCTGCACGACGGACGCCTCAGCTTCGTGGGCACCGGGGACGAGGCGCTGCACTCCAAGGACACCGTCCTGCGGGATTTTCTCAGGGGCGGCACGACGGAGGGCATCACATGAAGAAGACCCTCGCCCGGGACCTCACGGTGGGCGCCGTGGTGCTGGCGGCCGCGTTCATCCTCACCATCGGCATTTTCTCCATCGGCAGCCAGCAGAACGTCTGGGTCCGCAAGGTCGCCTATCACCTGCGCATACCCGACGCCAACGGCCTGCAGGGAGGCTCGCCCGTGCGGCTGGCCGGGGTACAGGTGGGGGCCGTGACCGGGATCCACTTCCCCGAGGACCCCAACCTGATCAGCATTGACGTCGATCTCGCCGTGGACCAGGCACACCAGCACCGGATCCGACAGGACACGGTGGCCAATTTGCGAATCCTCACGCTGCTGGGCGGCGAGCGTTACGTCGAGCTGACGCCGGGAAATCCCGCGCTGCCGGTGCTTCCTCCGGGCTCCTACGTCAAGGTGCCCGAGAGCTTCGGCATGGAGCAGCTCGGCGAGCTCTCGGCCGGGCTGGCCGACGACCTGCGCAGCATCTCGGGCAACGTGCGCGTCATCCTCGAGACGGTTCAGCAGCAGGAGGGCGTGGTGGGGCGGATGCTCCTGGATCCCAACTTCGGCAGGGAGATCTTCAACGACCTCGGCACCACCGCGAAGCTGGCGAAGGAGACGGTCCAGGAGATTCACGACGGCAAGGGGATGGCCGGCCGCATGCTGGCCGACGAGCAGTTCGCGCGCGAGACCACCGAGTCGATCCGGCAGTCTCTTTTAGACATCAGGTCCCTGATGGCGCGGGTCACCGAGGAGGGGGGCGTGGTGGATCAGGCGCTCGATCCCAACGGCAAGCTGGCGCGCTCGATGGACAACATCCAACAGGCCACGTCCGACCTGCAGGGGTTCACCTCCGATCTGAAGGGGGGGCAGGGGACCCTCGGCCGGCTCATCAGCGACGAAAAGTACGCCGAGGAGCTGCTGGCCG
>JAWPNA010000473.1:0-4399 GCA_045402695.1 Acidobacteriota bacterium
CCTGGCGTTCTCGGGGCGGCAGTTGACGGCCCATTCGAAGTAACGCCGCGCCCGCTCGAAGTCTCTCCGATCGAGCGCGAGATGTCCCGCCGCCAGGAATGAATTCAACTTGAAGGTCCTCATCTTGATCGCGGTGTCGTAGTCGGCGAACGCCTCCAAGGTCTCGTTGCGGGATCTGTGCGCGTCTGCGCGCACGACGTAGAACTCCTTCAGGCCGATCTCGATGCTTTCCTGGGCCAGGCGAAACCCCTCGTCTTTATCGCCCCCCATAAGTGTCGGTTCCTGAAGGTAGGTGTACGCGAGGTAGTAGCGGTACGGGACCGGCCTCGGGTTCAGCTCGAATGCCCTCCGGTAGGCATCCTTGATCCGACGGTGCCACCTCCACCTGGACAGACCCCACGTGGCCTGTTGAAGCCGGGCGTAGAAGATCATCGCTTGCTGGAAGTGATGCAAGTGCTGATCCGGTTGCAGGGCAATGGCTCGTTCGATGAGCCTCTCGGCCTCATCGAGCCTGCCTTCCTGTCGCTCGATCTGAGCCAACAGGTTGAGCATGCCGCCGGCGGGGTTCGCCGCCGCAACGTCGCGCTGGAGATCGACCTTCACGTTCCCAGCCTCCGGTCCTGTCAGGCGGGAGGCGTACACCTGCAGTTCGGGCCAGGTCCTCACGTATTCATCCAGCTCGATCGCGCTGGGCTGTTCGACGTGAGTCACGTCCGGCGATGCCTGGGTCTCGGCCGGGATGGCGACGGGGTTACCGCAGATCAAGGCCAGCCCGAGCGCAAGGGCGACCGATGGCCTCATGGGCTGACTTGCTGGCAGATGGTTTCGGGCCGACGGGAAGATTCTCTCATGTGCCTGGAACTCTGAACGGCGCGGGGGCCGGCAGGGTTCCATGCGGCCCTTGGGCTCAGAACTTCCAGGTGATTCCGAAGGAGGGGAGTCTCTCCAGCCAGAAACCCTCGCGACGCTCGACTCGGACACTCCCGCCCGGCTCCGGATGGTATCCGAAGTCGTCAACGCAGCAGACATTCCTGCGGTCGTACACGTTCAGCACCTCGAGGAACAAGGTCAGAGTGCTCTCCGGGAGTTGTATCCGGCGCGTGAGCCTCATGTCCAGCCGGTGGTAGGGTGAGAAGCTCTCGGCGTTTCTCGGGCCGAGGGTCGGCAGGATGGTCACCATCCCGTTGGGATCGGTCACGGCTCGCGCGTCGACTCGCGTCGTGGGCCAGCCGGAATGCCAGACACCCGCCAGATCGACCTCCCAGCCGGGCTTGAAGCGGTACCCCAGGCCGAGGTTGAAGGCGTGGCTCTGGTCCCAGCTTCTTGGTTCCGTCCTCCCGTCGATCTCGTCCTCGGCCGAGGCGAGGGCGTACCCCGCCCACCAACTGATCGCCTTGGAGGGCTCCCCTCTGAGGAAGACCTCCGCGCCTTTGGTGGTCGCACGACGAGGCGCAATCCTCACGCGATCCGATTCGCCCTCCGGCAGAAGGGCGATGGGATTGAACAGGTTCTCGAAGCGCGGCCGCGGGTTGGAGATCGCCTTCCAGTAGGCATCCACTCTGAAACGGATTCCCGCATCGGTATCGTGCTCGAAGCTGATCAATCGGTGCTCGGAGCGCTGCGCGGGAAAGAACTCCCGCACTCCATCCTCGACTTGCAGCTCGTCGATGCGCTGGGCTTGATGGAAGAGCCCCCAGGCGGCGCGAACCGTGCTCCGCTCTCCGGTGGCCCAGACAAGGTTGATCCGCGGGTCGGCCTGCGTGTCTTCCGAGTAGGTCTGCCGGTCCCAGCGCAAGCCCACCTCGGCCGTCACGGAGGGCAGCAGTTTCGCCCTGGCCGCCGCGTAGGCTCCGAGGCGGGTGCCCGATGGCTGCGTGGAGATCTTTCGATCCACGATGCTCGGCGACGCCGGCGGCGTGAAGATGGGGTCGGTGGTCTCGGTATGGGAGGTGTAGTCGTACTCCGCGTCCAGGATCCTCGCGTCGAACCCCCACTTGAAGAGATACCGCTCCGATCCACGGAAGATCCAGTCCTGCTTGGCCCCGAAAAAGCCCGAGAAGCGCTCGTCGGCGATCTGCGTGCTCCCCTCCATCGGGTCCTCGGTCTTTCCGTGGCGGTTCGAATAGACCCGGCCGGCCGAAACCTGCGTCATGGAGGAGAGCCGCGGCGTCCAGGGTGTGCTCAGGTTGAGCCACGCGTAGGAGGTGTCGTACCTCGCCCGGGCCCCCTCATCGAACTTCTCGCCGCTGAAATCGACCTGATCCCGCGCGGCCAGGATGTGTCCGGAGATGTTCGTGCCGCCGTCCAGGTGGAACTCGATCTTCCCGAGGAGATCGTAGTAGTAGGGGTTGATGTCTTCGCCGCCTGGGTCCACCAGGTCGAGCACGGCGTCGGGATACCAGGCCCTGGCAGCGACGAGCCATCGTACGGCGTCGGCGCGCGCCCTTCCTTCGAACAGGGCCCGGGAGTTCGGGATCCCGACGCCCACGGAGGTGGAGGCCTGCTCCGGAGGCGTCGACGAGCTGAGCTCCATCACGCCGCTCATCCGGCCGCCATACTCCACGGGAAAGCCGCCGGTGAGGAGATCGACCCTTTCGATCGCCTGCGAGTCGACGATTCCGGAGAAGGCGAGGAACTCCTTGAGATGGAACGGCTGATCGATCTCGAGGCCGTCCAGAACGACGAGCACTTCGTTCCACTCGCCGCCGCGCAGGCTGAACCGGGCCGACTTGTCACCAGAGGCGGCGCCGGGGAGCCTGGCGGCGGCCCGCTGCGCGTCGTCGCCCAGATACGCCAGCCGAGCCAGCTCTTCCCCTTGCACGGAGCTGCGTGTCTCGAGTGTGTCGCCGGTGATCCTGTAGCGAGTCGGTGTGACGACGACCTCCTCGATCACATTCGGTGCGGGCGACAGCTCGATCGCGACGCGGGTCACCTCGCCGGCCCTCACCGAAACGTCAACGGTCTGTTGCGTCCTGTCGTCCGCCGAACGGACGTCCAAGGGCCAGCTCCCCGGCGGCAAGCGGGGAATGAGGAACCGACCGTCGCTCGCCGTGAGGACGCTGATGTCCGTGCCGGGCACGGAAACGACCGCTCCTGGCGCCGGCCTCCCATCGCCTCCGCCCGCGACGCGGCCGGCGATCCCGCCGGTGGGACTCCCGTCCGGATCGCTTGCCACGATCAGGATGGTGCCTCCCGGCCCGTCGCGCGTAACGAGTCCGTGGGGAGCGATGAGATCCTCGAGGATGCCGCGGGGTGTCGAGGCGACCGGCTCGGCCAGGACAAGCATGTCCCGTCGAACGAGATCGCTGCTGTAGATGAGACCGAGACCCTGGGAGCGCAGATCCTCGAGCGCTGCGATCAGGGGGCGGCCGGCGTAAGTTCGGCGGGCGGGATGATCGGCGGAAGCGGCCAGACCGCAGGAAAGCAAAACGATGACCAGCGGCAGTGTCTGCCGTCCCACCCGCAAGGCGCCCCCGGAAAAGAGAATTTCCCTGACGGCGATTCCCCCTTCCGCATTCTATCGGATGAGTGAAGTCCGTCAAGGAGGCTCTTCCACGAGGTGCATTAGTCCGACGGGTCGAAGACCTCCACGAGCTTCAGCGTCTCGTCCACGATCAGCCCGACGCCCGGCGCGTAGAGCTTGATGCTCTGGGAGTTCGGCTCGAGCGGTGAGGTTTCCACCACCTTGACGGCGTTGGTGAAGTGCCCCGCCGGCACGTCGACCGTGAGCCCCATCTTCACGTTCTCCGCGCGATCCAGCGCGACTCCCGGCGCGATCTCCTGGAAGTACCTCGATCCCAGAAGGAATGTGCCCGGCATGATCAGACCCGGGGCGGCGCCGTTGACTCCCGCCCTCCAGCCGCCGTCGTGGTTCGCGACCTCGCCATCCTCGTAGTTGTCGACATCCTCACCGAAATAGAGGACGTTGTTGGTCTGATCGCAGATCGCGAAGAAGTTCCGGGAAACCTCGTCCAGCTCCCCATCCACCCACTCGCGCTCCTCGACGACGCGGGTCATGATGTGCCCGACACCTGGGAGGGTGATGCCTTGCTTCTCGGGAAGCACCGTGATCCAGACTTCGACCTCCTCCTGATCCTCGACTCCCTTCAGGACGAGCCGATGGCCCGGCTCGAGGATGAAGTACGGGTTGCGGCCCGTTGTCGAGAATGTGCAATCCTGAACGCCGAATTGCGTCGTGAACTCCCTGGCCTTTCCAGCCAGGATCGAGCCTGAGCCTGCAGCGCTGCACGCGATCAGTACGACCGCCAGTCCGCCGAGCACCTTTCGCCTTCTCATTCGTCCGCTCCTTTCTCCATGAGGTTTCTTCGTGCCGTGGTCGAGTCATGCCTCATCTCGCACCGCCCTCGGCGACGGCCTGGTTGACTACGAGGGTGTCGCC
>JAWPNA010000408.1:0-11753 GCA_045402695.1 Acidobacteriota bacterium
GCTCGGAGGCGTCATCGACCTCGCTCCGCATGCCTGCACGATGAACGCGGAGTTGCGAGGATCGGCGAAGACTCTTCGAGGTCTCCATACCCAAGCCGAGGCAGCGGTCGAGTTGGTCATGATCTTGGCCAACATTCTCTATGGACAGCAGATACGCCTGACATTGGGTCCGCGAGCTCCGCGATCATCATCGTGACGAATCCGGCGAGACTCTTGACAAGTCCAGATCGCCCGCCAATCCTGCATGAGAGACAGGAACTGTGAACGAACGGGATCGGGAGCGGATACGCGATGAACTGGGAGGAAGTTTGCGGGAAGTGCCCGCATCATGCAGAGCGCCGCTGCGAGTCGCGCGGCATTCCGTGCCGCGAGGTGCGCGCCGCGGCGGGACTCACGGGCTACGACTGGTTTGGGGACCAGGCTGGAAGGCCGATCGAACGGTCGCCTTACCGCCCTGCGGTCGCCGCCGAACACCACGAGGTAGACGACAACTTTCGCGGAGCGGATGCAGGCCAGTTGACGCGCGGTGTACTCGATGCCCGACCACTCTTCCCGGACATGCACGCAGTGGATCTCTGTCCGACCGGATGCGCGGAGGGAGTCACGCAAGAGGACTTGATGGGACTGGAGCCCGGCCCCAACGGGACATACGTTCCGAAGAGACAGTGGCGGTGCCAGCGTTGTGGCTGCAATGTGCGGGCATGGATGCTGAGTACCGGACCGTATGAGTTCGAATACTGCAGCCTCTGCGTCGTGTGGAAGTGCGCGCTTTGGAGACTCCCGCCACGAGGCTCCCGACGAATGCACTTCGTCCGGCTGGGGGCGCTTCCGCCGAAGACGTTCGAATTCCGCAGCGAGAAAGAGTTCCTCGCGGCCGACGCAGCGGTTCGCAGGTTGATGGAAGTGGTCAGAACCGGGAAACATTCGGGTAGGGCCTACCAGATCAGCAAGTGGGTCCTGGTCGGCTTTACAGGGCGGCGGGGGCTACGGCGTCCTTCCTCGAGGGAGGTGGCGGCGAAGATCCCCAGGCTCGGGCTCACCCAGCGCACCATCAGGAGAGACCTCGACCGACTGGAGCCTCATCTCTCGGCGGCTCGTGCCGCGCTGAACAAGGGCACCATCTCGATCCCCAAAGATCCACGCTTCCCCTAGTACGCCAACCACTTAGCTCGATCTCTGTCCGAATCCGCCGATTCCTCCCCTGAGGTGAAGAGTCTTCACTGGAGGGATCAGTGGACGCCACACGTATCAAGATCGTCGGCCTGCAACGCGGCCAGACCCAGAAACAACTCGCCGTCCAAGCCAGCATCGTTCCGCGCCGCTGGTATCGCCTCATCGAGGGCCTCGCTGTTGCGACCGAGGAGGAACTAGTTCGCGTTGCGACGGTGACGGGACTCTCCGTTGGGGAGATCCGCGAAGCTCTCGCAGGTACCTCCATGCGGCGGGCCGACGCGACGGCGCCCATGTCCAAGACGACAGAGGCTGGCCCCTACAGGGAGGGCGCTGGCGATGAGCGGTAACCCGTGCCCCGACCTTCCCCACAGCGACGTCGCGGAGCGGGCCGTCCTCGGGGCCATCATGGTCTCCAACGAGATCTTCCCCGGAGTGGAGTGCCGGCTTCAGACCGATGAGTTCTATCGCGAAGGAAGCCGTCTCGTGTACGACGCGATGAAACACTTGGCTGGCGGCGCCGCCGCCATCGATCTCGTGACGTTGGAAGAGGAACTGCGCCGGACGGGGAGTCTGAGCCGTGTTGGCGGCGTGGCTCGACTTGCCAGGCTCGTGGACGGGATGCACAAGTCGGCAAACGTCTCGCATTACGTCGAGATCGTGAAGCACAAGGCCCGCCGTCGCGCCATTATGCAGGCCGCCGAAAAACTCCAATCTGCGGCGGCCAACGGCGTCGACGAGGAGGGCCTGCAAATACTGCTGACCGACGTGCAGGTCATCTCGGTGGATACCGCCCCCCTCTGGTCACCTGCACCACTTGAGGGAGTCGTCAATCCTCAGGCGGGAGAGGTTGCCTACGTGGTTGATGGCCTGTTGCCGGCCGGCAACACCACCGTGTTCGGGGCCACGTGGAAAAGCGGGGAAAGCCTGGTCTCCTACAGAATCGCGCTGGACGTCATCACTGGCAAGCCTGTGTTCGGTCGCCTCGCCGTCACCGAACCGCTTCCTGTGGCGATCTTCCAGTTGGAGATGCCGCCCTGGGAGGACGAGCGGCGGCTGCGTCGGCTGGCCATCGGTGCCGGCATCCCCCTCGAACATATCCCACGCTACGCCGCGGAAGGCCACCTGATGGTCTTCAACCGCACAGCGCTCAACCTGACGACTCCCGCGGGAGCCGCGCAGTTTCACCGAGCCGTACGCGCATGCGGGGCGCGGGTGGTCATCGTGGACAGTCTCATCGCCGCCTTCGCCGGAGCGGACCTCAATGACAACTCGATCGTCCGTGCGCTGTTCAGCCAAGCACTCTTGCCCTTGACCGCCGAGGGGATCACTGTGCTGGCGCTTCATCACCACCGCAAGGGACAGGCCGGTGGGAAGAACAACCCCGACGACAGATCCGCCCTTCTGGGTGCGCAGGCCTTCGGCGCGGCGGCCAGCCGCGTGTACAAGCTCGAACGGATCGGCAAGGAGGATGACCCTGAGGCCGACCGGCGAAGTTTCAAGCTGAAGTTGTCCATGACGGGCTCCTGGACCCCGGAAGACGCCGAGGACCTGGTGCTGGCGGTGAACGACACCGAGGACGGCGGCACGAGCATCACGCTTCTGGACGAAGCCGAACAGATTCGACGCGGTGGGATGAATGCCAGGCAGAGGGCCGCCATCGTGCTGGCCAGGCTGGTGACGGCATCACCCGGAATCGAGCGCAAATCTGCCCTCGAGCAGCTCCAGAAGTCGGAGGGCATCAGCGCCAGCACCGCCAAGGCTGCCGTCTGGTACGCACAGAGCAAGGGGTGGGTGAAGGTCGACCATCCCGATGGACGCCGCAACAACGAGGCGGTTCTGGTGCCCGGCGACACAGCGGAGGACCGGCCATGACTGTCCGATCGGGTCAGGCTACCAGGCGGTTGGTCACGCCGACTTCCCCCTATAGGTATGAACTCCGTGACCAACCGGAAAACCCTTTAGAACAAACCACTTCCGGTTGGACACCACTGGTTGGTCAAACTCACCGTGACCAACCGCTCTCGGCCGGGGCCGCCCTTGTCGGCCCCCGGCCATGCGAGCCTGCGGGCCAATCCCTTCCTGGCCATCCGGGGGAGAATTCGATTCAGCGGAGAAACGCCCCGGCGGGAATCCGGGGCGTCGGGCCGGGAGGCCCGTTACTTCAGGTTCGACTTGGCCTGCGTGACGAGCGCCTCGAAGGCCTTCGCGTCGCCGGTGGCAGCCGCCAGCGCCGCCGACCTCACGAACTTCGTCGCGCCCGCGGGTCCCGCTGCCGAGTGGATGCGGTCGCGATCGATCGACCCGAGGCGGAAGGCGAAAACCACGACCTCACCGTTGAACTCCTCGCGAGAGCGCGGCTCGGGTTTCTGCTTGGGTTCCCTGGGGGTCTTCGGCTCCTTGGGCGGCTTCGCCTTCTTCGTCGCCTTGCTGGTGGCCTCGACCTTCGCCGGGGCCTCCACCTTTGTAGCCTTCTTGCTTCCGTCGTCCATCGCTTCCTCCTGCGTGTCATGCGCCGCCGGCAGCCCAAGCGCCAATCGCAGGGCGTCAGGCGGCGCGTCTTCAGAGATCAGTTCGTCCCAGTGCTTCGTGCAGATTCCGTGGCCGAGGTAGGTCAGGTCGGCGTCGGCCCGGCACCTCTTCACCTCGCAGCGATCCATCGGTCAGAGCTCCCTCGAAGGGCCCACCGGCCGGATCTTGATCTTCAGGACTATGAACCCCTCGACGTCGTGAACGTCCGCGTCGAATCTGAACGCCTCGAGTCCCATCGCGGCCAGAGTGGTCTTCGTCGCCTCGTCGACCGCCCGCATGACCGTGTCGGCCGTCGCACGATCGATCACCTGCTTGGTCGTCGTCTGCGTCGCCATCGGCTACGCCTCACGCTCGATGCGGCGCACGAGGTTCCGGATCGCATCCATGTCGTCCTTCGTGATTCGGACGTTGAACGCGCAGATGTCTTTCCGTACATCGCGTACGGGCACGGCCCAGCCGGAGGCAACTCGAGTGAGGAGTCGCACGCATTCATCGAAATCAGTGACGGCAGTGGTCTTCACGTTCACCTCCCCACCGAAAGCGCGAACGCCGCGCCATCGATGCCCTTCTTCTCGAGCGCCTCCTCGACGGCGTCGGTGAGTTCGTCTGCGAGCATGCTCGCGTTCTGCGTGCTCTCGGTCGGTCGCCAGATCACCTCGATCACGATCTTGTTCGTCTTCATCGTCATCCTCCGTTCGGCGGGTTCGCCCGCCTTGGTTGTTGCAATCAGTGCGCTGTTCGGATCGAGATATCAAGCCCAATCCGCAAAGAATCGACCGGGCGGGAGTGTGGCTGTCGAGCCACACGTCACGTCGCGCCACGGGCACGATCGGGGCGTCGCCCCGAGTCACCCATCGTCCAGGGACCACCTCGCCGCCCGTGGCGCAACTCTCGCGGCCTGGCCGCGGACCCTGGAGGTGACGCCGTGCTGAAGTCGAGGAAGAAGTTATCTCTCTGGTCGGCGCTGCCGCCTTATCTCGGCGGCAAGAGGCGCTTGTGCCCGCTCATCTTCCGTGAGATCGACCGGATCGTCCTGCGCCGGGAGTGGCCCCGCCTCACCATGCTGGACGCCTTCCTCGGTGGCGGCAGCGTGAGCCTGTACGCGAAGGCTCAGGGCTTCCGCGTGATCGCCACTGACATCGCCGAGCGCGCGATCGTGATCGGCCGGGCGCTGGTGGAGAACTCCCGCGTGCGCCTCACGCGCGAGGATGTGCTGCGGCTGCTCGCACCATCAGGCGCCGGACCGGGCCGAGTCGAGTCGACGATGGCCCCGTCCGTGTTCACGAACGGGCAGGCGCGGTTCATCGACTCCGCGCTGCGGGTGGCCGGCGAGACTCCAGACCCTGCGAAGGCGAACCTCATCAGACTGCTCGCGATGCGCATGGCGCTCTTGTGTCACGCGTATGCGCAGGTGAGGAAGGGGACGATCCACCGGGTGACGACCGGCGAGTTCGAGTCGATCACCGAGTCGGCGGTCTATCACTACATCGACGGCCTGAGGCTGACCACACCGGCCAGATTGTGGGAGCTCGCGCAGCAGATCAACGCCGGCGTCTTCGAAGGACGCGGCACCGTCATGAAGCGCAGCGTGCTGGACGCGCTTCCAGAGATTGAAGCCGACGTCGCCTACTTCGACCCACCGTATCCGGGCGTGATGTCTTACGAGAAGGAGTACAAGGTTATCGACGAAATCCTCGAAGGGCACTCACGCCCGACGAGTCCGTTCACCGCGAAGGATGGCGCGAACATGATCGACCACCTGTTCGAGCGAGCCGGGCACATCCCCGTGTGGATCCTCTCCTTGGGGAACGCCGTGGTCGGGGTGGAGGAACTGGAGGCGAAGATGCTCAAGCATGGCCGACACGTGAAGTCGATCGCGTTGCGATACCAACACCTTCCGGCGGCCGCCACGGCGGAGAAGAAGCGCGAGAACCGCGAATTCCTGGTGATCGGCGTGGACGAGGATGCGCCGCTTCTGCGCGGCCTCTCAGTGAATGCGGCCGAGCTGACTGGCGAGCTCTCCGGAATCGATCAATACGGGGCCGTCTCCCTCGTCCATCTCGACGAGCGCCCTGGTGGCCCCAAGCTCTCGGCCCCGCAACCCCTCGCACATGATGCCCTCAAGCAAGGCGAGCCGGCCCTTTCCCCTCAGTTGCTCTCGGTCCGCGGCGCTCAGGTCGTCCCGGAAGCGCAGCCTCGCCGTAATGACCCAGACGCCCTCCTGTCCGAGGGCCCCCTCGACGGTGACGGTGAACTCTGGTGACGCACTCGGGTCGGGCATGTGTCAACGATCCCTCTTTCCGACAGAGAGAGTCAAGGCAGACAGATGATGAACAGACGGCTTTCACTGAACGGGGCTGAGGTCTTCCACCAGCGGGCCCACCCAGGCTCGGGTCATCGGGTCCATCTGGAGCCGAATCTCCGACGCACCGAGCCTGCGGCCGTGCTGTGCCTTGTTTGCGACGAAAATGGAGAGGACGTGCCTACAAAACGGAGCCCACTCTTGGCGCTCCTTCGAGGAAACATCCATGCGGAATCTGATTTCACAGTAGATGACCCAAAGGTATGGTTTCTCAAACACTCCTTCTGCGACAACTTCGAAGGGAACTTCGTTCGGAACACCGTGCAGCATGACCTAGATTCCTCTGAACCCCTCACCGATGTCAAGAGGACAAATTCATGACGCAACGCTCACTGGCCAACGCCCGCGTCGGCCCCAGGATGATCGCCCTCGACGACCTTGTGGCCCACCCGCTCAACAGCAACGTGATGCCGGCCGACCTTCAGGAGAAGTTGCGGGCGCACATCAAGCGGACGGGAAGGTATCCGTTCCTGGTCGTGAGACCTCACCCGGATGAACGCGGCAAGTTCCAGGTTTTGGACGGTCATCACCGCGTGGCGATTCTTCGCGAGTTGGGCCACCGCGAGGCGAGGTGTGACGTGTGGGAGGTGGACGACCACGAGGCGAAGCTGCTGCTCGCCACGCTGAACCGCTTGGCCGGCCAAGACGTTCCCATCCGACGGGCCGAGCTCATCCACGAGCTGCTCGGGGAGATGTCGGCCGAAGACCTCGCGGGCCTGTTGCCCGAGAGCGACAAGCAGCTCGAGGAGCTACATGCGTTGTTGGAATTCCCGGCCGATGACATCGCACGGCTCCTCGAGGAGCAGGCGGACGAGGCCGAGCGCATCTTGCCCAGGGTGATGAGTTTCGTCGTCACGCCCGAACAGGAGAAAGACATCGAGCAGGCTGTTGAACTGGCCAGCGATGGTGTGGCCGGCAGGGATCGCAAGGCACGGGGCCTGGCCAACCTCGCGAGGCGTTTCTTAATGGAGCTGGGCCATGAAGACCCCGAAGAAACAGGACCGTAAGCGAACTCCCGTCGATCAGGTCGTCGAACGCATCGCAGCTGAAAAGGCGGATGTTCTCTACCGAGAGTACCTCAGCCCATCGCTGGAACGGATCTCGCGAGGGTTTGACGCCGTCCTCGATCGCATGGGACAGATGCTGATCTTGGGCAGACCCGTCAAGCCCGGTGAGCTGAAGGCTCTCGAACGCAGGGTCGATCGGCTCTGGGACCAGCTGCGGCGCGAGCGACAGCGCCTGGGTCTGGCAACACCGGAGCCATAAACACCGTGGACATCGCCCAGAAGAAGAAGCGCAGGGAGGCCCGCCGGCTGTTTCTCACAGGAGCCTGTGACAGCAACGCCGAGGTCGGCCGGCGGCTGGGCCTCAAGCCTCACACCGTCGGCAGGTACCGCAAGGACGAAGACTGGGACGGCCTTCGGCTGAAGATGGACCGGCACGCCGCCGAGAAGATGGCCTTACAGCTGGCGAGTGAGCCGTTGTCTTTGAACATGCGTCACTACCAGTTCTACGAGGTCATCCTCAACGAGATCACCGGCACCCTGAAGGCCAAGCACGGCAAGTTCGCCAGCCGCGAGCTCGCCGAGTTGATCGGAGTGGTGAAGGAAGCCCAAAGGGGCCAGAGAATCGCGCGCGGCATGGCCACTGACGGCAAGGCCGAAGACCAGATCCGCGCCGAGGGCCAGGCTGAGATGCGTCACTTGGTGGACGTGTTCGTGGATGCGGTCAAGGAGAACGTCAGTGATGAACAAGTCAGGGACCGGATCAGGCGGGCGGTCGTGGAAGCTCTATCTCGCGAGCCGGATGACGGAGCTGGCCACAGCCCAGACGCGATCACTCACTGAGCCGTTGGCGGACTGGGCGCTTCAGAAGATCTGGCTGGAAGGCAGGAAGTTCTCCTTCACCGGCCACGAGTACCTGCGCGCGCTCTACGACGAAACCGCCCAGCACATCGTGCTCATGAAGGGCGCCCAGGTCGGCGGCACCGTCTGGGGGCTGCTCCGGTCGATCCACGCCTGCATGAACGGCTTGACGACGCTGTACTACTTTCCCACACACCAGGGAGTCATCGAGTTCTCCAAGGCACGCGTGGGGCCCCTGATTGCGGACAACGAGTTTCTCGCCGAGCTCATGAACGACACGGACACCGCGGGTTTGAAGCGCATCGGGCCCGGGTACCTCTACCTCCGCGGAATGCAGTCAGTCGTCCAGCTCAAGAGCGTTCCCGGTGACATGGTCGTATTCGACGAACTTGATGAATCAGAGCCGCAAGCCAAGGCGAAGGCCAAGGAGAGGCTTTCGCATTCGGACTACAAGTGGATCATCGAGCTGTCAAACCCCAGCCTTCCCGACTACGGCATCGACGAGGTCTACCAGCTTTCAGACCAGCGCCACTGGACGGTGAAGTGCCCTGGATGTAACGCATGGGTATGCCTGGACCGGGAGTTTCCGATGCGGCTGGGCCAGCAGGTGAGAGTCATCCTGCCCCGGACAGACGGTACGCACTACCGGGCGTGCCCTGAGTGCGCAGCCGAGCTCGACCTGGCGAAAGGAGAATGGGTGGCGGAGTTTCCCGACCGACTCATCCATGGGTACCGGATCAGCCAGCTTCTGTCCAGCAAGGTCGACCCGGGCGAGATCCTGCGCGAGTACCAAACCACGAGATTCCCGGGCAACTTCTACAACATGAAGATCGGCGTGGCCTACTCGGATCTGGAGCTCAAGCTCGACGTCTCCAGCGTGCTGTCGTTGTGCTCAGACACCTGCATGCTCGATGGCTGCGATGACTGGTGCAACATGGGAGTGGACACGGGCTCGCAGCTGCACGTCGTCATCCTCAGATCAGATCCCGAAGGCTCGGGCAAGCAGCACGTCGTCTACATCGGAATCTGTCACGACTTCGAGCAGCTCGACTCGCTGATGGAACGATTCCACGTCGACAGGTGCGTCATCGATGGCCTGCCCGAGCAGCACGCCACCCGCAAGTTCGTCGCCCGTCACGCCGGCAAGGCCTACCGACACTTCTTCAACGAGAACCAGAAGGGCGCCGCGAAGTTTGACCACCACGAGCGCAAGGTCGAGTCCAACCGGACCGAGTCGCTCGACGCGTCACGGGCCGCCATCCGAGAAAAGCTCATCACGCTGCCCAGGAGAGAGCCGATCGTGGAGACCTTCGCCAAGCACATGGCGGCCGACGCGAAGAAGCTCGAGGAGGATCCTGAGACCGGAGCCAAGAAGTATCGCTACATCCGCGCCGGCGGCCAAGACCACTTCAGCCTGGCGTTCACCTACGCCTGGCTGGCCAGCCAGGACTACTCCAACAGCCGGGGCCTTTTCGAGGTGTACCGGCGCCTCGCACGACAGCGCCAAGCCTCCGGTTGAAATCGCCTCCGACCCCCGAAAATGGGGCATGGGGGGTCTTGAAAGGGAGCAAATCTGTTCCCTCCAGGCGGAATCGGGAACGATTTTGTTCCCTCGGGCCGAAAAAGGGCTCAAAAACGTTCCCTCGGAGCCTCCAAACCCCCCGAAATGGGGCATCCGGATCGGGAATTTCCAGGATCGTGCCCCTGATCGCGAAGTGGGCCGAATCGAGCTAAGTGGTTACCTTCACATCACTTTAACTCGATCGGAGGTGAACAATCGAGGGGCATGAAATGTGGGGTGGAGGGGCTCAAAACTGCCCCTGATCTGCCCCTCCCCGGTCCCGGCAGGGGGGATCCTGCCGGTCGCCTGCCCCCGATCGAGGCTCGGAACTCGCGGGAAATCGTCGGATCGTGCCGGCTTGCTGCCCCTGGCGAATGGGGAGCGGATATCGCCTATCAGTCAAAAGACGCAATTCGGTCATTCACAATGCAACAATTCCTGACTCGCCCACTATCCAGCATGCATCTGCACGAGGTTTCTCCCAGCGCGCAGGTCTGTGGTTTCCAATGATTGCTTTCCTCACACGGCGGGCGTACCCTTCTTCACACATCCGAATCCTTGGGTTCTTGATCGCGCGCCCAACGCGGGAGGTGGAGTATGCGGTATCGCTTGCGGTGTCTGACTGCACTCTTCGTTCTCGTCTTTACCTTCAACGCGGGGTCCCGAGTCCTCGCCATAACCTCAGTGGCGGACCGTGCCCAATTCTACCTGCCAGGGCTCTCAGCCCGAGTCTCCTGCACGGTGATCCAAGGAGTGTGTTTCTGGGCTACTGATCCAAACCGCGAGATTGATCTCGCAGACCCCAACACCTACGCCGCAGCTCCGAGTGGTCCGCAAGTTGGTAGCGGTGTGCTCGGCAGGGATGCCCTCGGGAATCTGTACGTGTTCAAGGGTGGCTCCGTCCCGTGTGGGATCGTGCCGGGAGCGGAGAATCTGCAGCAGATCTCTGTCTTCCGCATCCGGTCGGACGACATTGCGGAGGCAGTGTTTCGTGTGCCCGCGCGCTGTGATGCCACAGAAGTGCTCGACGCACAAGTTGTAGGGTACGCGCTCGACCCCGCCCACGGGAGGCTTATCCTTTCAGTGTTGACTCGGGACTGGGCCGCGCCCGGCATACCGCAGGTGACAGAATTGCTGGAGATCACTGGCCTGCCTACGCTGCTGGATGTTCTCCCGCCAGGCCCTCCTGGTCCAGAGGGTCCGCAGGGATTAAGTGGCCCCCAAGGCCCCCCGGGCCCCTTGCTCACTCCTTGCCCCGACGCCGACGCGGACGGCTTCCGCGACTGTGTTACGATCCTCAGCTGCTTTCCCTACGGCGGCGCGTGCGGCGACTGCAACGATGCTGACCCGACGATCAACCCACGTGGGAGCGAGACCACTCCGAAAACGAACCGCCACGACGGGAAGGACAACGACTGCAACGGAGTGATCGACGGATGATCGGCAACTCGCCCTTGCTGAGCACGACGCCCTCTGCTCTGTAACCGTGGTAGAATAGCTGTGCCAGCGCTGGGGTGGCCGTGGTCCTCAACAGGAAGTTGCAGGGGAGGAACGCGGCGGCGATGCTGGCGTGTCTGTAAGCTGAACGACTGCTATGTGCAAGTTTGGGAACGGGAAGAGGCACATTGACGCCGCGATGTGCAACCGACCCTTCGCCCGTGTAGCAGCTGTGGCGTGGATCCTCGCCGCCGCTTTGACGCTGGACGGTCCGGCCCCGGGGTCGGCCGAGCGAGGAGGTCATGACGCGCGACTAGAGCAGCTGTTGGATAGGCTCGACAAGGTGGCCGCGCTGTACCGGGATAGCGCCCTGAAGTTCTCCTGCCAGGAGCGCATCACCTATCATCCTGGAACACCAGACGTACGAGTCTACGACCTGGAATACATGTATGTGAACGACAAATCGAACGGCCTGCTGGATTACCGCAATGAGATACGCGAGGGTAGAAACAAGAACAAGCCACCGCGCGAGATTTCACTGACAGAATTGGACCTCCCTGCCGCGGTGCTGCGGGCGTACTCAGTGATTTTCATTTTCGAGCGCTCCAAGCAGGACAGCTACCGCTACGCGATCTTGCAGAACGAGAAAGTGCTCGGTCGCAACGCGGCAGTGATCCGCTTCGAGGCGATTCCTCCGTACAAGCCGGACTACAATGATTGGTTTGGCTCGGCCTGGGTCGATCTGGAAACCTCCCAGCTCTTGAAAGTAGAGGCTCTGAAGGCGGACCAGTACGAAGTAAGGCAGCGGCTTGAAGCCGATCTTGCC
>JAWPNA010000009.1:0-3191 GCA_045402695.1 Acidobacteriota bacterium
GTTGCGAGCCAGTCCGGGACCGGCCGGTGCGACATCACGGTCGTCACCAACCCACTCAGTCTCGTCTCGTGCGATCCCGCCAACGATCCCAACTGTGGCCTGTGAGGTGAGAACCATGCGCGCTCGCGTTGACGGAGAGAGGGGGTCGGCGCTCCTCATCACGCTGCTGGTGATGGTGATCCTGACCCTGCTGGGTCTGTCGTACCTTTTCATGGCCGATACGGAGAATCTGATCGCGCAGAACCAGCGCGACAGCGACCAGCTCCTCTTCACGGCGGAAGGCGGCGCCAAGATGGTGAAGGCGCTGTTCGACAGGCCGGTCTTCGGTGCGCCGTCGGACCCCAACTCGGTGAAGTTCAAGTTCCTCAACGCGTACGACGTGAGAAACAGCGCTTACTACGACCGCACGCAGAGGGTGTTCGATCACGACGACGATCCGAACACGGCGGACGTGACCGCCGATGGGTCGTCCGGCCGGCCCTACTTCCGGCAGGGGTTCACCGTGGACCCGAACGCGACGGCCTACCTGTCGTTCTTCGACAAGCCGTACCGGGGGAACACCAAGGCGGCCTACATGGGATCGGAAGCGGGACCCGACATGACGCTGCAGAGCAACAGCCTCGATCCGAACACCGCCGGCAGCGTGGACATTCTCGATCAGATCAACGCTTCGCTGTTCGCCGACCAGCCCAACACCGGGAGGATTCAGCGCATCGACATCTACGCCCCGCCGGTCATCGTCGTCAACGGAACGCCGACGCGCTACGGGATCGCGACGGTGAAGGTGACGGCGGCGAAGTTCCGCAACATGGCGAAGGTGGGCTCCACCTGGATCACCACCCCCGCCTCGCGCCGCACCTCCGAGCGCGTGGTGAAGATGGTGCTCAACGAGGCTCCCTACCCTGGGCCCGGCGGACCGCTGCAGTCGTGTCAGGGCCTCAGCACCAATGGCGCGTTCGCCGTGCACTGGGGGGCCACCACCGCGGTGCTGGACGGCAGCATCTCGACAAGCGAGGCGCAGCTCAAGTCACGGGCTCCGGAGAGCATTCCGTGGGAGACCCAGAACAGCATCATCTCCGGCTCGCTGCTGAGCGACCCCAACACCGGATACATCAAGGTGAGAACGGGCAGCACGGTCGCGGATCCTTGGTTCAAGATGGTCACGGGAGGCGTGTTCGATCCTCCGCTCGATCCCAACAGCGCGACGGGGCAGGCGATCAAACCGTACAACTACACGACGGTGACCTGGCCGGACGACAACTCCAACCTCTTCCAGCACTCGGTGGTGTCGTGCCCCGAGTTCGACTACAACCTGTGGAAGCAGACGGCGCAGAGCGGGTTCGGCGACGCCCATTACTTCGTCTGGACCGGCTCGGGTGACAACTTCAAGGAGAACGGGTCGGGCAGCACCAAGACCTTCGCCCAGTGGACCAAGGGGAACCGGGGCGGGCTTTACTTCTTCGACACGGCCGACGGGCTGGAGCCGGATCCCAACGGAGCGAATCTCACCGACGAGGTCTTCCTGCAGTCCTCGGATGACTGGTCAGGCGGAGGATTCATCTACCTCAACGCGGCCAACCTGAGGCAGACCGGTATTGTAGCCGATGCCGTGAATCGGGTTCTGCTGCCGCCGGGAGAGCCGTACGTGGACGCCGACGGGAACAAGGCCTGGGACAGCGGCGAGGAGTACGTGAACCTGACCTATCCCACGACGGCGACCGGGGCGTCAACCATTGACCCCAACGCCCCGGCGCAGACGGCCACGCAGACCTCGGTTACCGGTGAATCGTTCACATATACCACATCCACGGCCCGCGACGACCAGGGGATCCCGATCCTGCAGCCGATCAACTGGTACGGTGTCATCTACACCTCGGGCACCTGGGATGCTCAGGGCGTCGGCAGTTTCTTCGGCAGCATCGTGACAGGCCGCGGCGTCCTGGGCGGAACGGCCGGGACCCCGGACATCTGGTTCGACGAACGCCTGATCAAAGGCCAATGGCCGCCGGACGACCTGGACCTTCCGCGCACGATGGTGACCGTCTGGCAGACCGATCTCTGATGTTGACCAGGGCAGGGGGGCGCGCCGCGCCCTCCCCCCCACCTCGCTGCACGAGGTGCGGTGGCGTCCCCCTGCCGCGTTTTATACTGTCTTGACTTGATCCGCTGGCTGCATAGATTCGGCCGCATGACACTCGTTCGTGAGAGACGTCTGCTGCTGACTTCCCTGGCTGTCTTCGTCGCCGTGGTTCTTTTCGCCTGCGGGGGCCAGACCACCCCGCAACAGCCCGCCCAGGCGCGGATATCGCCGCCTTCGCCGCAAGAGCCGCCAAGGCCGACTCCCCAGCCGGCTGTCGCCGGCGTCGTTCCCATGGAAACCACGGCTCCCGCGCCCCCCGCCGTCGGATCGTCCGGGGCTCCAGCGGCCGAGTCCCCAGTCGAGTCCGATCAGCAAGCCGAGCCCACCGGCGCCGAGTCAGCCGAACCAAGCGTGCCTCCGGGGGAGGTGGTCCGCGGCCGGCCGCGCAGGGCGGGGTCCGGCGAGCCGGTCTTCACCAACAAGGACCTCGCCTCCTACAAGAAGGTCAAGGAGCAGTTCGGCTTCCGTGACGACGTGGTCGTGGTGGATGTCACCAGGAAGGGGCCGGGCGAGAAGCAGGACACGGAGAGTGACAGGATGTCGCGGCTCACGCGGCAGGAGCGAGAGGAGCAGTTCGAGCAGACCCGGCGCGAGATCACCGGGCTCAACGCCGAGCTGGAGTATCTGAAAAAACGTGTCCCCTCCCTGCACAACCCGTTTCTTCCGCGGGCCCCCGTCAACGAGGCCGATTCTACCGCCGAGGCCGGGATGGACAACGCCCGCCGTCTGCAGCACGTCAACGAGCGGATCGGGGAGACCAGCCGGCGCCTCGGCGAGCTCCAGCGGCGCCTCGCGGACCTGTACAACAGCAAGCCGCCCGAGACGGACGCTGACGTCCCGCAGGACTGAGACGCGCGGCAGCCCATCTGACTCCGATTGAGGTCCACCGGATGGAACGAATCCTCGTCGTCGAGGACAAGGAAAGCCTCAGGACCGTTCTGAGAAAGACGCTCGAGGCCGAAGGGTTCGACGTCGAGGAGGCCGCGGACGCTCCCGAGGCAATCCTCAAGGTCCGCGGCGCCTCCTACGTGATGGTGCTCTCGGACCTGAG
>JAWPNA010000274.1:0-7160 GCA_045402695.1 Acidobacteriota bacterium
GCCACGCGCGCCGCCCTCGCCGATCCCGCCGCGGTCACGCTTCCTCGCGACGTCCCCGCCTGATCCTGCTCCGCGCCGCCGTCATGCCCGACCGCGCCGTCGGGGCTTCGCGAGGACTTACGATTCTTTGAAGCTTCCCGCTGAAGGTCGTCGCGTCCGTTCCAAGAGTAAAACGTCGAAGAAAAGGGTACCACATCTGCATGAAGCGGCCGAACTGCTCCTGGTCATCGTGCACGAACTTTCGGACGCGGACACGCGTCCCATCGAGAACAGAGTGGATGCCGTCCATGAGAAGGCCGAAGGAAATCATGTTCGGAGCGTCGCCTTCATCGCGCGTGAAATCGAGGACCTCTTTGGGATGAGCGATTGCCCAGGCGAAGGCGTCGCCTAAGACCTCCGAGAGTCGAGCGTCGTGAACGCTTTGCCGGATCCGGGCGTCGACGCGCCGGAGGATCTCACCAAACCGAGTACCGTCACCGGTACAGTAGACGCTCCAGAATTCCTCCTGGTCCCGTCGGGTCATGCTTTCCACAATGATGTGGGTGAGAGGCAGGCGAAGACCGCGGAATCCGTAGTGGGAAACGGACACCGCTCGGTTGGTTCCCGAGTCTAGAACCGTGTCGACGAGCTTTGTGCTAATGAGTCTCGTGAAATAGGGTGACGAGCATGTCAGAACGACAGCCCCGCGTGCCGCAAGAAGCCGAAGGCCAGCGTCGATCGGTGACGGATGCGGGCGAAGCCCGCGCGCAGCGGCCCGCGGAGCGCGAGGATGTCGACCGGGCAGAGGTTGGCCAGTTCGCGACCTTTGAGGTTGCCCCAGATTTGCTCGACAGGATTCAATTCTGGGGCATAGCCGGGCAACGGCTCGACCGTCAGCCACGCCCGGGCGCGCGCGAGATAGTGCCGCATCACGCGGCTCTTGTGCCCACCCAGCCCGTCCCACACCAGGATGATGGGGCGTCCCCGGAAGTGCCGCTTGAGCGCGCGCAGGAAGCCGATCAGCGCGAGATCATTGTAACTGCCGGCCCGCGTCTGGAAGTAACAGCGCCGGCGCCGGCCGTCCCAGCGGAAGGCCAGGGCCGCCGCGATCGACAAGCGCGTCCAGTTCGCGCCCGTGTGAGTCAGGACGGGCGGGTGGCCGCGCGGGGCCCAGGTGCGGCGGACGACCGGCCGGTGCGAGACGCCGCTTTCGTCTTCGAAGACGATCCAGGCTCGCCGCCGCCGGGCGTTTTTTTTACCTGCGGCCAGCGCCGACGCTTCCACTCCGCGATCGCGGCCTCGTCGCGCTCCCGCGCTTGGCGCGTCGGGCGCTGGAGCGACCACCCGAGGCGCCGCAGAATGTACCAGACGTGGCCCGGGTGGTACCGCACGCGCGTGAGCCGCTCGATGAGCGTAGCCACGCGCGGCAAGGTCCACAATTCCGTCGCGAACCCATGAGCCCCGGGGCCCTGGAGCAACGCGGCTTCGACCCGCGCGAGCTGCGGCGCCTCGAGCCGCGGCTTGCGCCCCGCCCGGCCGGCGGCCTTCAAGGCCGTGCGGCCGTCGTCCTGCCAGGCGTGATACCAGCGGTGGGCGGCCGCCCGCGTCGCGCCAAGCGTGCGGGCCACGGTCGCTTGCGATGCGCCGCGCGCGAACAAACGCGCGGCCTCGTACCGACGCGCTTCCACCGCAGCAAAATCCCGACGCGATCCGCGGCTGGCTGGTGGCATTCCCTAGCATCGCAGGGTACTCGATGATTCCCGTCAATCTATTTAACGAGACTCATTAGCAACGTGTGCCTTTTCAAGCGCGGTGAAGACAAAGTAGGTCTCTGTCGACGCAAAGAAGTTGCGGAGATCGGCGGCGATTAGCTCAAGCTTCGGAAGGCCGAGTTTATTCCCGTGAAGCTCCGTCACACTGACCCGGTCAGCGAGCTCTCGGACCAGCGGTTCACCCATCGTTTGAATGTCTGCTGGAGCGAGTAGCGTTCCGGTCCAAAACCATGGCTGAGCAGGATCGAACAGATTGCTGCCGGTGTTTCCAGACTCATCCGAGTAGGCTTCGACTAGGCGCCAGGCCTTTTTCCTCTTCAGAGATCACACCCCCTCTCCCTACGGGCTGCTACCCGTGAGCGTGAAGCCAGACCCACGCCGAGTCGGGTTGCTGCCAGAGTGGTCCCGAGTTAGACACAAGTCTGACACAATCTGAAGCCCGCGCCAGGAGTCGGTGTATGGCAACTACCTGGAAAGAAATGGTGGGCAGGGACCATCGGAAACTATTTCAGGCCCTTGCCTGCCATTCGGCCTAGGTCTGTTCCCGATTGCGCCCGATAGCATGCAATGGTTCTGACACAGTTCTGACACGGCAGACTCGGCCAGTTGCCCGCAAGAACCTCCGCAGCGTACCGTCTCTAGTATGTGAGCAGCCGACGATGCGGCCACCAGCAATTTGTGCCTCAGCGAGCCAGGACACGCGCTGCGCCTGCGTCCACCAGGCATCGTGTTCAACTGACCAACAACCAAGTCCGGAGCTCGGCAACCGGAGCCGCGTCAGGGCCTGCGCCTTCGTCGGCGCGAACCCTGAGCAGTACTCAAGTGTAGGGGTTTCCCCTACTTGACGGGGAGTGGCTTTCATCCTAGGTTCTGCACTCCACACCTTCGACTGGGCGGGCTTACCCAGCCGGAATACGTTCATGGCGATAGTGGTGGAGAAATCGAGGTCTCGCTCCAAGACGTCATTCGGCTCGCCCTGGGCCCGGGAGCATCCCTGGACCGGCGCCCTGTTCGGGCAGAGTCTCGGCGACACGCTCATTGTGTGCGCTGTGTGGGGAGCAGCGGCGGCGGGAGGGGCAAGGGTGGCGTGGCGGAAAAGGGATGTTGCGTCAGGTGTGAGGACTCATCTTTCCGACCGCTTCGCCCGATCGAAGCGAAACACACTTCGGAGTGAGCCATGAAGAGTCTCCCTCGGGTCGGCGCATCGCCGGTCTTCCCAGACAACAGTGTGTTCCCTGAGCTGTCGGATTGGTATGCCGCGATAGGAAACCACGAGAACGAGAATCTGCGTCGGTTCGCCAAGCGAGGTCAGGAACTCCTCACAGCTGCCACAGAGCTCGCCTGTACTCATGAAGCATTGCAAGGTGTCATGCGTCGAGACTCGGGAGCGCGCTCACGACTGCGCTCTCTCTTAGCGCATTCCGCTCTGCGCGAAATCTCTTCGCCCCAGACGCCGATGAAGAGCGGCACCCCGCATGTACGTGCTGAGCATGTGGATCGCGCAACTTGCGAGCTCTTCGATCCTCAAGCGTTCGTCGACCTCACGCTCGTAGCCGCACTTCTGTTCCGCGCCGACCGGCAGTGGAGCGCGATGCTGCAGACTTTAACTTCAATGAGTGGCGTTGTTCTCGAACTTCACGACCACATGCATCTATGCGAACTGTGGCTCCGGAACCGCGAGCTCCGACCGTCCCTGGAAAAACGGATGAGCAACATGCCAGTCGGCCCGGTCGGGCCGGCGATGGACCCCATGCTGGATACCTGCCCGGTTATGCTGCCTGCAGCACTTTTCCCGGCCTTAGTGATTCCAGACCCGCAGTGCGGCAACAACGCCTATGAAACGTACCCTATTGACGGAATCGACCAGCGGTATGTTTGTAGCACAAGTGATGTGGTTACCCTCGTGGGGCAGTTTCCTGTTCCAAAGCCCCAGACCTTGGACGTCATCATGGCCACGAGCGCTGGCTACAGGAGAGCGCACCTCGCTGGCACGGTCAATGAGGCATGGACGGCGGACAGAATTCGGATTCGAGTACCCGCTTCCACGGTACCGGGATGCATATGGCTCTACGACAGGGAAGCAGCCAATGAATATCTCACGTGTCGGGCCCAGTGGGCGAACGCTCTGGGACAGTCGTGGGACGGCTTAGGCCTGTCAGCCAGTTCGAGCACCAATGACTATCTTGAGGCCATTGGTGACATGGCGCCCGACTTTAGACTGGAGACGTACTTTGAGGGCGTAGGGTCACCAACCTTCTCAGAGTTTCGAGTTGGCAATCAGCAGGGCTGGTATACGCTCGGTGACTTCCTGGAAGTTCTCGGGGTACCAGCCCGCGTCTGGAGTGGGCGCCCCTGTCGAATTGAGTGGCTTGCGGAGCGCGCAGACCACGTCGAGATCATCGTACGGAAGACATCGGGCGCCGTGGTCGTCCATCAGACACGCAACGGCACTGCTTTCGCCGAACACCTTGAGTTCACTCCAACTGTCGTGACACCCGAGCTCTGGGATGTCGAGTTGAGAGCCACGAACAACTGCACGAGTGGCGATGGGGTGGTCGCAAGGATGCCGCTCCTGGTGCAACCGGTTCCACAGATTCGAATCCTGGGTGTCGAGGTCACTCAAGCGACTCAGCGCTTTGACCCTCACGAACCCTCCTCTGGCAATAACGTGTCGCTTGTGCGTGGCCGTCAAACGGTCTTCCGTGCGTACGTCGAGTCTGGGATTCCGCTGAGCGCCGAGCCGGGGAACATGGTTGACTCGAAGGTGCGGGTGCTGGGCAGCCTATCGATCGACGGCGAGTATGTCGGGGCCGAGGACTACAGCAACTGTTGGGCTTGGCCTGCGGCTCAGATCAACCGAGGGCTTATCCAGCACTCGCTAAACTTTGTCGTGCCAGGCGCGTGGGTTAAGGAGCCCGCAAACTCATTTCAGATCAACGTGAGGGTCGTGGACCCCGTAACCGGCGCAGCGTCTGAGCTTCATGATGACTGGAGCGAAGTCGTCCACATGGAACGACTGAACCGGGCGTCGGTGTGGGTTGTCGTCTACGACGACACACATCTCGACCTGAAGGTCAGCAGATCTGATGCAGAGGCGGCAATTGAAGGCTTGCTTAGGTATCTTCCTCTTGCAGACAATGGCGTCCGCCTTCACTTCCCTTCCGCGGGTCTCAATGAGAGTACGGATCGCGACTTGACGAAGGAGGACGGGTGGGACGATTTGCTATCCGACCTCGAGAACTTTGCCGAAGAGTACGACAACGAAGGTCAACGGTGGTTAGGTGTGCTCCCGCGAGATCATCGATATGCATTGGGAGGGAAAGGTACAACCGGATGGGCGTTCGTCGGTCATCCGGTTGCCGTCTCGCAGGCAGTCCAAGAATTCGTAGCTCATGAGATTTGCCACACCTACGGGATAAGGCATGCCCCGTGCGGTACTACGGAATTCCTAGATAGCAGACTAGAAGGGGAGATCCCAGACGGGCGGACGGAGGACTTCGGCGTAGACGTGCATGCCGACGAGCTACATGTGCTCTCGCCTGGACGGGGCGATCTGATGAGCGAGTGTCGACCCAGGTGGACGTCGATCGCGCTTTGGCATTACATGTTCTCGATTCTCGCGTGAGGTTCTAGGCATGAAAGGCGATCTCCAGCAGTACTGGCGCTTTGCGCTGCGGATACGCCGCGGGAGCGGATCACATCTGCGTTGGAGCTACCTGACACCCGCGGCAGCGGAATCCGGACCGAGGATCCCACGCGATCGACGGGTCGTGACAGTGGCACTGCTACGCGGGGATGGTCGCGAGACCCTCGACGCCATCGATGTGCCGGTCACTGAAGTGCTCGACGGAGACCCGAGATTGGTCTCAGTGACTGGCCAGGTGCCATTCCATCCCTTGACTCGTCGTGTGGAGATTCGTTTCGAAGGATCACGTGTAGCAGCGCTAGACGTGCCAGATTCGGTTCCGGTGATTGCGATCGATGGGGATTCGCTCGACCTCAGCGGGGTATCGATTCTCAGATGGCAGATACTGCCCGCGGTCTCGAATGGGCTCTGGTACTCAGTCTATTTCGAATGTGGCAACAGGAGACGCATACCTCTGGCCGGAAAGATTCGAGAGCAACAGCTCAAGATCGACTCTGCCAAGCTGCCCGGGTGTGACTCCGGTCGGTTGGTGGTCCGCGTGAGCAATGGGTTCCAGACAACTGAAGCGTCGACGGCTCCCTTCTCTTTGCCGCCACGACCGCCGCGCGTGGACATCCTCTGGCCGAAGCGTGGGACACGTCTCGTGACGAGTAGGAACTGGATACAAGCGCGTGGGCAGGCTTGGGATGTCCAGGAAAGTGAACTCGTACCACCAGAGCAGCTCAGCTGGAGGCTTGATGGGAGAACAGTTGCGACGGGTGAGCTGTGCGTCTTGCGGCGCGTTCCGCCAGGAGCGCATGCGCTTGAACTCCACGCAACTGACGCAGGTGGTCGAACGGCGAACGCGCGGATGACACTCGCGGTTAGTCTCGCGGGCGACGATCCGCGTCGCCGCACAGTGGTCACTTCATGACCTCGGCAACGCTAGGCGTGCGACCACCGCCCGAGGGATGTCTTGAGATTCCCTCGGATCCGAAATGGTGCCGATTACGTGTGAGACTGCTGTGGGTTCACTACACCGGCGCTGCAGACCTGGGGTCTCAGTGGCGATGGTGGATATCGCTCAGGGGTGTCGAATGGGACTCTGGTCCACGCCAGCTGGCGTTCGGAGAAACGCTTGTCCTGGGTCCGCGAGGCCAGCAGATAGTAGACGTGTCTTTTCTTTCTCTTTGTGACTACACAGGTCCTGATGAACTCCTGATCCGAGCGGAGGAGAGTGAAGGTTGGCTGCGAGATAGAGGCCTCCGGCTCGAACCGCTTCAGATCCCGTGCCTTTCGCAGGAGACAACAAACGCGATCTTGGTACGTGTCCTCGTTTCCCGAGGTACGCCTCTAGGGTGGCGGCGCCCGCGGAAAGGCCTAGCAGCGGAGCTTCTCTTCGCACTCGCCATTAGAACGACAGGCTGTTTGCCCTCCCGGCCGGACTGACGTCGCCTCTGTCTGAGGGCTCGACACGGGGCGTTGTGTCCTTCGGGTCAGATGGTCAGGGCATCAGAAAACGGGAAGATGCGGATGGCATGATTCTCATGAGAGCGCGTTAACTTCTCTGGTATCTACCAATCGTGACGCTGCGAATTCTCCGTAAGTGCCTACTTGCCATTGTTGCCCTCGGACCGAGGAGTCTGGAACTCGGACCATGCCCATGCATCCCTACCTCGCCTTGAGGCGGTAGACGCCTCTCTCTTCACGGACAAACAGCTCGGTGAAGCCGCCAGGATTCTTCACGCGATGCTTCGGCAGAAACGTACCCGCCCATCTGATCC